>DXBV01000049.1 GCA_019116345.1 Candidatus Allofournierella merdipullorum | reverse complement strand
TGTTGCAATTTTTAGACACTTCTTCAGCATGCTCATCCAACCTAATAATTTCTTCACTCTTGTTTTTGATATGCGCACATATTTTTCTGATGTCGTGAAGTAACTCGGCATGAATATTTTTTGTACTCTCTACTATAGATTCTTGATCCCTCACTTGGGTATCACAAGCTTTTAATCTAAAAAACATTTCTTCCCCAATTACAGGTCCAAAACATTTCTCTTCCAAACCACTTTGTTCTAATATTGAAGCAGTTTTTTTGTTATAGTGTCCTTTAATTCTCATGGAAGTATAAATGGTGCGGGAATCTTTCATGCTTGATACATAGGCACTTAAACCTATTGGACATATATAGAACCCAGTTTCTGCGTGTTGTAATTGACTATAAAATTTCGAACAGGATTTTCTGTTACAATTCTCTTTACAATAAGGCAAAGCTTCAATAATTGATCCGTCCTCTATTTCATTTTTCTCATCAGCCTTTAACACTGGAAACATCCTTTTCATAAGCCGACTCCTTTTAAAACCACCGAAATTGCCGCTGAGGATAATAATTCTTTGATAAACTGACTTCCTTGTGGACTCATCTGATTTGCTAATTTTTCAAAACTATCAAAACTTCTTTTCTTTACGGCAGAGACATATGCAGATTCCAATTTTGCTACATCAAGAATCGACGTGCCATTTTCTAACAGTTTTGAGCGAACCTTTTTCCATTGATACATCGGGTCGACACATTTATTAATTTCTTCATCTAATATATCGATCCATTCTTCTGCATCTAACCCCTTCTTTACAATTTCATCTGCATAACACAAATAGTCATTGTAAGATGCATCATAATTGCTACCAGTATAGGCAACAACTTGCTTTGTCGGATAATTAACTTTGATTTCTTTTATGATAAAAGCACCTTCATATTTACTATCGAGTTCTACCCCTACTCCTTTAATATCACACAGAATGATTTGATATTCACTAACATCTTTCACATTTCCAATATCTTTTTTATAGGTAAGGCGGAAATTATTTGCTTCGAGCTTTTTCCCAACGGTAAATACTTCATCATCAATCACAAGTATTTCAATTTGCCTGCGCATATCTAAGGCGCCTCTTTTTTTCAATATCTCTCCTCCCGCTAAATCTTCAATAACATAGCTTATCCAAAAGAATTTAGGAACTTTAAACATGTTTATTCTCCTCCTATACGTAATATATGTTATTAAAACATCTCTTAAATTTTATCATTGCTAAATGCCATAGTCCACGCGTAGCTTTAATCGAACTTTCCGTTCCGCGCATGCTTTAGACCATTCTATCAAAATATTCTGCCAGCTTCTGGTCACAAATCCTCTCCATCTCCGCCTTTTCTTCTTTTGTGAGTTTCTTCCACACTGCGTCGTCCACCTGGACAATGCCCAAGGTCTTGGTATGCCGGAGCATCTGCATGTCTTCAAACCGTTTAAAGGGGTTGGCCAAAATATTTCGTTCCGCCTCTTTATCGGTGTAACCGCCCTTGGCAAAGATGCTGTTTGTCTTTTCCACCACCAGCCCGGCAGCTCGCCGGCCTTCGTAGTAAGAGCGGAAATACGAAACAATGTCGTCCAGCTTAATGCGGCCCTTATCATCAGCATAGAGCAAAATAGCCTTGATCAGCACCGGCTTGTAGGAATAGCTCATATCCATCTGGCGGATCATGTCCAGGAGCAGCTCCTTGCGGTTGGAGTCGTCGATCAAAGTCCAGCCGTACTGAGCAGCATATTTCTCCAGCGTTTCCTCTTTGAAATACTTAAAGGTCCGATGCTCACTCATGGGCACAACCAGGTCGGGCACCAGCTTACCCTCTCGTACATAGCGCTCGATGGTCTCGGTCTGCACGTCCACACGACGGACGAATTCCATCTGGGATATCATCCCTTCCGCCTCATCCTGCCAGTTGAAGATGTCCACCAGCTCGTAATCGGTGGCATCCACCGGCCAGTCGATCAGCACCTCCGGCTTCTCCCCTTTTGCATACAGTTCCGCTTCGGCGACCTTTTGCGCACCGGGGGCCACGGCTAGTTGACCGGGGCGGTATTCTTTCAGTTTGAATAGACGATGCAGCGACTGGGGCATATTGTACTGGCTGGCGTTGTCCACAAAGTCAAAGACCATTAGGCTTTCTTTGCCCGGATAGAGCCGCATTCCGCGGCCCAGCTGTTGAGTATAGAGCACCCGGGACATGGTGGGTCTGGCCATGAACAGGACTTCCGTTTCCGGGCAGTCCCACCCTTCGTTGAGCAGATCACAGGCGCAAAGCACCTGGATTTCCCGGCTGACGAACTTGTCCTGAAACTCCTTGCGTTCTGCCTGTTTCATGCCGCCGGAAACCGCCGCAGCCCGCACGCCTGCCTCCCGGAACAATTCGGCGATCTGCTCGGCGTGCTTCACCGAGGCGCAAAACACCACCGTGCGCTTGTCCCGGACATACTGCAGCCAAGTATCCACAACAAGACGGTTGCGCTCCGGCACATAGATCTTGCTCTCCAGGTCCCGGATGTTGTATTGCACACTATTGAACCGCACCTTGGTTAGGTCAATGTTGGTGTGGATGCGGATGCAGCGGATGGGCACCAGCTCACCAATCTCCACCGCCGTCTGGATATCTAGTTTGTGGGCCGTATTTTTGAAAATTTCCAGAATGACTTTGCCGTCGTCCGTCCGTTCCGGTGTGGCGGTCAGCCCAGGGTAAAGGCAGGCTTGAAGTAGGACAGAATCTTCTGGTATGTATCGGCGGAGGCATGATGGGCTTCGTCCACGATCAGGTAGTCATTCGATGAACAGATCCTCGGCCGCGCTGCCGGAGACGGAATGGTAAGTAGGCATATATCCACCTCATTTGGTACCGGGTTCGATTTCTCCCAATTGCTCCAATCGAATACGGATGGCATTTTCGGTTCTTTGGTGCTGCCGCGCAAGTTCAGAGATTGCATTACCATTGCGGAAATTCCGCACCAGTCTGTTTTCTTCCTCTTTTGTCCACGGCTTACCAGCATTCTGTGGGCGTTCCTGCTCAGCGCTTTTCCTTATGCTCTGAACCTCTTTCAAAAGAATTCGCTTTTCAAACCCGCCCCGCTGCTCGCGTTTTTCTTTGCGCAATGCCGTCAATTGGTTCCAGGTATAGCCCCGTGCCATTACCACGGCTCCCAGAACTTCAAGCAAATCGGCCAGTTCTTCCAGGGATTTGCTCTGCTGGTACTCTGCCAGTTCCTCGTTCAACTTTTCGTCCAGCAGGCGCAGGTAATCCGCATCGGAGAGAGTTTCCCAGACACAAGTTTTCCCGTCTGCCTCTATAATTTCAGGGATGCGATCTCGAACCAATTTGTGATAGCTTTTCTTTTGCATTGTTGCAACTGGCCTTTCCTGCTTTTCCGGCCGCTCTGGCGGCAAGGAAGCATTTGGCGGATAATAGAGCGAAAAGTCTTGCTTTCGGCAACCACTTTGCCGGGCAATCTCCACAGCCATGATCTCGTACTGATAGCGAATGTCCGCAACGATCGATCCGGAATGTAGCTTTTGCTGCACAAACTCGGGCGGAGTTTTTCCTAGTCTTTTCGCAAAAGCCGCTTCAAACTTCTGGCGTTCCAATGAATTGCTCATTGTGTTTCCCCTCCCGTAATGCGCAAAAGCGAACAACAAGGCGGACTTTACCATCTCACACGTTTCTGTGTACTCGGCGAATCTTATCCAAAATCACCTCATCCGCCGGGCAGAATTCATACTGGTCGATCTCGCCCACGGTGATCCAGCGGATGTCGTTGTGCTCCAGCTTTTTGGGCATGCCCTCCCGGATGGCGGCGTGGAACAGGGTCAGATGCACCGTTAGGTCCGGGTATTCGTGGGTCACCTCCATGAACACGTCGCCCACGTCCAGCATGACGGCTAACTCCTCCCGGCACTCCCGGATGAGAGCCTGCTGCTTGGTCTCGCCCGGCTCCACCTTGCCGCCCACGAACTCCCACAGAAGGCCCCGGGCCTTGTGGGCCGGGCGCTGGCAGATCATGAATTTGTCCTTGCCCCAAATCAGAGCTGCTACTACTTCGGTCATCTGTGTCATCTTCCCTCTTGCTACCTTCCATTATAGGTACGCCGAGGGCTTTCGGCAAGGCAAAATCATGTCCACTCGCTGGGCTGGGCCACGTTCCACACCCGCAGGCCCTGCTTTTGCGCGTAGCGCAGGGTGTAGGCGGTGCCGCCGGTGGTGCGGGTGCACCAGGCGATGCAGCAAGAGGAGCCATCCACCAGGTGTCGGTCTCGGGCCAGAAAGGCCTCACGGCTGGGCGTTTGGCAGCAGACGACCACCTTGTCGACCCGCGCCTCCACCGCCGCCGCACGGGCCTGCTGGGCGGGCGTCCAGCGGCTTTGGTAGCCTGGGAAGGGCTGCACCAGAATGATCCGTATCTCGGGGCGACTCTCCCGCAGCGCCAGCAGCTTTTCCGCCACCAGCGTGTCGAAGCCCAGCGCGCCGCCCACACCGAAGTAGCGAACGCCCTCCTCCAGCAATGGCTCCAAACAGGCATACACCCGTTTCCATATTTCCTCTTCCTGCTCAATCGGCAGATTGCGGTGCCCTGTGAAGCAGCAGGTGAACGATCGCTTGTCCATGGCTTACCCTCCTCGAAATACATTTTGTATTACATATTTGTAATATATAAATCATACACCATTGTGCGCCATAATAACTACAAGAAAATATCGGCGGAGGTGCAACATGGCGCAGGAGGACAAGTTTATCGTTCCGCATCGCAAACCGGCTGTGGGTAAATCCACGGTGGTTTCGGTGCGTTTGCCGGACACGATGCTCGCCAAACTGGAGGATGTGGCCGCCCAAACAGGCCGCACCCGCAACGAACTGGTGCAGATGTGCATCGACTACGCCCTGGCCCGGCTGGAGATTCCCGAAGAATGACAAAAGCAGCCTCCCGGCAAGGAGGCTGCTTTCTGTTTCTGCGGGGAGTTATTCGAACACAAATCCGGCTTGAACCAGGCTTCGCGAACAGCAACAGGCGGCTTAAAAGGCTGGAACAGGCGGCACAGAGCCTGTATAATAACAGTAAGATCTCTCGACCATACGCTACGCAAACAGTCCACAAGAGACTTTGTGTGAGAGCCGCTTCTGCCGGCTTGAAGGAGGATTTCCCATGCAGGACCGCTATACAGGCGACATCGGCGATTACGGCAAGCTGGGTATGCTTCGCTGCCTCGCGGCGGCCGGGTTTCGGGTTGGCGTCAACTGGTATCGGACGCCCGACGAAGACCACAACGAAGACGGGCGGTTCACACAATACGCCCATGACAATACCTATCAGGACTGTGACCCTCAGCTGTGGGCGTCGCTGGCACAGATTCTAGATACAAAGCAGCGGCGGGTGGAATCTCTGGAGACACCCGACATTCTTGACGCTGTCTTTTATAACGAGCCCTTGGATTTTAGGAAAGTATCCTTCCTCGAACGCGAGGGAAAGCGCGCCGACTGGCACCGCCGGGCGCTGGCCGCGCTGAACGGCTGCGAGCTTGTATTTGTCGACCCGGATAACGGCCTGATGGTGCCATCGGCCCGGCGAAGCAAAAAAGCCAACAAATATGTGCTGCCGGAGGAATTGTTCGACTACTATCAGCAGGGGGCCAGCGTCATCTACTATCAACACAAAGCCCGCCGCCAGGACAGTTTTTACACGGACCAGCACAACAAGCTGTTGCAGGACGAGCGGATACAAGGAGCGGAGGGTCTGGGGCTGAAATTCACCCGCACCTCCCTGCGGTATTACTGGTTCCTGCTGCGTCCCGAGCACGCGGAAACCGTGTGTCTCTGCGTGGCTTCCATGTTAGCTGGCCCATGGGGCAACTGTTTCAAACTGCGCTGATTGTGTTTTAGGGGAATCCCCCCAAGGAGAGAATTATGAACCTCATCATCCTGTCTGACACCCACGGTCTGCTGCGGCCGGCGGTGCTGGAACTGCTGCAAGCGGCTGACGCCATCCTCCATGCCGGTGACATCAACTCCCAGGCGGCGGTGGATAAGCTCTCCAGCTTCGCGCCGCTGTATGTGGTGCGGGGCAACAATGACAAGGACTGGGCCGGGGCCATACCCCACGATCTAACTGTCACCCTCGAGGGTGTTCGGTTTTATATGGTACACAACAAAAAGGACGTGCCCGCGGTCCTGACCGGGGCGGACGTGGTGGTGTTCGGCCACTCCCACAAGTACAGCGAGGAACGGCGCGGGGATATGCTGTGGCTCAATCCCGGCAGCTGCGGGCCGCGGCGGTTCCACCAGGAGATCACCCTGATGCGGGCCCAGGTCTTCGGCAGGGCCATCCAGGTGGAAAAGATCCTCATTCCCCACGAGGTGAGCTGATGGAGCTGGGGCTGACCTTTCCGCTGCAGCGATTTTTGCACCAAAAGCCGCCGCCCTATGGCGCCGAAGCCGACCGGCGGTTCTGCCGGGACCTGCACGTCATCCAGCTGCGGGACCGCAACTGCCTGCTGGCAGTGCACTGCCACAGCCGGTGCGTAGGCTTCGAGGGGATAGCTCCCGCTGCAGGGCGTATCAGGGCAGCGTTCACTCTTCAATAAGCGCCATTTCACAGGCAGAACAAACAGGCCGGGCTTTCGTTTATGCGAAAGCCCGGCCCTCTTCTTTATTTATCCTTTTGCACCACCAGCAAATACCGATGGATTGTTCCCTCGATCACACCGTCGCGGTCCAAAATCTCTTGTGCGCAATATAGTTGCTTTCGGCAGACATCCACCGAGAAGCCCGGGAACTCCCAGGGCAGCACGCGGGCGAACCACACCAGCGCACCCACGTCCCAAAAGCGGATGGAACGGAAGGCTTCCTCGCCGTGCCGCACCCGCAGGCCGGCGATTTGAGCATCCGCAGCGGCGCAGGCGAGGGTCTGCCGCGGGAACGGCAGCGGCAGTTCGCCCAGCAGCAGTTTTACCAGTTCCCGGTCGTTATGCGCCCCCACCTGTTCGGTGACGAACACCCCGCCGGGGCGCAGCAGGCGGAATATCTCCGCCGGGTCATAACTGCCGTGGCGGTTCAGGATCAGATCAAATGCTCCATCCGCAAAGGGCATCGGCCCGCCGCCATCCGCCTGCTCAAACCGTATTCCCAGAGGGACAAGCCGTCGGCGGCAAAGGTCCGCATTCGGCAGCCAGCCCTCGGTGGCGCTGGTTTTATCGTGGGGATGCCCCAACGATAACAGGAACTCTCCACCGCCCGTGTCCATATCCAGCAGTTCTTTGTCCGGCTGCAAAAATGCGCGCACGACCTGCTCATAGTCCCAAGGGAGGTCTTGCTCCTCTTCATAGCGCCCGCGCAGATGGGAAAAGTCCCACCCCTTCATCCGCGCCGCGTCTTCTTCCCGCAGCCATTGCCGATACAATTCTGTTCTGTTCATTCAAAACCGCTCCTTTTTCGCGTTGCTGTTGTCCTTGCGATCCGGTGCAGTTCCGCTGATAACAGTTCCTTTACTCGATGCAGTCTGCTATCAGACGATTCCCTGCACCGAGAAATTACCTCGAAGAAGCGTCATTCCGACTTCACCGCCTTCCTGCATATATGATACCACAGCGGACAGACCCCGCCTAGCCACTGCAACAAAATATCGCAGGGGGGCTGTTTTTTCTCACATGGTTTTTGTATGATAGATTTAATAGTTTATAAATTGCTCATAACATTGTTTTGTGCTTTCCTCTCGCGAAAATTTCAAACCATATTTCGAAATACCCTTTGAGGAGGAATTAAACATGAAAAAGGAATGTGAAAAAAGCGAACTTATGCCTGCCGAGAAGGCTCCGGGCGCTTTGAGCAAGGCAATCGGCAGTCTTGGTGCCCATGCAAAAGAAACCGTAGTCAAGGCTCAGAACTCCGTCATGCACGCTGTGGATCGAAACGGCAACGGAAAAATTGACGCTGAGGATTTTGGTCTGACGCGGGAGAATCTGGAGGGCGCAGGAGAGGCGGTAAAAGGCGCTGCTATTGCGGCCGGGCATGGACTTAAAGCCGGGAGTGCCGCCATGAGCCAAGCCTTCGCCGAGGCACGGCTGGAACTCGACCTTAAGAATCTAAAGCCGGTCTTCCCGGATACTCTTCCCTTCACCGATGGCGACGTCGCTGTAGCGCAGCCGAGCATTGTGTCTGTTGTCGCACGGGACAAAAGGCGCAGCGAAAGTGAAGTGTGCCGCGGTGCTGTAGGCTACTACCAGTCTGCAAAAGGATATGAGCTTCTGAATCTTTATGAGGACTATATACCGCAGTTGAAGCTTGCCTTTTACCCCACTGCAGCCAAAGGTGTTTTCCTGGCGGACCCCTATCAGCGCGGGGTCTATATCGCCTTGGACGAATACTTTGACTTCATTCGCAAAGCCCTTGTGAATGAGCTGGAAGTGGTCGCACAAGATCTTGGGGCAAAGCATGTCCGCATCAGCTTTAAGGAGGATAAGAAGTCGCTGGCGGCCCAAAAAGTTAAGGCAACCGCGAAGACGCAGATGGAGTCTGTGTCCACGGAGCGTGCGACTTCCGTGGATGAGTTTTCAAGCGTTGAAATCGCTGCGGACGTAAGATTCAGTGGTCACACATCTCCCGTGATTCCTCCCCTCGTTTATTTTAAGAATGAGAGCGATATTGTAAAACTGGTTCGCATGCGCACCAGCGACGGTTCTAACAAAATCGAATCAAAGACCTATCGTTTTCAGTGCAATCGCCTGTTTGGCGCAAAAGAAGAAGACTCTGCACAAATCAGCGCCATCCTAAGCGGTATTAAGTGCACCGGCTCAGCCTCTTTCAGTCAAAATGTTCAACGCGAGAGCAGGACCATTCTGGAATACAGCATTGAGTTTTGATAAAGCATCTTCTTACGATTCCATTCAGCGGACGCAGAGATTCTCTGAGAACAGATATAAATGTTCTTCCACGCTGTACAGGGAGATACAGGCTATTCTAGCCGTGCTACACAGCATAGACAGCGTTGGCAGCTGTCGCCGCTATGCCCGACCGCCGAAAAAGAGCGAAACTACCAGGCATAAGCCTGAATCCGAACAATGCGAATGGGTCATGCAAGCCGGACCATTCGCTCAAATTCACACCAAGCAGCCTCCTCAACAACCAAGGCCTCTGTACAGGTTTGTTTGCCTGCACAGAGGGCCTTAGTTTGCGTGAATCCCCAGGGGAATCATTTATCTTTTCTATCAAGTCCCCGTCCCGGTTTCATGTCTCCCGGATCATCTGCCCTTGGCAGTTCCAGGCAGAAGGTAGCACCACCACCCGGGGTATCCTGCACCCAAAGCCGGCCGCCGTGGAGGGCGGTCAGCTCGGCTGCCACCGCCAAGCCCAGGCCGTAGTGGCGGGCGTCGTCCTCCGCCTGAGCGCCACGGACAAACCGCCCGAAAATGCGCTTTTTATCCGCGTCCGGCACACCGGGGCCCCAGTCCGCCACCGCAAAGCGCACCCGCCCGCCCTTTTCCGAAAGGTGCAGCTCCACTTCGCTGCCTGCGGGGGCAAAGCGCAGGGCGTTGTCCACAAGAATGGTCAGCAGCTGGCGCAGCCGGAAGGCGTCGGCGCTCACGGCGGGCAGCGCCCCGGAGGGCAGGTCCACCCGCAGCCCCCGTCCCCGTTTGCGGGCCAGCGGCTCCATACTCTCGGCAAAATCCAGCAGGAAGGTGTCCGGCTCAAGGGGCTCCCGGCGCAGCCGGGCTCGGGCGCTGGCCCCCGCGCTGAGCAGCAGCAGGTCGTCCACCAGCGCCCCCATGCGGCGGCTTTCGCCGTCGATGACCTCCAAATACCGGCCCGCCTGCTCCGGCTTGCCGGCGGCGGCCGCCGCGTTGGCGCGGATCACCGCCAGCGGGGTGCGAAGTTCATGGCCGGCGGCGCTCAAAAATTGCTGCTGCTCTTCCATGGCGCGGCCCACCGGGCGCACCGCCCGGCCCGCCACAAACCAGCACACCAGCCCCAGACCCGCCCAACCGGCGACTCCCGCCAGAATGAACAGCCCCGCCAGCTGCCGGGCGTGGGCGGCCTCGGGGGCGAGGGACTGCACCGCCAGAAGGCTCGTCCAGCGGCCGCCGGCGCTGCCGTCCAGCCGCAGTTCCGCCCGCCAGGCGCCGCCCTGCGCCGAAAAGGTGAAACTGGCGCTCTGGCTGCCCGCCAGAGGCGGCGCGTCGAGAGAAAGGCCGTGCTGTTCTTCCGCGATACGCACCGCCTCGTCCAGCACCGCCCGGTCCTCCTGCCCCAGCCGCAGCGTGTGGAGCAACGGCTGGCCGTTTTCCGCCAGGAGCAACTTCATGTCGTTCTGGGCCTCCAGCCGGGCCAGCCAGTCGCCGTCCAGCTGGTCGTAGCGGTCCCATTGGTATTGCAGCTGGTTCACCGCCGACTCGAAAGCAGAGACGCGGCCGGCCACATACTGCTGCCGGGCCACCCCGTAGGCAAACAGCAGCGCCCCGGCCAGCACTGCCCCGGTGAGCACCGCCGCCAGCAGCGCGATGCGCGTCTGCAGCCGCCTCAGCATTTGTCCGCCTCCAGGCAGTAGCCCGCGCCCCGCCGGGTGGTCAGCTCCATCCGGCTGCCCACCAGCCGCAGCCGCCGGCGCACCAGATGGATGTAATTATCGATATTGCCGCTCTCCACGTCGCTGTCCGGGCCCCAGACGTTCAGCAGGATGCGTTCCCGGGGCAGGGTGACGCCGGGATTGCGCAAAAACAGATCCAGCAGGGCGCATTCCCGCCGGGAGAGAGTGTGGGAACCGGTAGGCCCGGTGAGCAGCCGGTCCTGCAGGCGCAGTTCCACGTCGCCCCGGCGAAAGACCGCCTGTTCCCACTCCGCCGGGCGACGACTCAGCGCCCGCACCCGGGCCAGCAGTTCCTCGGCGGCAAAGGGCTTGGCCAGATAGTCGTCCGCTCCGGCGTCCAGCCCCTCCACCCGGTCACCCACCGCGTCCAGTGCGGTGAGCACCAGCACCGGCGTGCGCACGCCCGCCCCGCGGGCCTGGCGCAGAACGGAGAGGCCGTCCAGCCCCGGCAGCATCCGGTCCAGCAGCGCAAGGTCGCAGCCTCCCTCGCAGAGAGCGTCCAGCGCATCGGGGCCGTTGGCGCAGCACTCCACTGTATAGCCCGCCGCGGACAGAGTATCCCGCAATGCCTCCCGCAGATTTTTTTCGTCCTCCACCAGTAAAATTCTCACAGTGCCACCCGGCCTTTCCATGAAATGATACAATTATACTACCACGCCGGACCTCTAAACAATCTCTAAAAAATCTTAGAGAATGCTTAGAGATTTGCCTGTTACAATGGCGGCAGAGCAAAACCGAAAGGAGAAACCCGACATGAAAAAACCTTTAAGGCTCGTTTGCGGGGCGCTGGCCGCCCTGTTTGCCGCCGCGATGCTGGCCGGCTGTTCCGGCGGGGACGATTCCAACGCGTCCTCCGGCGCCCACTCCGCCGCGCCCACCGGCGGCTATGTAGAGGAGGACGTCAGCCCCGACCACAACTACAACGTGGGCCTTTTTGTGGTGGACGGCGTTCTGAACGCCTTCACGGTGGAGAACCCCGCCACGCCCCTTGCCCAGCAGACGGCCCACTGGTATGCCCTGGGCCAGGACGGCCAGTGGCAGGAGCAGAGCGGCAGCGGCTTTGAGCAGCTGGCCGCCCTGGTGGGGGATGGCATCGCTTATCCCACCGCCTACCTCACCCAGGATGGAAAACTCTTCTGGTCGGTGACTGTCATCACCGAGAACGCCGAAAAAACCTCCGAGACCAGTTACTTCGCGGTGGAGAACGGCACAGCTCAAAAGCTGGACACTCTGCCGGCCGGCGAGGCGAGCTTGGCTTTCAGCCCGGACATCGTGGCGGTGGCCGCCTGCGGTGACACCCTGCTGACCACGACCACCTCCATGGAATTGAACGCTTGCGACCTGTCCGGCGCGCCGGTGCAGATGGAACTGCCCGAGCTGGAGATGGGCAGCCGCTTCCTCTGCGGCAGCGCCAACGGCTATTATATGCTGGACGACCAGAACAAACTCTGGCACTACACCCTGGGCGGCACCACCGCCGAGCTGGCGCTGGACGGCGGCCGCTACTCCATCTCCGACCCGGGCCTGTTTGTGCAGTCGGCGGCGGTGGGCCACGACGAGACCCTCTATGTTCAGATGAGCGACGGCAACATGGCCAGCGGCAACAGCCGGCTGCTGCGCTACCGCTGGGACTCTGAACTGACCGTATCCGCCGGGGGTGAACTGACCATCTTCAGTCTTTACCGTTCGGACACGGTGGAGGCGGCGGTGAACGCCTGGCAGAAGGCCACCGGCGGCGCCGCCACTTATACCTGGGCCCTGGAAGAGGGCTCGGAGGACGGCTACACCACCGTGAGCGGCAGCCGGGATGACGCGCTGACCCAGCTGAACACCCAGCTGCTGGCGGGTTCCGGGCCGGACGTGCTCATTCTGGACGACATGCCGGTGGACAGCTTCATCGAGAAGGGACTGCTGGCAGACCTTTCCGGCAAGGTGGACACCAGCGGTATGCTGGAAAACATGACCGGCGTGTGGCAAACGGAACAGGGCCTGTTCGCCCTGCCCGCTCGGGGCATCCCGCTGCTGGCGGGCGCGGACGAAGCCACCCTTACCACGATAAAAGACGCGGAAACACTGGCGGGGCTGCTGGCCGCCGAGGCGAGCATTTATGATGACGGACGAAACGAGGTCATGCCACTGCTGGCCTACTACAACACCGTGCAGTTGTTCGACACCTTCTATCCCCTCTACGCCGGAGACATCTGGCAGGGCGGGCAGCTGAACGAGGACGCCTGCCGCCGGTTCTATGAACTGCTGGGCCAGATCCGGGCGGGCGGCGGCGCCA
>DXBV01000048.1 GCA_019116345.1 Candidatus Allofournierella merdipullorum | reverse complement strand
GGGTGTGGATGTCGATGAAGCCGGGGGCCAGCCGTTTGCCGGAAAGGTCCAGCCGGGGGCAGTCCGCCGGGGCGTTCACCTTTTTGGCCAGCTGGGCGATGCGGCCCTCCTGCACATACACTTCACGCTGCACAAAGCGGCCGCCGGTGTAGACCAGCGCGCCCGTGATAACAAGCTGTTTCATGGTCCTTCCCTCCCCTGTCCTGTTTCAGAACGGCTGCTGCGACGCGTTGGCGTTGGCGATGACCATGGCGTCGGGATGGCGCTGGATGAGGGTGGCCGGGAAGTGGGCGCTCACCTCGCCGTAGGCGGTCTGACGCACCACGGCCCGGTGCCAGTCACGGAAGACGCCCAGGCGAATTTTCTTGGCGCTCAAGATCTGCTTCATGCCGATGGTGACGCACTTGCGGGGCATGGCGTCGATGGCGCCGTTGTAGTCGCCGATGGCGTTGGTGGTGCGGGTCTCGCGGCTGATGGTCAGCACGCGGGTGGGCAGGGCGGCAAACTCGTCGGCGGTCAGCTCGTCCTGGGGCTCGTTGAAGGCCAGGTGGCCGTTGATGCCGATGCCGCCGAAGGCCACGTCCACGCCGCCCAGCTCATCGATGACCCGCTGGATGTGCTCGGGGTCGTGGGGGTCGGGGAAGATGCGCTGCTCTTCGGGCATCAGCAGCTCGGGGTCGATTTTGGTGTAGACGGTGCGGTCCATGAAGCCGCGGAAGCTCAACGGATGGCTCTTGTCCACCCACTCGCCCTCGTCGGTGAGGTACTCGTCCATGTTGATGAACCAGCAGTTCTTCAGGCTGATGCGGTCACGGTTGACCAGCCGCACGAAGATGGGGTACTGGCCCACGGGGCCCACGGGGCAGATGAACACGGTGTGCTTGCCGGCGGCGTTGTTCGCCTTGATGGTGTTCACCATCTCCATGGCGATTTCATAAAAGACTTCGCCGGAATCGCCCAGCTTGAGAACGGGGACCTTCGCGTCCTTGCCCAGGTCGGCGGCGCTGATATGGAAGTATTTGTACATGACGGTTCTCCTTTCTTATATCACGAGGGGGCGGCAGCTGCGCCGCCCGGCGTTAAAACAGATGGGAAATGTTCAGCTGGCGGATCATCTCCACGATCTCCTTGGTGCGGGTGCAGCCGAACTTATGTAAGAGGCCCTTGATCTGGGTCTTGACGGTCACCACCTCCACACAGCGGATGGCGGCTATTTCCTTGACCTTTTTGTCCTGCAAAAGCAGGCGCACCAGCTCCCGCTCGGTGGAAGTGAGCTGGGAGACGTTGTTGATGAAGAAGAGCAGGCTCTGCTCCGAGCGGCGCAGGCGGTCGTACTCCCGGATGACGGTGGACTGCACCCGCGCGTTCAGCATGGGATGGCCCGCCGCCGCGGCCCGGATGTGGGCCAGCACCTCTTCGTCCTCGGCGCCCTTCACGATGTAGTCCACCGCGCCGGTGGCCATGGCGGTGAGGATCATGCGGTCGGTGTCGTGGGCGGTGAGATAGAGGATGAGGCGGTTCGGGTCGGCGGCGTGGATGGCCTCGGCCGCCTGGATGCCCGCGGAGGTGTTCTCCATCTCGATGTCCATCAAAATCATGTCGCTCTTGACGTTTTTCGCCAGCTCCACGATGCCCGCGCCGGTGGACGCCTCGCCCACCACCCGCATATCGGGCTGGGCGTTGAGCAGCTCGGTCAGATCCTGCCGCAGCAGGTCAAAATCGTCGGCAATGAGAATGGTGATCATGTTTCTTCCCGCCCCCCTTGATGCTGTTTCTGGCGCCCGGGCACATACCGGGGCAGCATCACCAAAAATGTGCTGCCCTTGCCCTCGGCGCTCTTGATCTGCAGATGCCCCAGATGGCTCTTCACGATCTGACGCACATAGTAAAGCCCCATGCCCCAGTTGTTGTTGGTGTTCCGGCTGGTGTAGAAGGGGTCAAATATCTTCTTCTGCTCGGCCCGGGAGATGCCGGGGCCGTTGTCCCGCACGATGAAGTCCAGCCACAGCCGCTCCGGCTGCACCAGAAGCTCCACTTTCGGCTCGCCGCTCTCGGCGCTGGCCGCCTCCCAGGCGTTGGTGAGCAGGTTGTACAGCGCTTCCGCCATGTGGATGCGGTCCGCCAGCACCTGCGCCTGCACGCTCTGGTGCACCTGCACCTTCGCGTCCGGGTATTTCTGGGCCAGCCGCGCCAGGGCCAACTGGACGATCTCTCCCGACTCCACCGGCACCAGCTCGATGTAGCTGACCTTGATGGAGCGGTAAAGCTCTTCCATCCGCTCCAGCATGGAGGCGTTCATCTCCCGCAGGCAGGTGGCCCAGGCGCGCACCTTTTCCAGGTCCGGTTCGGGCTCTTCCAGCTCCTGCTGGAGCTTTTTGTGGGCCACGCGGGCGGCCAGCAGCTGGTTTTTGATGCTGTGGACGAACACCGACGCGCCCATGGAGGCGGTGTCGAACTTGCGCTGGAGGGTGGTGTCCTCCTGGGCCTCGGACTGGCTGATGCGGCTGTAGTGGATCATGTTGAAGGAGCCCAGCCCCACGAAGAACACGGTGCAGGCCAGCAGCGGCAGCCAGCTCCACCCGCTGGACAGCGCGGTGCGCAGATAGTTCAGCGAGCCGAGGCGGATGTATTCCGAGACATAGAAGTTATAAATTTGGCCGGGGTCCTGGATGGCGTACATGCTGTAGAGCACGGTGACGCTCACCAGCGCCAGCACCACAAGGCGCATGCTGCGCTTGAAGTAGGGGGAGGTGGTGGCGAAGTAGTCCTGCAAAAGCAGGGCGATGGCCGCCAGCACACTGACCACGATCCAGGCAAGGCACACCTGGCGCATGACCACCAGCACCCAGAAGCGGCCGCCCACCACCAGGCGGAACACCGGCGGCCAGTAGTAGACCAGCAGCGCGACGGTGCCCAGAAGGTGGACTCTGCGGATGGCCTTTTCGTGGCGGCGCACCCAGTGAAGGTTGGAGTGGTAGATGCCGAGGCACAGAAGAAAATAAGGGAACAAACTGCGGCCCAAAGCCACCAGATAACCCAGTGTGCCCAGGGGGATGGGCCGGCTCTGGAGCCACAGCTGCAGATCGGGCAGCAAAAAGAGGAACAGGCGCTGGGCGGTGTTGTAGCCGCCCATTTTGGCCACATAGGTGACCACGCCGCACATCATCACAACAAAACCGGCGGAAAGACCGCTCAGATAGGCGGAGAGCACGTCCCGCCGGTTGGCCACCACTATAATGGTGGCGATCGTCATCATCACAAGAACCAAAACCAGCACGGCTGCTCCTCCCCCTTTCGTTTCGTCTCACCGCCATTATACCACAGCCTGCGCGCCGCCGGGGGATTTTTTCACTGCGGCGCGAAAAAAGGGGGCATAAAGTTCTGCCTTTATGCCCCCTTGCGGTACTATGCGGTTTTATTCAGCTCAGGCGCCGTAGGTGGCGTCCACAGCCTCCTGCATCACGTCGAACAGCACATAGTCCTCAACGGGAACTTCCTCGGTGATGCGGCCGGCGTCGATGAACACCTTCTGCTGGTTCTCGTAGTAGCTCTTCACGGTGCCGTCGGTCAGGCCGTTGGCCACGAACTCACCGGTCAGCCAGTTGCCCTCGCCCACGCAGTCCAGCATGGTCTGCTCGTCGGCTTTGCACTGCTTGGCGACCCACTTGGCCACCTCTTCGATGTTGGCGGCACGGTAGTCCTGAGCCTTCAGCAGAGCGCGGCTGAAGCGGACCAGAACGTCGTGGTTCTCGTTGGCGAACTTCTCGGTGGTGATGAAGCTGGAGGGGAAGGTGACCTGGTCAACATAGTCGTTGTTGGTGGCCAGGGTCAGAGCCTTGTCGCCCAGAGCGTTGGCGATGGTCATGGTGCTGGGGCTCCAGGTGGCGCAGGCGTCAACGCCGCCGCTCACCATGGCGGTGACCATGCCGTTGGCGTCCATCTCGGTCAGGGTGACGTCGTCCTGGGTCAGGCCGGCAGAAGCCAGGGCCAGGTTCAGGATGATCTCAGCGGAGGTGCCGCTGGAAACGCCGATGGTCTTGCCCTTCAGGTCGGCGATGGAGTTGATGCCCTTCTCAGTGTTGGCAACAACGGCGTCAGCCAGGCTGGTGCAGTCCAGATGGAAGATCTTGGCCTGGCCCTCGATGCACAGGGCATGGGCGCCGTGGCCGATCTGGGAAATGTCGATGTCGCCGGAAGCCATGGCGGCGATCTCAGCGGGGCCGCCCTGGAACTCGGTCAGGGTGACGTTCAGGCCCATCTCCTCAAAGTAGCCCATGTTCAGAGCGGTGGCCAGCAGGCTGTTGGAACCCATGTTGGGCATGTAGGCAACGCGCAGGTCCACGGTCTCGAACTCTTCGGCGGGCTCGGAAGCGGGGGTGGAAGCGGAAGCGGGCTCAGAAGCCGGGGTGGAAGCAGGGGTGCTGCTGGGGGTGCTGCCGCAGGCGGCCAGGCTCAGGGCCATAACGCCTGCCAGCGCGAGGCTGAGAAGCTTTTTCATATGTATCTTCCTCCATTGTTATTGAACCGGACGGGCACCGCCCGTCTCGTTGCGCCGGCAAAGGCACACCTTCTCCGGCTGTTGATGCTTTAAGTATACCCGCCGGAAAAGGCATTGAAAAGTATGAAATATTCTCATACCTTTTCGGGAGAGTTTTTGGTCATTGTGTCAAAACTTCTTCCCTTCCCTTGTGGGTTCTGCCGGAGAAATCCCCCTCCGGCGGGCAGCGTCCGTTACCATTTGTAACCCCTTGCGGCGGGCAAAAAGCGGCCCCCGCCACACAGGCGGGGGCCGCTCTGATTCACGGGTCAGGCCCGCTCACGGGGTGCATCAATAGCCCCGCTCGTCCTCGTCCTTTTTGCCCAGCAGCTTGCGCAGCACCAGCACCAGGATCAGCAGCACCAGAGCGATGCCGCCGATGGCGATGGGCAGAACAGG
Source organism: Candidatus Allofournierella merdipullorum (assembly GCA_019116345.1). GTDB lineage: Bacteria > Bacillota > Clostridia > Oscillospirales > Ruminococcaceae > Allofournierella_A > Allofournierella_A merdipullorum. The sequence continues at coordinate 74,632 of DXBV01000048.1, read as the reverse complement.
CAGGCCGCCCTCGGCGTCGGTGCCGGCGGGCTCGGCGGGAGCCTCGGTGGGCGCGGGCGTCGGGGTGGGTTCAGCAGGTTCGGGGGTGGGGGTCGCCTCGGCCGGAGCCTCGGTGGGCGCGGGGGTAGCCGTGGGCTTCGGCCGCGCGGTGGCCGCAGGCTTCGGGGTGGCGGTGGGCGCCGGCACAGGAGTCGGCGTCGGGGTGGGATTCGGGGTCCAGGGCTCCTCCGGCTTCGGAGTGGGCGTGACCGCGGGTTTATCCTGCACGCCGAAGGTGCCGTCCGGGTTCTTCACCACCTGGCTGTCCGGGGTGAGGTAGGCGGTGGGGTCGTTGGAGAAGGTGCCGCCGCTCACAGCCAGCGCATCGTTGCCGTCCGGGGTGAAGAAGGCCTGGTTGGTGCTGTTGGCGGGCTCGGTCAGCTCATAGCTGCCGCCGGTCACATTCACCTTGCCGTTGTCGTCCACACGGATGAGGCGGTTCTGGCCGCCCTCCATCTCCAGGGTCACGCTGCCGCCGATCTCCTCGATCTTGCCGTCGCCGTACACGGCGATGCCGTGGCGGTAGTAGGTCTTGTCGCCGTCGATGGCAACGCCGTCGCCCAGCGCTTTAAAGGTGCCGCCGGTGATGGACTTGATGGTGCCGTAGCTCTGCAGCAGGTTGTTGCCGCCTGCCCAGGCGATCTTGCTGTTGTCCATGGTGAACTCGCCGCCGGTGATGGCTTCGATCACGCTGCCCGGCTCGTTCTTGAGAATGTTTGCGCCGCTGGTAAACTTGCCGCCGGTGATGGTCAGGCTCACGCCCTCGTTGGCCTCGCCGTCGGCGCCGTTGCGCACCAGGCTGGAGCGGTTGCCCAGGTTCGCCGGCTGGCCGTCGGCGGTGGTGAAGGTGCCGCCGTTGATGGTCATGGTGCCGTCGTTGACCACGGTGTACCAGGAATTGTCGGTGCCGTCGTCCACGCCGTCCTGAGTCTCCAGGCTGCGGGTGTAGGTGCCGCCCTGGATGGTCACAGTGCCGTTGTTGAAGATGGCAGCCTTGTCGTGGGTGACGTTGTCCACCGTGCCGGTCTTGCCGGAATCCACGATGGTGAGGGTGCCGTTGTTGACGATGGTGTGGTCGGACACATTGGTGATCGTGTGGCCCGCCAGGTCCAGGGTAACGGTCTTGCCCGCGGGGATGACCACATTCTCGGCGGTGTCGGTCAGCAGGGCGACCTCTTCGCCGTTGGCAGCGGCCTCAACCGCCTTGTTGACGGTCAGATACTTCAGGCCGTTCACCTCAGCCACGAAGGTCTGGGCCAGGTCGGGGATGACGGTATAGACGGTGTTGCTGCCCTCGGTCTGGGAGGTGACGGTGTAGCCCTCGGCACAGAAGTTGGCTGTGGGAACCTCGGTCTCGCTCCGGCTGGGATCGTAGTTCACGAACTCGCCGCCAAAGACCTGGATGGAGGCATCAGTGCCGTCCTGCAGGTTCAGCAGGAACCAGGTTTCACCGTAGGGCTCGCTGGCAGAGAAGGAGCCGCCCTTGATGATAACTTTTGCGGAGTGGTCGGCCAGGATGCAGGTAAGGCCGGCGTAGTAGGTGCCGTTTTCGATGGTGAGCACCGAAGAGTTGGACACATCGATCATGCGGCCGGTGGACTTGCTCTCCTTCGCGACGTAGCTGTCGTTAAAGTCGATGGCGCCGTTGCCCGTGATGGTGACATTCGACGCGCCCAGAAGGCTCAGAACACCAAAGTTTTGGCCGGAGGCTCCGTAGGTGATCTTATGGCCGCCCAAATCCAGCGTGAGCGTTTTGTTGCTGATCTTCACTTCGCTGTTCAGGGTGGTGTCGGTGAGCAGCTTCACGGTGTCGCCGTTCTTCGCCGCGCTCACTGCGGCGGGCAGGCTGGCGTACCAGTAGCCGTCGATCTCCGCCACATGAACCGCATCCTTCATCACGTCCCAGGTGCCCTCGCGGTTCTGCTGGGTGGTGTAGCCCTTGGCGCACAGGTCCTTCACGTCGGTGGCGTAGGTGCCGCCGGTGATGTTGCCGGGCACGTCACTTGTCACATTGCCGCCAAACGTGCCCTTTGAGATGTTCAGCGTTCCGTGGTTCACGACGTCGCCGGCCACTTTGGGGTTGTCGGTCAAGGCGTTGAAAACGGCGCCGGCATTATTCTGCAGCGAGCCGATCTCATTCCGAAGGGTGAACACACCGTTGTTCACCACTTGGACCCCGGCTATAGAATCAAACGAAGATGTCTTGCAGGTGCCATTGTTAACGATCTTGCCGACCTTTTTGTTCTTAGGATTGAAGAGAAGCACATTCTTGCCTTCGGGCACAGTGATCTGCCCGGCGTCGGACATGATGTGCACGCTGGAGGGGGTGGTGCCGGAGCTGACGTCCGCGAACAGCTCGTCCCAGGTCAGGTAACCCACGCTGCCGATGCGGCCCACATAGCTGCCGTCCACCACATGGTAGTAGTTGTCGCTCTGCTTCTGGTAGACCTTGCCCTCGGGCAGGTACAGCGCGGAGGGCACAACGGAGAACTGGCCGCCGGTGATCTTGCCGGCAGCGGCCTTGACCTGGCCGTTGAACACGCCGCCGCTGATAACGTTCATGTTGCCGGAGTCCGCGCCCACGGCATAGCTGTCCTCATTGTTGTTGGCGCTGTACACGCCGCCGCTGATGAAGACCGGGGTGGTGTTGTTGTAGCCCCGCACACAAACGACTTCGGTGTCGTCCGGCAGGACGGCGCCGTCCACCGTCAGGTCGGAGAACTCGTATTTGCAGGTCGTTCCGCCGAAATTTATGGCATAGGCGCCGTAGACCGTGGAGGCGGTGATGCCGGGGTCAAAGACGATCCGGCCGCCGGTGAACTGGTGCAGACCGGTACCGGACAGATACATGCCATAACCCACGGCGCCGGAGATCTTCACCGCGCCGCCGGACATGGTAAAGGACCCGCTGAGGTTGGTATAGACGGCATAGCCGTTCTGCGCGGCATTCTTATAGGAGAGCGTACCGCTCTGGATGTCGAGGCTGCCGGTCTGGCCGACCGCAACACCCTTGTGGTACGCGGTGGCGCAGGTGCTGACGATGTTCAGCGCGCCGGCGCCGTCGGTGCTGTCCTGAATGGTCAGGCCGCCCCCGTTTTTCACCGCGATGACTTCCTTGGCCGAAGAGGTCCAGGTCACGGCCTGGCCGTTCAGATCCAGGGCGACGGACTTGTCCGCAAGGGTGTAGGTCTCGCTCAGGTCCACCGCGGCGGGCGCGACGACCTTCACGGTCTGGCCGTCGGCGGCCTCGTCCAGCGCCTCGGTCAGGCTGGCGTAGGTGACGTCGCCGATCTGGGCCACAACAATTTTCACCGGGCTGAAAGTCCCGTCGGCAGTGGACACAGAGCCGTCCGCCAGAACGACAGGGGCGTCCTCCGCGGCAGGCGTGTTCACCACAGCGGCAGGCTCAGTAGCCGGCTCGGTGGCAGGCTTAGCAGCCGGCTCAGCGGCAGGCTGCTCGGCAGGGGTTTCCGCCGGCTGCACCGTGGACGCGGCCGGAGCGGTCACCTCGCCCTCCACGGCCAGCGCCGGGGCCGGAATGGCCGCAACCAGCAGAGCCGCCGCAGCCAGCAGGCTGATCAGGCGTTTCTTCATCTTTCATGACCTCCTTCGCTGTTCGGCCCCGCCCCCCTGTGGGGAGGGAGCCCGAATGCCTCTCTTCCGTATAGCTCCGTATAGCAGAATGATTCTCATTATAACTTACATATACCACATCTTTGTGGTTTTTTCAACAAAGGCGAACCGGATTTTACATTTTTGAAACATAAACGCCCCGGGCCGCGAGGCTCCGGGGCGTTTTGGTGCGGTTTTTCGCGCTTATTTGCGCACTTCCAGATACTCCTGATACACCTGGCTCCAGATGTAGTTCTTCAGTTCCAGGAAGCGGGGGCTCATCTTGGTCTCCTGGTCGCGGGGATAGGGGATGTCGATGTCCACGATCTCCTTGATGCGGCCGGGACGGGCGCTCATGATAACGACCTTCTGGCCCAGGATGATGGCTTCGTCCACGTCGTGGGTGATGAAGAAGCAGGTCTTCTGCTCGGTCTCCCAGGTCTTCAGCAGCTCGGTCTGCAGCTGGGTACGGGTCTGGGCGTCCAGAGCGCCGAAGGGCTCGTCCATCAGCAGCACCTGAGGCTCGGCGGCGTAGGCACGGGCGATGGCCACGCGCTGCTTCATGCCGCCGGAGAGCTCCTTGGGATAGTGGTTGGCGAACTTCTCCAGATCAACGATCTTTAAGTATTTGTCCACGATGGCGTCGGCTTCAGCGCCCTTGATGCCGCGCATATCCAGCGCGAACTTGACGTTGTTGCGCACGGTCAGCCAGGGGAACAGGGCGTACTGCTGGAACACCACGCCGCGCTCGGGGCCGGGGCCTTCCACCTTCTTGCCGTCCACATAGACGCTGCCGCTGGTGGGCTCAAGCAGGCCGGCGATGATGTTCAGAATGGTGGACTTGCCGCAGCCGGAGGGGCCGACCACCGTGATAAATTCGTTCTCGTGGATGTCCAGATTGACGCCGTTCAGCGCGATCATCTCGCCGTTACGGCCGTTGAACTTCTTGACAACGTTGTCGATCTTGACCTTTACTGCTGCACTGTTTCCTGCCATCCTGTGAGCCTCCTCTCTAAGAACCGAACCAGCTTCTCCATGGAGATGCCGATGATGCCGATGACGATGATGCCCATGAGCACGGTGCCCATGTCGTAGTAGCCGCTGGCCTTCTGGATCATCATGCCCAGGCCCTCGGAAGCGCCGGTCAGCTCGGCGGCGACCAGGGTGGTCAGCGCGGCGGACAGGCCCAGACGGGCGCCGGTGAGGATGAAGGGGGTGGAAGCGGGAATGACCACCCGGAAGAAGATGTCGCGGTCAGAGGCGCCCAGGATGCGGGCCGCCTTGATGAGGGTGACGTCCACGTTGCACACGCCCTGGTAGATGGTGACCACCAGAACCAGGAAGGAGGCGATGAAGATAACGATGATCTTGGAAGGCTCGCCCACGCCGGCGCCTACCATGACCAGAGGAATGTAGGCAAGGGGCGGGATGTTACGCACGAACTGGATCCAGGGCTCCACCACATGGCGGAAGGGGGCGTACCAGCCCATCAGGAAAGCCACGGGGATGGAGGCCACGAAGGCCAGGCAGAAGCCCACGATCACGCGGAACAGGCTGTGGCTGGCGTGATCCCACAGAAGGCCGCTGGAGACCTGTTTGATCAGGCTCTCCACCACCTTGGTGGGAGTGGCGAACACGATGCTGCCTTTTTCGGTGTGGGAGATGATGACCCAGAGCAGCAGCGCGGTGACCAGCGAAATGATGATCCAGACCCAGTTGGGAATGGACGCTACGAGTTTGGAAAAGCCGGTTTTCTTTTTCGAACTGAACATAGCGGTTTTGCTTCCTCCTTTTTCAAAGATAGCGCGGCGCGGCGCGTCATTTTCTATCCTTAGGCTACCATCAAATGGCCCCTGTGCAAAGTATGAAATATTCTCATACCAAAAAAGCGGCGGGCAGGGGTGTTTCCCCTGCCCGCCGGCAGTGTATCCGATGGTCAGCCCGCCGGGTCGATGTGCAGGCTGCAATGGTCGCCCTCCGCCTCGTTCACCAGAGTCTCCAGGTAGCCGGCGGTGTCCACGCCCTGGGTCTTCGCCCGCTCCACGGCGGCCCAGTCCGGCGAGGCGGTGAGTTCGTCGGCGGCCTCGCGGGTGAGGGCGCCGGCAAAGTAGAGCACGTTCGCCTGGCCCATCGCCCGGCGGAAGGCCGCGGCGTCCTCCTCGCCCAGCGCCTCCACGAACTTGTCCGCGCCGCGGCTGGTGGAGTTTATGGCAAACTGCTCCCGGCCGAAGGCGGAGAAATCCTCAAACACCGGGTCGGTCTGGCCGGTGGCGGCGGCCCAGGCGGTCACGTCGGTGGGCTTCGCCTCATAGTCATAGGTCGCCCGGCCCGCCCCGTCGGGGTCAATGGTGACCCGCCCGGAGAGATAGGGCCACACCGCCAGGCTGCCGGAGGCCACGTCCCACACCTGCCGGCCCCCTTCGCTCTGCCACAGGGCGATGTGCTGGGGGTGCAGATGGCCGCTGAAGGCCAGCTGCCCGCCGTAGTCCGCCAGCAGCTGGGCCATCCGGTCGGCGTCGTAGAGGCGGTAGCCGGTGGTGAACCGCTCGCTGTGCACCGCCAGGTTCTGGTGCATCGCCAACAGGGGCACCGCCCCCGCCTCTTTGCATTGTTTCAGCTGCTTTTCCAGCCAGGTCCAGGTGCCGTCCTGCACCACGCCGCCCACGCAATAGGGAAAGCCCGGCTCGTGGAGATAGTAGGGCTGGGTGTCCAGCATGAAGAGCCAGACCCCGGCGTTCAGTTTGACCATGTAGCTGAGGCTTGCCTTGTCCCGGCTGTCGGCGGCGGCAAAGCCGCAGTTTTTATAAAGTTCCTCAAACTGTTCCGGCGTGACGAAGTCTGTGGCCGCCCGCTCCCCGCCGAGATAGGTGGAGGCGGCGTAGTTGTTCACGTCGTGGTTGCCGGGCAGCACGTACACCGGCACCCCCGCTTCCACCACCTTGTTCAGCTTTGCCGCCAGTTCCTCGTGGCTGGCCTTTTCGCCGTTGAAGCTCAGATCGCCGGTGAGGATCAGCGCGTCGGGCTTGTCCTTTACCACCTCGGCCAGAAAGGCGTCGGTGATGGGGCGGATGTAGTTCAGCTGACGGCCGTCGCCCTCCTCCACCACACGGGTGAACAGTTCGCCCCCGTCCTCGATGGCCTCGCCCACATAGTGCAGGTCGCTGGCCACCGCCACCGTCACCGGAGCGGCGGGAGGCACCTCTCGCCCGCAGCCGGACAGAGCCGCCGCCGCGAGCAACGCGGCCAGCGCCGCCGCGAAGTTCTTTTTCATCTTTCTCTCCTTTTCAGTCGAACAGGCCCCGGGGCAGAAGGATGTCCTCCTTGGGCACCTTTTCCCAGGAAAAACTTTTTACAAGTTCCGCCGCCGCCACGGGTTCGGGCTTTTCCAAAAGGTGTGCCGCATAGGCCAGCCGGCCCACCACCTCCTGGGCGGTGAAGCGGCTTTGCAGCGTTTCCAGGCTCACGTCCCCGTCCCGCTTGGAGAGCCGCCGCCCGTCCGGGGCCAGCAGCAGGGGCAGGTGATAGAATTCCGGGGCGGGCAGGCCCAACAATTTATATAGGTAGAGCTGCCGGGGGGTGGACTGCAAAAGGTCCGCCCCACGCACCACCTGGGTCACCCCCATCAGCGCGTCGTCCACCACCACCGCCAGCTGATAAGCAAACACTCCGTCTCCCCGGCGCACCACAAAGTCGCCGCAATCCTCGGGCAGGGATTCCTCGTACCGGCCCAGATGGCCGTCGGTGAAGGAGACGGTCTCCTCCCCCACCCGCAGCCGCCAGGCCGGCGGGCGCTGGGCCGAGCGGCGGCGCACTTCCTCCGGTGAAAGATCACGGCAGGCCCCGGAATAGACGGGGGTGCCGTCCGACCGGTGGGGGGCGCTGGCCGCGTGGAGCTGGCTGCGGCTGCAAAAGCAGGGATAGATCAGGCCCCGTTCCGTGAGCCTTTTAAAATAGGTTTCGTAAATTTCCGAGCGCTCGCTCTGGTAGTAGGGGCCGTTCGGCCCGCCGTCGCTGCCGCCCTCGTCCCACACAAGGCCCAGCCAGCGCAGGTCGGCCTCCAACAGGTCGGCAAATTTGCGGGGGCAGCGCTCGGCGTCCAGATCCTCGATGCGCAGCACCACCCGCCCGCCGTCCTGCTTGGCACTGAGCCATGCCAGCAGGCTGCACAGCAGGTTGCCCAGGTGCATCCGGCCGGAGGGGCTGGGGGCGAAGCGCCCGGTCACGGCCGCCATCAGCCGATGGCCCAGCCGTTTTCCGCCGGGGTCAGTTTGGCCGCGTACCAGGCGGCGCAGGCTTTGTGCAGGGCGGCCACGTCGGAGGCCGCGGCGGTCTCCACGCAGGAGTGCATGGCCAGCTGGGGCAGGCCGATGTCCGCCATGGGCAGGGGCACACGGGTGCCCAAAAGGTTGCCCAGGGTGCTGCCGCCGGGCATATCCGGGCGGTTATAGTAGGTCTGCACCGGCACGCCCGCGGCTTCGCACACCGCCTTGAACAGGGCGGCGGTGAGGCCGGTGGTGGTGTATTTCTGGTTGGCGTTGAACTTCAGCACCACGCCGCCCCCCAGCCGCACCGGGAAGTCCCCGTCGGCATAAGAAGCGAAGTTCGGGTGGATGGCGTGGCCGTTGTCGGCGCTGAGGGCGATGCTTTTGGCGATGCCCCGGCGGCGCTCATCTTCCGTCTCGCCCAGGGCTTCGCTTGCGGCGGCCAGCACGTCGGGCAGGAAGGTGCCCAGGGCACCCTGGCGGGTGCCGCTGCCCACCTCTTCGTTGTCGAACAGGCACCACACCGCGCCCTCCCCGGAGGCGGGCGCTTCCAAAAAGCCCTGCAGGGTGGCCCAGGCGCAGGCCAGGTCGTCCAGCCGGGGGCAGAGGATGAGCTCGCCGTTCGCGCCGGCGGTGGTGCCCTCCTGGCGGCAGTAGAGCAGGATGTCCGCGCCCAGGATGTCTTCCACGGCGCAGCCCGCCTCGGCAGCCAGCAGTTCCTCATAGCTGCCCACGGCCTCGCCGGGGGCGAAGAGGGCCTGCATATCCGCCTTGGGGTCGTACTTGTGGCCGTCGTTGATGTTCCGGTCCAGATGGATGGCCGGGTGAGGCATCACCGCCAGGTCCCGGTCGGGGGCGATGAGGCGGGCCTCCACCCCGGCGGCGGTGCGCACCAGCACACGGCCCGCAAGGCCCAGAGGCCGGTCCAGCCAGGAGGCGCGGATCATGCCGCCGTAGCCCTCGGTGAGCAGCATGGTGCAGCCGCTCTTCACCGCCGCGCCCTTCACCCGGTAGGCGGGGCTGTCGGAGTGGGCGGCGGCGATGCGCCAGCCGGCGGCGGGGGCGGCGGGCTGACGCCAGGCGATGAGGCTGGAGCCTTCCCGGGTGGTGTAGTATTTGCTGCCGGGGGCCAAAGACCAGCTCTCCCGTTCTTCCAGGCGGGTGTAGCCGGCCCCGTCCAGGGCTTCGGCGGCGGTTTTCACCGCGTGCCAGGGGCTGGGGCTGCGGCGAATGAAGTCAAACAGCAGGGCAGAATCGTTCATAGAGTGTAAGCACCTCGTTTTTTGGCGGGGGCGGCGGCGTTCTGGTTCTCTGACACCGCGCCGCTCCGATTTTTTCTTTCATTATACGGCCCGTCCGCTGTGCCGTCAACGGCGGGGCGGCAAGGGCGCAAGGAGGCTTTGAAATGGAAAAGAAGAAACATTCCTTTTGGGCGGTCAGCGCGCTGGCGCTGGGATTTGCCGCGGTGGCGGTGTGTATTTTTCGCCTTGTGCGGCGTATACTAAACACAAAGTAAACTGCGGCACTGCCGCGCGGGAGGAGGCAACGGGATGAGACAACTTTGGCTGATGGTGTGCGCGGCCTTTCTGATGCTGGCGGCCTGCACCGTGCCGGGGGCGGCGCCCTCCACGGAGCCCTCCGCCCCGCCGCTGCCCTCCCCCGCCGCCTCGGCCGGGGCCGGCTCGCTGCCGCCGGCCTCCGGGGATGGATCGGAGGCCCAGGAGGCGGCAGGACGGCCCGAGGCTACGCCGGTGCAGGACCCGGAGGGTCTGACGGCGGCGCTGGAGGGCTGCGTCTCCTTCGGCGAGGGAGAGGCGGGGGTGAGCCTGAAAACGGCCATCGCCGCCGCCGACCTGCTGGACTGGACCGAAGCGAATGCCAAAGACAGCTCCATCGACGCCATGGCGGCCCATCTGGGCGGCTGGCTGGCGGGGCTGGACCCGGAGCGGCAGAGCCAGTTCTGGGCCAACTGGCCGATGGTGGAGGAGCAGGCCTGGGCGATGGTGCGGGACCTGCCCGGCCAGCTGCCGCTGCTGGCGGACGCGGGCGACCCCCAGGACTACGACCACTACACCCCCGCCTGTTTCGAGCGGCTGACCTGCGCCGTGGAGCAGTATCTGGAAGAAGATTGAAACACGCCCCGGAGGGATTCCCTCCGGGGCGTGTTGTTTTGGGGTGGTACCGGGAGAGCGCCGCCCGTCCTCCGCCACCCGGCCAAAGCGGAGCCCGGGCCTCCCCACGTAGTGCGCATCAGAACGGACACTTTTCTTCGTCGTGAAAAGTGTCCGAGATGCCGCGTGCGGTGGGGAGGGCCGGGTGGAGCGTTTCCGCAAAGCTATCCTTCTCTTTGCCCGGGCGGCGCGGGGTGTCAGTAATTTGGCGAGGGGTGGCCGCGGCGCTGTCTTCCTCCCGCACCCGGCCCGGCAGCCCAGGGGCACCACCCTTAGTGCGCATCAGAACGGACACTTTTCTTCGTCGTGAAAAGTGTCCGAGATGCCGCGTGCGAGAGTGGGTGCCCCTGGGCGGACGCAAAAAGAGCGCCACCCTCCTGCCTATCTCCCCCCACACAAAAACGGCCCTTCACCCCCAAAACACCGGGGCAAAGGGCCACTTTTTATACAATTTGTAATTTTATTCCCGGTTTATACCAGAATTCACACCTTCACAAGCTCATACTCCCGGGTGCCCAGGCCGATCTTCTCGCCGTGCTCCAGGGCGGACTGCCAGTGGGTGATGGGGGCGCTGTCGGTAAAGCGGTCGCCGCAGGAGCAGAAGCCCGGGGTGGCCAGGTTGTCCGCCAGCTGGCTGTCCGGCAGAACGGGCATGTTGTTGCAGGCGTCGGCACAGGCCTGATCCAGCGCCACCGGGTCGAAGGAGGCGAACATGCCCACATCCGGGATGATGGGCGCGTCGTTCTCCGAGTGGCAGTCGCAGTTGGGGGAGATGTCGATGACCAGGTTGATGTGGAAGTTCGGCCGGCCGTCCACCACCGCCTTGGCGTACTCGGCGATGCGGCAGTTCAGCAGCTTGCTGGCCGCGTCGGAGGGGCAGGAGATGGCGTCGAAGTTGCACCGGCCCAGGCACCGCCCGCAGCCCACGCACTTGTCGTGGTCGATGGAAGCCTTGTTCGCCCCGTCGAAGGAGATGGCGCCCTGGGCACAGTCCTTGGCGCAGGCGTGGCACCCGCGGCACAGCTCCTGATCCACCTGGGGCTTGCCGGAGGAATGCTGCTCCATCTTGCCCGCGCGGCTGCCGCTGCCCATGCCCAGATTCTTCAAAGCGCCGCCGAAGCCGGTGGACTCGTGGCCCTTAAAGTGGTTCAGGCTGATGACGATGTCCGCGTCCATGATGGCCCGGCCGATCTTGGCCTCCTTCACGTACTCGCCGCCCGCCACCGGAACTTCCACCTCGTCGGTACCCTTGAGGCCGTCGGCGATGATGACCTGGCACCCGGTGGACAGCGGGGTGAAGCCGTTCTCATAGGCCGCCTCGATGTGCTCCAGGGCGTGCTTGCGCCGGCCCACATAGAGGGTGTTGCAGTCGGTGAGGAAGGGCCGGCCGCCCTGGGCCTTGATGACGTCCGCCAGAGCCTTGGCGTAGTTGGGCCGCAGGTAGGACAGGTTGCCCGGCTCGCCGAAATGAATTTTGATGGCCACGAATTTGTCCTGCATGTCGATGGTGTCCAGCCCCGCCGCGCGCACCAGCCGCTGCAGCTTCTGCAGCAGGTTCAGGCCGGGCTTTGCCCGCAGATCGCTGTAATAAACCTTTGCTTTTTCCATCTTGTTTTACACTCCTTACACCAAAAATCAGAACCCCAGAAAGGCCGCCGCCAGAACCACCGCGCCCAGGGCGATGCGGTACCAGCCAAAGACCTTGAAATTGTGCTTTTGCACAAAGCTGACCAGAAAACGAATGGCCGCCACGCTCACCACAAAGGCCACCGCGCAGCCCAGGGCCAGCGCCGCCACCTCGCCGCCGGTGAAGGTGCCGCCGTCGGCCAGGAACTTCACCAGCTTGAGGCCGCTGGCTCCGGCCATCACCGGGATGGCGAGAAAGAAGGTGAACTCCGCCGCCACCGGCCGGGCAAGGCCCAGCAGCAGGCCGCCCACGATGGTGGCGCCGCTGCGGGAGGTGCCGGGGATCATGGCCAGCACCTGCCAGCAGCCGATGATGAGGGCGTGGCGGTAGGTCAGCTGGTCCATCCGGCGCACCAGCGGCCGGCGGTGACGGTTCTCGATGAGGATGAAGAACACGCCGTAAAGAATGAGCATGGCCGCAACGGTGATATAATTATAAAGGTGGGCGTCCAGCCAGTCGTCCAGCAACAGGCCCAGCACCATGGCCGGCACAGTGGCCACCAGAATTTTGAACCACAGCTGCCACACCGCCGGGCGCTGGTACTTATGGCGCGGGTCGGTGGTGAAGGGCCACAGCCGCGGGAAATACAGCACCACCACCGCCAGAATGGCCCCCAGCTGGATGACCACCCGGAACATACTCAGAAACGCTTCCGAATAGGGCAGCGCCAGCAGCTTCTCCGCCAGGATGAGGTGGCCGGTACTGCTGATGGGCAGCCACTCGGTGATGCCCTCGATGATGCCGTATAAAATGACCTTCAGGTATTCCATCGGTTTTCTCCTTTTAAACTGCGGGGGCCGGTGCCGCCCGTTTCTGTTTTTGCATTATACCACACTTTGCCCCAAAACAGAACCCGCCGCCGCTCCCCCTTTCTTTTCCCGGTGCAATCGGGTATAATCGGGGAAGAATTTGCCCTTTGTAACTTCCCGAAAGGAGGCGCTGCCCCATGGTGCGTTTCACGCTGAACAAAAAAGGCGCTGCGGTGGTCTGCCTGTGGGCCCTCATCCCGGGGGCTGCCGCCGCGCCCTTCATCTTCTGGCAGAGCGTCGACGCGGGCATCGTGTTCGCCGCCTTCTGGCTGGGGCTGTGCCTCGGGTGGCTGCCCGCCCGCCTGCAGAGTTTCGAGGGCAGCGTCACCCTGGGGGAAGTGCGCATGAGCAGCGGCCTTTTGTTCAAGGTCAGCCGCCGCGTCCCCACCCGCTGGGTCAGCGCCAGCGGCCGCTTCTCCACGCCCCTTTTGCGCCTGTGCCGCTGCTGTGTGCTGGTGCTGTCCACCAGCGGGTCGCTGCTGGTGCTGCCCGGCCTGTCCGACGAGGACGCCGACAGCCTGCTTTCCTATCTGCAAGGAGGCTGACATGGAGGACATCCGCCTCAAAGGGCATTTCCATATTGTATATATTTTAAAGATTATACGCTACGGTCTGATTTTGTGCCTTGTTCCCATGGTGCAGGCGCTGCTGAACTTCGATCTGGAAAGTCTGCACCGGGCGCTGCGGCAGGACGCGGTCATCCTCATCGCCATGGCGGCGCTGGGGGCGGTGCTGTGGCGGCGGGTGGGCTTTGCCCTCACCGACAAAGCGCTGGTGCTGGACACCGGCATTCTGGTGCGCCGCCGGGTGAGCTTTGCCCGCCGGGACATCGCGGTGCTGGAACAGGCCCGGCCGCTGTGGCTGCGCATCGCCGGGGCCAGCCGGGTGACGGTGTACATGGCCCGGGGCCGGGGCGCCAACAAGGCCACCTTCTACCTGCCCCGGCGGCAGGCGGCGGCGCTGGCGGAAACGCTGCTGCCGGTGAACTCCGAGGCGGTGCTCTTCGCCCCCACCCGGGCGGAGCGGGCGCGGCTGACCATGCTCAGCGCCAACATCGCCGCCACCGGCGCGCTGGTGCTGGTGAGTCTGCGGCAGACCCGGCGCATCCTGGGCGCGGGGCTGGAGCAGAAACTGAACGACCTGGCCCTGGGCCAGCTGGCCCAGGTGGAAAAGCTGCTGGAGCTGGTGCTGCCCGCCGGCGTTGCCTGGCTGGTGACGCTGGGCTTCGCCCTGTGGGGGGTGGCGCTGTTCTGGTCGCTGCTGTCCACGGCGGGGTTTCGGGTGTGCCGCAGCGGCGGCGTCATCCTGGCCAAGGGCGGCCATGTGAACCACACCGAGCGGCGCATCGCCGCGGCGGCCATCAGCGCCTGCGACGTGCGGCTCACCCCGGTGGGGCGGCTGCTGGGCCGGCGGGCGGTGTATCTGAGCGCGGGCAGCTACCGGGGCGGCGACATCCCGGTGCTGGTGTGCAAGCCGGGGGCGGCGGCGCTGGTGCAGGCGCTGGTGCCTCAGTTCTCCCCCGCGCCCTATGCCCCGGAACTGCTGGCCGGGCGCAGCCTGCCGGTGTTTTTGTGGAAGGGGGGCGCGTCCTTTGCCTTCTGCGCTGCCCTGATGGGGGTGAGCCTCTGGCGGATGCCCCGGTTCACCCCGATGCTGGCCCTGCCGCTGCTGTTCTGCCTGGGGCTTTTGCTGGCGGGGCTGGAAGCCTGGATCACCGAGGGCGTGTGGCAGGCCCCCAATGGCACGCTGGCGATGCAGTTCACCCGGGGCTACACCCGGCACACGGTCTATCTGCTCACGGCGGATTTTTCCCTCACCTGCCGCCAAACGCCCTTTTCGGAGGGGGTGGGCCGGTGCGATCTCATCGCCCGCCTGCCCTGCCGCGCCAAGGTGCGGGTGCGCCAGGTGAAGCACGCCCGGGCGGTGCGGCTGAAACTTGTACCCTGACGAGAGAAAGGAAGTCAAAACAATGCGTTACGATACTGTGGTATTCGATCTGGACGGCACCCTGCTGAACACCCTGCAGGATCTGGCGGACGCGGCCAACTACGTCTGCCGTGAGAACGGCTGGCCGGAGCACACGCTGGACGAATACCGCTATTTTGTGGGCAACGGCATCCCGAAGCTGTGCCAGCGGTTCGTGCCGGAAACGGCCCGGGACGAGGCCAGCCAGAAAGAGGTTCTGGCCAAATTCAGCGCCCGGTACGCCGCCCACAAGGAGGACACCACCGCCCCCTACCCCGGCATTGAAGAAATGCTGGACCGGCTGGCGGCGGCGGGGGTGCGCTACGGCGTGCTCACCAACAAGGAGCACACCCTGGCCCAGGGGGTCATGGAGCACTATTTCCCCGGGCGGTTCGAGTTTGTGCAGGGGGCGGTGCCCGGCGTGCCGGTGAAGCCCGACCCCACGGCGCTGCACCGCCTGCTAGCGCGGATGGGCGCGGAGGAAGGCTGCACCCTCTTTGTGGGGGACAGCGACGTGGACATCCACACCGCCCACAATGCCGGCCTGCCGGGGGCGGGGGCGCTGTGGGGCTTCCGCACGAAAGAAGAACTGACGGCGGCGGGGGCCGAGATGCTGGCGGCCAGCCCCGCCGAGCTGGCCCGGTACATTCTGGGCGAGGTACATACCGGGGAGGCACGGGAATGAACGGCCTGCTTCTCGAAAGCCCGGTGGGCCCCCTCTGGCTCACGGCCCAGGACGGCGCCCTCACCGGCTGCTGGTTCACCCGGGGGCGGTTTCTGCCCACCATCCCCGCCGAGCCGCCCCGCAGCACCCACGACCCGGTGCTGGCCGAGGCGCAACATTGGCTCGCGGTCTATTTTTCCGGCCGGGACCCCGGCCCCACTCCGCCGCTGGCGGCGAAGGGCACGGATTTTCAGCAGGAGGTTTGGCGGCAGCTGGCGGCGGTGCCCTACGGCGCGGCCACCAGCTACGGCGCGCTGGCCGCGCCCCTTGCGGCGGCCCGGGGCATCCCGAAGATGAGCGCCCGGGCGGTGGGCGGCGCGGTGGGCCGCAACCCCATCTCCATCTTCCTGCCCTGCCACCGGGTGCTGGGGGCGGACGGCCGCCTCACCGGCTACGGCGGCGGGCTGGAAAACAAGATATTTCTTCTGCGGCTGGAGGGCATCCCCTTCCGCCCTTGAAAAGGAGGCTCTGCCATGGAATGGCTGGACGGAAAGCCCCGCTGCCGCTGGGCGAACCCGAAAAACCCGGCCTACATCGCCTACCACGATGAGGAGTGGGGCGTGCCGCTGCACGACGACCGGGCGCTGTTTGAGCTGCTGATTTTGGAGACCTTTCAGGCGGGCCTGTCCTGGGAGTGCGTGCTGAACAAGCGCCCCGCCTTCCGGGAGGCCTTCGAGGGCTTTTATCCCGAACAGGTGGCGGCCTTCGACGAGGAAAAACAGGCGCGGCTGGCCCAAAACGACGCCATCATCCGCAACCGGCGCAAGATCAAGGCGGCGGTGAAGAACGCGGCGGTGTTTCTGGACATTCAAAAGGAGTGGGGCAGCTTCGACGCCTGGCTCTGGCACTGGACCGGGGGCAAGCCCGTCATCGAGTACGGCCCGGCCTTTTCTCCCCTCTCGGACGAAATTTCCCAAGACCTCAAACGCCGGGGCATGTCCTTCGTGGGCACCACGGTGGTCTACGCCTACCTGCAGGCGGCGGGGATCATCAACGGCCACGAGCCGGGGTGTTTTCTGGCTCCGTGAGGCGCGGTTCAATGATTTTCGTTGACGCGCGCCGCCCCGGTGTGATATAATTAGGGTACCCCTTTCGGGGGACGAAACAACAGAATATCGGAAATGGCACATTGGTCGACGGGACCAGTGTGCCATTTTTTCATTTTTCGTCCAGCGAAAGGAGACCTTATGACCCGCATGATCGAATACGAAGGCATTCCCTGCAACGTGTACACCACCTCCGAAACCACGGTGGCCCCGGGCGGGCCGGACCTGCCCAAAGAAACGGTGATCTACGCCGCCTGGCGGTGGCTGGGCCACTGCAACGTTCTCTTCCATCCTCTCACCGCCCTGTGCCTCGCCTTCCGGCGCGGCCTGGTGCGGGGGCACACCCAACAGATCGAGGTGAGCCTGCCCGCCCGGGCCGCCCACCTCCCCTCCGACGACCGGCTCCACCTGCTGCTGGTCCTCTCCTGCGAGGGCGTCTGGATCAAGCAGGTGGTCTTTTCTCCCCGCACCCTGCTGGCCGGCCTGCCCGGCCGCGTGCGGCGTGTGGTCTTTCACTGAGCAGAAAAAAGCTCCGGGCGTTCGCCCGGAGCTTTTTGTATCGCTGCCTCACCTCGTGAGTTTGCGGCCCATGAACCTGGGATTGATGTACAAAACATAAACGCAGGCGGCGGCGATCACCAGCACCGCCCCCGCGAGGCCCAGAGAGAACCGGACGGTCAGAAAACCCGCCGCCAGCTGCACGCAGCAATAGCCCAGCTCGATGCGCGCGTTTGTTCGCCGCCGGGCCATGTCCCCTTCCCAGCGGTGGTTGGAGGCCATCCACACCGAGCTGAGCAAAAGCAGCGCCAGCGAAACAAAAAGCGCCCCGCGGTAAAGGTCTTTCATGGGATATTCCGCGGCCTGCATCTGGCAGAACATCGACGCGCTGCTGAACAGAAAGGCCGCCTGGGCGGTGATGGCAAGCCGTATCAGGTTCGCCCGGAGGATGAGGTTTGGAGTCTTTGGCTGCGGTCGCGTTTCAAAGCCGTCCTCTCCCCTGCTGTTTTCCTCCGCGCCCACCAGTTCCGCCAGACTGATTTCAAACAACTCTGCCAGGCGGACGAGGTTCTCCGCGGTGGGCTCCGACTGGCCCGTTTCCCATTTGGACACCGCCTGCCGGCTCACGCCGATCTGTTCCGCCACATACCCCTGCGACAGCTTCAGTTTCTCCCGCCGGTTTCGGATGCGTTCGCCCAACGTCATGTTCATCACCTCCGCGTGGTTCCATTGTACCCGAAAATCCCGCCGCCGTCGACCAACTGTATGTCAACCGGCGGTTGCGGCAGGGCTTTTTTGGGGGGGCCGCCCGGGTCACAGCCTGCGGCAATAAAACATGAGATGGGCTGCTCCTTTCGGAGAAGTCCATCTCATGTTTCGTTTTACGCTGTTTTGGGCTTGTCGCACGGCCCTCAGGCCAGGAACGCCTCCAGGAAGCTCATCATGTTGCTCTCGGGCATGCCCAGAGGGTCCTCCACCCCATAGGTCTGGCCGTCCTTCTCCCAGCGGGCATACAGGTACATATCCCCGTCGTAGCCCAGGGTCACGGTCACGCCGGCAATGGTGGTTTCCTTCTGCTCGTATTTGGTCATGTAGTCCAGCACCTGGATGTTCTCCGGATTTTCGGAGGTATAGATCTCAACAGAGGACGCATCGCTCCGGACATAGCTGATGACTTTGCACTGGTCCTTCTCGTATTCCCAGACATCGTATCCCTCGATCTCCGGCAAAGCGGCCCCGGAAGAGGCGGGCGCAGAAGATGCCGGCTCGGAAGAAACAGGCGCGGAAGAAGCGGGCATGGAAGAACCGGCCTCGCTGGCAGTTTTTTCCGCCTCGCCGGCGGTGCCGCAGGCAGCCAGGGCAAAGGCCACGGCAAGGCTCAGGATGCAACAGAGAAGTTTTTTCATGGGGATATCCTCCGATTTTATAAATTCCGGGCACGGTCCGCAGAGGGTCCCCGGTCTCAACAAGGCAACAGTTTAGCACGCTCCTTTTGCCCCGTCAATGCTTTTGCGGCAAATTGACAGAAATAATTTTATTGCGATATAATAATAGACGAAAACAGGACAATTTTTGAGAAATGAGGTTCTGCCCATGAGGAAAAAAGTTCTGAGCGTGCTGGCGGGGATCATGCTGCCGCTGGTTTTCTGCACCGGCTGCAGCGCGCCGGGTCCCTCAACCGGCGCCGCCGAAAGCCTGCCTGCCGAAAGCCTGTCCGCCGAACCTGCCCCGGAAACAGAGCTGGTCCCTGTGCTGGACGAGGAGTCGCTGGATCTCCTGCAGGATTTCCACATAGCGGGCGCGTTTCATCATGGCGCGGCCTTTGTGGCCCGCTACACCTCCTGGGACACGGCGATCATCGAAGGGGAATTGGAATGCGGTTATCTCACCACCGAGGGGGAATACATCCCCCTTTATACCGTTCCGGAGAAAATCTGTCTGATGAATCCGGCCCGCTCCTATTACTCCTATCACACAGACCCGTACATTGAGGTCGAAACCGCCATTTATCTGAACAGGAAAATGACTGCCGGCCCGTTTATTTCCCAGCAGGAAACCATGGACGATGTGCTGGCCATGGGAGACAACGGCTGGGTCCCCTACTTTGAAAACGGAAAATGGGGATACTGCGATCTGGAAAAGAACATCCGCATCCAGCCCGCTTATGACCAGTGCCTTCCTTTTCGGGACGGAAAGGCTTTGGTCTGCAACTATGACGGCCGGGAACACTGGATGTTCATTGATGAGAAAGGCGCCGTGCTCAGCAGCTTTTCCCAAAGCGGCGTGTTCCCCTACCGCCTGCCGGGGGATCTTGTGCTGCTGACGGGAGACGGCGGTTCCTTCCTCTGCGGGACGGACGGCAGCCTGATAAAGGAATATCCCGGGGCCGTCTCTGCCCTCACGGGTGAGGACTGCTTTATCCTGGCCGGAACGATGTACGATTCCCAAGGCAAGCCCCTTTACGAGGCCGGCGACCTTGCGGACGTCGCTCCCTTCAAAGGCAAGGCGGTCTACGCCGAAAATGACGTGTACGGCATCCGGGGCACGGACGGAGAAGTTCTTTGCCCCGCCCGTTTTGCCCAAATCTTCCAGCTGACGGAAGAAGGCTTTTACGCCATGGAACAGGGCTCCCGGCAGGTGGGCCTGTATGACGATGCGGGCGGTCTGCTGGAGGAGGCGCCGCCCAGCGTCCGCATCTCCGCTGCTTCGGAGGGAGAGATCTGCCTGCTGGACAGTCACGGAAACATTCTCGACAACCATCAGTGGAACATCATCGGCACATCGCTGGATTTTTCCTGCGGGGAGCAGACCTTCTTTGCCCGGGAGGGCTACGGATATATAAACCTGGGCTGGTACGAGATGCTCACCCTGCACATCCTGTTTGAAGAGCGGGAGGTGGAGGAACCGGCCGCGGCGGCCCCGTCTTTGGGATTCACCACCCTTGCCACCATGAAAGGTGTGGACGCGAGCGGGCTGCGCCACCAAGAGTTCGATCATGTGATGACGGAGAGTTTCAGCGACCAGCCGGACTATTACGGGGAGGCGGGCGTGAGCAATCTGCTCTGGTATCAGAACACCTCCAATGAAATTATTTTCTGCGACCAGCAGTTCAACACCATCTTCTCTGTGCCCCGGGATGCCGTGGATTTTGCGACCCACCCGGCCGCTGACGGCAGCCCTATATATCCCTCGCCGCGCTTTTTGACTTACCTGGGAGAAGGTCTGTGGAACTTCCAGTTTGATGAGGTCGACATCTACACAGACAAGGTATATAAATACCAATGCGTGTTCAACACGGATGGAGAGGCCCTCTACCAAAGAAAGTGGACGGTGCCAAAGTACGATAGCCGGACCTGGATCGGCCCTTGTGTGGAGGGGCTTTTTTTCGGAATAGAAGAGGATCGCTTCTATACCAAAACCGGTGAGGAGATTTTCATCGACCGCACAGACGGCGTCCGGCTGAAGAACACCTCCAATGCGGCCAGATGCTTCCGGGAGGGCCTGGCAGCCACACAGTTTGGATATGTGGACCGGCAAGGGACGCTCGTCATCCCGGCTGAGACAATTTTGGAGCAGATCTCCGCGTCCATGGGTGAGCCGGCAGACCCGGACACGGTGGTGCTTCACAGCTTTGTGGAGGGCCAGGCAACGGTGGAGCTGCTCGGAGAGACGAATCGTTTCTTTGTCATTGACACGCAAGGGGCCGTCGTTCAGGAACTTGCGGATTACCCGCCTTTTTACAAGAGTTTTGATGTGCGGTTTATCAACACGGTGCAGGAGACCGTCCGCAAAACGTCCTTTCTCGTTGCAGAGCGGAACAATCAGCCGTCTCTGCTCCGGATCTCCGGCGGAAAAGAAGTGATGGCGCCGGACGGGATGGAATTCCTTGGCAAAGTTCTGCAATACCAGGACGACTGGGCCTTCGTGATGGTCGAGACCCAGGACGGAACAAACGGGTTTGTGCCTGTGGACAGCGAAGGGAGGTTCTATCCCGCCGTCTTCTACAACGAGGTCAGCCTTTTGCAGAACGGCAGTTATTGCGGAGAGAGCTACTATACAAACGAAAAGATGGAAAACGTCGTCGACCTGACCCTTTTCACCGTAGCGGAAGGGTGATCCCCTGCCTTTGGGCGACACGCTCCAAAACAACAACGAAAACGGCAACGGTGACTGCATGAAACAAATCCCCCTGACGCCCTTTTGGCGTCAGGGGGATTCATTATAACAAAGGTCGGGAATCCCACCGGTGTAAGGCCCGGACGGACACCGTAATTGGAGAGTTTGTGAAGAAATCCGACAAACAGCCTAAAGAAGATTAAGGGCTTCGGATTGGATTATAACAATATGTCCGAAGCACAACAGTATGAGCTGGGATCGTATGTTAATTTGATGGAAGCATCCACGCAGCTTCTTATCAATCCGATTCAGGGGTTATCACCCAAGTACGCAGAACCTGACTTTGATGAATTCCTTTCCAGGCAGAGTGAAGAGCGTGCAGCCCACTGCATCCATTACAAAGAAACCATTGTTGTATTAGCCAATTTGTTCTATGATATTTCACTTGACGAAAAAGATGTGAGCCTCCTGGTGAAATTTTTCAAGAAGAATGACAAGTTTTTGGACATGGCCAATATAAGCAAAGATCAGATGGATGCAGAGCTTTTCTGTTTGGTGAAGGAATGTCTTTCCTTTGCATGTCATAAAAATAACTTGTTTTCAGAAAAGAGTTGACGCCATCAATTTCTCTGTTTGTTCTATATAAACAACAAATCCGAACCCGTCGCCAACCGGCGTAAGGTTCGGATTTGTTTTGTTTGGTGACCCGTCCGGGAATCGAACCCGGGTTACCGCCGTGAAAGGGCGATGTCTTGACC
The DNA here is from genome assembly GCA_019116345.1 of Candidatus Allofournierella merdipullorum. Taxonomy (GTDB): domain Bacteria; phylum Bacillota; class Clostridia; order Oscillospirales; family Ruminococcaceae; genus Allofournierella_A; species Allofournierella_A merdipullorum. The sequence continues at coordinate 52,945 of DXBV01000048.1, read as the reverse complement.
TCTTGACCAACGGGCCATATTATACAAGGCTTAGCTACGACAGCAAGCAAACACATCGTCCACTACTGCGGGCGACCCCCATGTATCGTAGCTAAACCTTGTATCTGGTAGCGGTAACTGGATTCGAACCGGTGACACTTCGGGTATGAACCGAATGCTCTAGCCAACTGAGCTATACCGCCATATTCAGTTGCACCTGTTTGAAAGGCGCTTTTATATTATACTGAAAGAGTGGGGGCTTGTCAATACTTTTTTGGGCAGAAACAGTGCGGGGGCGGCAAAAATTTGCCGCCCCCGCCGTTTTTCACTTCTGCTCGGGCACCAGCAGCTCCTTGCCGCCCATGTAGGGCCGCAGGACCTCGGGAATTTTCACCGTGCCGTCCGCCTGGAGGTTGTTCTCCAGGAAGGCGATCAGCATGCGCGGAGGCGCCACGCAGGTGTTGTTCAGGGTGTGAGGCAGGTAGTTGCGGCCGTCCTCGCCCTTCACGCGGATCTTCAGCCGGCGGCTCTGGGCCTCGCCCAGGTTGGAGCAGCTGCACACTTCGAAGTACTTCTTCTGGCGGGGGCTCCAGGCCTCGATGTCGCAGCTCTTGACCTTCAGGTCCGCCAGGTCGCCGGAGCAGCACTCCAGCTGGCGCACGGGAATGTCCAGGCTGCGGAACAGCTCCACGCTGTTGCGCCACATCTTCTCGTACCAGTCCATGCTCTCCTCCGGCTTGCAGAGCACGATCATCTCCTGCTTCTCAAACTGGTGGATGCGGTAAACGCCCCGCTCCTCCAGGCCGTGGGCGCCCTTCTCCTTGCGGAAGCAGGGGCTGTAGCTGGTGAGGGTCAGGGGGAGCTTGGCCTCGGGGATGATCTGATCCACAAAGCGGCCGATCATGGTGTGCTCGCTGGTGCCGATGAGGTAGAGATCCTCGCCCTCGATCTTGTACATCATGGCGTCCATCTCGGGGAAGCTCATAACGCCCTGCACCACCGCGCCGTGCATCATGAAGGGCGGGATGACGTAGGTGAAGCCCTTGTTGATCATGAAGTGGCGGGCGTAGGCCAGCACCGCCTCGTGCAGGCGGGCGATGTCGCCCAGCAGGTAGTAGAAGCCGTTGCCGGCCACACGGCGGGCGCTGTCCAGATCGATGCCGCCGAAGCTCTCCATGATTTCGGTGTGGTAGGGAATGTCAAACTCCGGAACCACAGGCTCGCCGAAGCGCTGCACTTCCACGTTGCAGCTGTCGTCCGGGCCGATGGGCACAGAGGGGTCGATCATGTTGGGGATGACCAGCATGATGTCGCGGATCTCGCCCTCCAGCTTCTCCTCCTCGGCCTCCAGCTGGGCCAGCCGCTGGGCCTGGGCGGTCACCTTGGCCTTGGCGGCCTCGGCCTGGGCCAGCTTGGAGGGGTCCTTCTTGGCCTGGCCCATCAGCATACCCACCTGCTTGGAGAGGGTGTTGCGCTCGGCGCGCAGGGCGTTGGCCTCGGTCATCACCGCACGGTTTTTGGTGTCCAGCTCGATGACCTTGTCCACCAGAGGCAGTTTCTGCTCCTGGAATTTCTTCTTGATGTTCTCCTTCACGGCGTCGGGATTTTCCCGCACAAATCGAATGTCCAGCATGTCGCTACTCCCCTTTTACTTGTTTTCTTCCTTATTGTAGCCGCCCAGCAGATTCGCAAAGGCGCTCAGCTGCTCGTCCGAGTAAAAGTGCACCGTCAGGCTGCCCTGACCGTTTTTGTAGTCCACCTTTACCTCGCTGCCCAGCACTTGGCGCAGGGCATATTCCACCTCGCCCGCCAGCGCAGGGCGCAGAGGCTGGGGTTTGGCCGGTTTTTCCGGCTTTACCAGTTTTTTGCACAGCGCCTCGGTCTGGCGCACGTTCAGGTTCTGCCCCACCACCGCTTCGGCGGCCTGGCTCTGCAGCGCCGCGTCCGGCAGGCCCAGCAGCACCTTGGCGTGGCCGGTGGAGAGCTTGCCCTCCTTCAAAAAGGTCAGCACATCCTCCGGCAGGTTCAGAAGGCGCAGGCTGTTGGCGATTGCGCTGCGGCTCTTGCCTATTTTCTGGGCCGTCTGCTCCTGGGTCAGCTCGCACCGCTCCATCAGCTGGCGGTAGCCCATGGCTTCCTCCACCGGATCCAGGTCTTCACGCTGTAGGTTCTCGATGAGCGCCAGCTCCATGGCCTCGGCGTCGGTGACGTCCTTGATGACCACCGGCACTTCGGAAAGGCCCGCCAGCCGCGCGGCCCGCCAGCGACGCTCGCCGGCGATGATTTTATAGGCTCCGCCGGCCGCCGCCCGCACCGCGATGGGCTGCAGCAAGCCATGGCGGGCGATGCTGTCCGCCAGTTCGGAGAGGGCCTGCTCGTCAAAATCCTTGCGGGGCTGGTCCTTGTCCGGCTCGATTTCCCGCAGGGGCAGGGTGCTCACCGGCCCGCCCACGTCCCGGGCGGCGTCCTCGAAGAGGCTCTCCAGCCCCCGGCCGAGGCCTCCCTTTTTCACTGCCATCCTATTTTCCCCCTTTTACCGGTTGTTCGCAAGGAATTCGGCGGCCATTTCGCTGTAGGCCTCGCACCCCTTGCTCACCGGGTCGTAGTAATTGATGGGCATGCCGAAGCTGGGCGCTTCGGAAAGCCGCACGTTCCGGGGCACGGTGGTCTTGTAGACCTTGTCCCCGAAGAACTTTTTCACCTGCTCCACCACCTGCAGCGTCAAGTTCAGACGCCCGGCGTACATTGTGAACACCACGCCCTCGATCTCAAGGTAGTGGTTGTACATCTTGCGCACGGTTTTGAGGGTGCTCATCAGCTCGGACAGGCCCTCCAGGGCGTAGAACTCGCACTGGATGGGGATGAGCACCGAATCGCAGGCGCACAGGCCGTTGAGGGTGAGCAGATCGAGGCTGGGCGGGCAGTCGATGAAGATGAAGTCGTAATTGCCGGCCACCTGAGCCAATGCCTGACGCAGGCGGCTCTCCCGCTTGGGCAGGTTCACCAGTTCCACCACCGCGCCGGACAGCTGGATGTTGGAGGGGATGAGGTCCACCTTGTACTGGGTGGGAATGATGGCGTCGGCAGCCTTTGCCTCCCCGATGAGCAGCTCGTAGACGCTGGCCTGGACGTTTTTCTTGGAAACGCCGTAGCCGCTGGTGGTGTTGCCCTGGGGGTCCAGGTCCACAATGAGGACTTTTTTGTCCTGGGCGGCCACACAAGCCGCCAGATTGACCGCCGTGGTGCTTTTGCCCACGCCGCCCTTTTGGTTCGCAACCGCGATGATCTTGCCCACGTTTGTTCTCCTCTTGTTCAGTGTGCTGATGCGCCGGCAAAGCCGCCGGCCCCGAAAAAAACGGGCTGTGCCTGTTATTATAGCACAGCCGGGCCGCTTTTGAAACGGGCAATATCTTGTGGTCGGGCCAAAAAAGCCCCTATTTGCGGGGCGTTTCTCTATATATAGTGTCCAATGGGCGACGGCGCGAAGAGATTTTTGCGGAAATGTTCCACGTGGAACATTGTTTTTGGCGGGAAGTTTGCGGTTTGAACGTTCCACGTGGAACATTTTGCATTGCTCTCCCCTGCCCCTTTTTGCAAAGGCTTTCTTTTTTTACTAGAGGATGATATACTGCAAGCAGAATCACAAGATAAGGAGGTCGCCCATGAATATCCGCATTGGTACCCTCTGGCGCGTGCCCGTGTTCTGCCTTCTGTCAAGTCTTGCTTGCTACTGGCTGACCATTTTCCCGGGCGCGCTGATTTATGTAAATCGCACTGTCGGCGAAAACGGCACCATCGAAGTCTCCACCGACCCAGTGCGCTCTGTGCTGTTTCAGTTAGCACTTGTTTTTGCTGTTCTGCTGGCGGGCGGGCTGTGGGCCTTCCGTTCCATGACACGGCGGGAAATTGCGGCTTCGGCAGCGCTGCTGATTTTGCCGATGCTGGCCATTGTTCTGGCCCAGCTTTTCCTTCCGGCCTTTCCGCTGGAGGTCAGTCTCTTTCTGTCCCGCTTTTACAGTTGGACCGGGAATTTTTCGTCTCTTTTGATGCAGCTTTCCCTTCCCCTGCCCGCCGCCACCATTCTCGCCCAGTTTGCGCCGCTGCTGTTCATTCTCTTTGGACGGCGGACAGCCTGACCGCTTCGATTTTGCCCCGGAGTTTTCTCCGGGGCTTTTTTCATTGTTCCACGTGGAACATTTGCACGCAAAAACCCGGAGCCCCCGCCGCAGTGCGCGGACGAAGGCTCCGGGATTGTTAAGGGCATGAAAATCGTTGTGGCAAAGGCTTGTCCGCCGCTTAAGCCGAGCAGCCCGCGCCGGCGGTCTTTTTGGCGGGCTCGGTGGGGATGCGCACGGTGTACTCCACAAAGCCCTCCCCTTCCCTGCGGGTGGTGCGGGCGGGCACGCCGGCATCCACCATCAGCCGCACCGCCTTGTTGATGGTGTTCACGAAGATGCGCACGTCCCGCACCATGGGCACCGGGCGGCGGCGGGCGGGCTTCTTCTGGGAAAGACACTGCTCCACATACTCGTCCGCCTGGCGGGCGTTCATCTTCTTCTCCACAAAGCGGGCCAGCGCCCGGCTGCGGGGTTCGCCCTCCGGCAGCCGCAGCACCGCCCGGGCGTGGCGCTCGGTGAGGCCGTTGGCAACGCAATAGTTCTGCTGCTCGTCGGAAAGGGCCAGCAGCCGCAGCTTGTTGTTCAGGGTGGGTTGGGCAAGCCCCAGCCGCTTGGCCGCCTCCTCCTGGGTGCAGCCCCAAAGGGTGATGACCTCCCGGATGCCCCGGGCCTGCTCAAATGGGTCGAGGCCCTGGCGCTGGATGTTCTCAAGTAACCCCAGCGCCGCCGACTGGCTCTCGTCCCGCTGGGTGAGGATGGCGGGTATCTCCGCAAGGCCCGCCAGCTTGCAGGCCCGCAGCCGCCGCTCCCCCGCCACCAGCTCGTATTCGCCCTTTTCCCGGCCCGGGCGCACGCTCACCGGCTGCAGCAGTCCGTTCTGGGCGATGCTGAGGGCAAGGCGGGCAATTTCCTGCTCGTCAAAATGGGTGCGGGCCTGGTGGGCCGAGGGGACGATCTTCTCCACCGGCAAAAGCAGCACCTTTCCCTGCACCTTCGGTCTCGCGGTCAGCATGGGGCATTTCTCCTTCCCTGGGGCGGGCGGACGCAAAAAAAACGGACGCCCGCGGCTCATTTTCCCTTCCTGCAAGGCAAGGCGGGCTTCTTCGCCCTCCTTCCCTTGCAGGGAAAGTATACCACGAACATCCGATATTTTCCAGTATTTTCCATTTACACCAAGCGACGGTATCCGCCCTTTGCGGGGTCACTTCAAGGGGGCTTTTGCGATCTTTCCGCCGTTGCGGGGGTAAACGGTCGAAGTGTGCGAAATCTTTTCGCACAAAATCAGGCATCGCTCGTCGCCGCCGGGCAGCTTCAGACGGGAAGTCTCCTTCCAGGCGCCGCCCAGCTTGGCGATGGCGTTTTTGGCGGCGGCCAGTTCTTCCTCGCCGCTGGCCCCTTTCAGGGCGATGAACACGCCCCCCACCTTCACCAGGGGCAGGCAGTACTCACTGAGGACGGGCAGAGCCGCCACCGCCCGGGCGCAGGCTACGTCAAAGGCCTCCCGCCACTGTTTGCGGGCCGCTTCCTCCGCGCGCTCCTTGGCGAACTCCACGCCGGTAAGGCCCAGCTCGCCGCAGACCCAGCGCAGAAAATCCACCCGCTTGCCGGTGGGCTCCATCAGGGTGAGCTCCAGTTCGGGCTTGTAGATTTTGGCCACCACGCCGGGGAACCCCGCGCCGGTGCCCACGTCCACCAGCTTGCCGGCCACCTCGGGGCGGGAGGCGAAGAGCAGGCTGTCCACAAAGTGCTTGTCCTCGATGCCCTCCGGGTCGGTGATGGCGGTGAGGTTCACCTTCTGGTTGTACTCCACCAGACATTCGGCGTATTTGTCCAGCTTGTCCAGCATTTCGCCGGTGAGGGTCACTCCCTCGGCGGCGCACTTGGCCGCAAGGCGCTGTTTGTCGATCATTGGTCGGTCTCCCCTTCCCTTCTTGCTTTGGCATTGGCGGCGGCCACAGCCACCGAGAGAACAGCGATGTCCGCCGGCGACACGCCGGGGATGCGGCCCGCGGCGGCGATGTCCGCCGGGCGCAGTTTTTGCAGTTTTTCCCTCGCCTCCAGCCGCAGGCCCTCCAGCGGCGCGTAGTCGAAATTTTCCGGGATGGGCTGGCTTTCCAGCCGCTTTGTCTCCCGGATGACCCGCTGCTGCCGGGCGATGTAGCCCTCGTATTTTATCTCGGTGACGATGCGGCCGGCCATGCGGCTGTCCACGCCCTCGCCGGGCCCGATGACCGCCGCGATGTGTTCGTAGGTCAGCTCCGGGCGGCGCAGCAGCTGGGCCGCCGTGCCTCCCTTTTCCACCGGGGGCAGGCCCTCTTTTTCGGTGACGGCGTTCAGATCCGCCGCCCGCACGGTGGTGGAGGCCAGCCGCTTCTCCTCGGCGGCTTTTACCTCCATCGCCTTCTGGAATGCGGCCCAGCGCTCGTCGTCCACCAGGCCGAACCTGCGGCCGATGGGGGTGAGGCGCTCGTCGGCGTTGTCCTGCCGCAGGGTCAGCCGGTACTCGCTGCGGCTGGTCATCATGCGGTAAGGGTCCATCACGCCCTTGGTGACCAGGTCGTCCACCAGGGTGCCCAGATAGGAGGTGTAGCGGGGCAGGGTCATGGGCTCTTTGCCCAGCACCGCCAGGGCGGCGTTGGCGCCGGCCAAAAGGCCCTGGGCCGCCGCTTCCTCGTAGCCGCTGGTGCCGTTGAACTGGCCCGCGCCGTAAAGGCCCGCCACCGCCCGGCTTTCCAGAGTGTGGCGCAGGGCCTGGGGGTCGATGCAGTCGTACTCGATGGCGTAGGCCGGGCGCATGATTTCGATGTTTTCAAAGCCCCGGATGGTGCGGTACATGGCGATCTGCACGTCCTCGGGCAGGCTGCTGCTCATGCCCTGGAGATACATCTCTTCCGTGTCCGGCCCGCAGGGCTCCACGAAAATTTGATGGCGCTCCTTGTCGGCAAAGCGCACCACCTTGTCCTCGATGCTGGGGCAGTAGCGGGGGCCGATGCCCTCGATGGCCCCGCCGTAGAGGGGCGAGCGGTGGAGGTTTTGCTGAATGACCTTGTGGGTCTCGGGGTTGGTCCAGGCGATGAAGCAGTCCACCTGGTTCTTCACACCGCCGGGGGGCGTGAGAAAGCTGAAGGGCTCCGGCGGCTCCTCCCCCGGCTGACGCTCCAGCACCGAAAAGTCGATGCTGCGCCGGTGCACCCGGGCGGGAGTGCCGGTCTTGAAGCGGCGCATGGGCAGGCCCGCCGCCCGCAGGCTCTCGGCCAAAAGGGTGGCGGCGTGCTGGCCGTCGGGGCCGCTGGGCACACTGGCGTCGCCCACGAAAATCCTGCCGGCAAGATTGGTGCCGGTGCAGAGCACCACCGCCTTCGCGCCGTAGAAGCCGTGGAGGCGGGTGCACACGCCCTTCACCCGGCCGTTTTCAATAAGAATGTCCACCACCTCGGCCTGCTTGATGGAAAGGCCGGGAACGTGTTCCAGATATTCTTTGGTGAAGCGGTGGTAGGCCTGGCGGTCAATTTGCGCCCGCAGGGAGTGCACCGCAGGGCCCTTGCCCCGGTTGAGCATCCGGCTTTGGAGGGTGGTGGCGTCGGCGGCCAGTGCCATCACGCCGCCCAGGGCGTCGATCTCACGGACAAGGTGGCCCTTGGCGGTGCCGCCGATGCTGGGGTTGCAGGGCATGTTGCCGATGCCGTCCAGACTCAGGGTGAACAGGGCGGCGGAGACACCCAGCCGGGCGGCGGCCGCCGCGGCCTCGATACCCGCGTGGCCCGCGCCCACAATGATTACATCAAAATCGCCCAGATGGACGAGACCTTTCGTGTCGGAAGCCATCAGCGGCCCCCCTTTCAAATATCAATGTTACTTGCATCGTTACTTGCCCACGCAGAAAGTGGAGAACACTTCCTCCACCACCGCGTCGGAGGCGTCCTCGCCGGTGAGGCGGCAGAGGGCGGAGAGGGCGTCGTCCACGCAGACGCTCACCGCGTCCAGCCCGAAGCCGCCGGCCAGGGCGTTTTCCGCCTCTTCCAGCGCCGCGCGGCCCTCGCAGGCGGCGGCGTACTGCCGCTGGCTCACAAGACAGGGGGCGCTGGGGTCGAGGTTCGCCACCCCCAGCACCCGGCGCACCGCTTCGCCTAAGAGTTCCGCGCCCTCGCCCCGGCCCGCGGCCAGGGTGACGATTTCAGAAAAACTGCCGGCAATGGCCGCCGGGTCAAACTGCTGGGGCAAATCGCTCTTGTTCACGATGGCGATGGCCGGCCGGCCGGCGCACACCGCCGCCAGCTGCTTGTCCTCTTCGGTGAGGGGGGCCGAGCCGTCGAACACGGCCAGAACCAGGCCCGCTTCCTCCATGGCACGGCGGCTGCGGCGGATGCCCTCCGCCTCCACCACGTCGCCGGTGTCCCGCAGGCCGGCGGTATCCCGCAAAGTGACCCGCACCCCGCCCAGCATCACCGCCTGCTCCACCACGTCCCGGGTGGTGCCGGCGATGGGGGTGACGATGGCCCGGTCGAAGCCGGCCAAAAGATTCAAAAGGGTGCTCTTGCCCACGTTGGGGCTGCCCACGATGGCCGCGTCCACCCCTTCCCGCAGCACGGCGCCCGCGCCGAAATTGCGGATGAGGTCGGAAAGGCCGGCCTTTACCTCGCCTAAAGTGGCGGAAAGAGCCTCCGGCTCCAAAGCGGGCACGTCCTCCTCGGGGAAATCCACCCAGGCGGCGATGTGCCCCGCCAGGGCCACCAGCTGCTGTTTAAACCCTTCGATGCGCTTTGCCAGCGCGCCGTCCAGGGCCGTGCGGGCCAGGGCCGCGCCCTGCCGCCCTGCCGCGCCGATGAGGCTCATCACCGCCTCCGCCTGGGTCAGGTCGATGCGCCCGTTCAGAAAAGCCCGACGGGTGTACTCCCCCGGCCCCGCGGGCCGCGCCCCCGCGGCGATGCAGGCGTCAATGAGGCTCTGGGCCACCACCGGCCCGCCGTGGCAGCTCAGCTCCGCCACGTCCTCGCCGGTGTAGCTGTGAGGCGCGCGGAAGAACAGGGCCACCCCGTCGTCCAGGGGTTTGCCGTTCACCATGAAGTTGCCGTAGAGGGCGGTATAGCCCTTTGCGTTTTCCACTTTCTTGGCGGCGTTGTGTGGAAAAAACACCTTTGCCGCCACCGCCAGCGCATCCTCGCCGGACAGGCGCACCACGGCGATGCCGCCCGCCCCGGGGGGAGTGGCCAGCGCCACGATGGTCTCGGCCATGAAAAACGCCTCCTTTTGCCAAACCGCATTTTTGGGTATATCCGATTTATTTTAGCACAGCGCCGCCGAGGGGGCAAGGGGGCGGCGGGACAGGCAGGGCGACCCTCTCCCGTTTCGCCCGGCCCGCCGCGTAGTGCGCCTGGAGACGAACGCTTTGGCCGCAGGGCAAAGTGTCCGGATCCGAGCGTGCGGCGGCGGGCAGGGACGCGGCCACCTCTGCGCAAACTTTCCAAACTCCACCGCCGCCCGGACAATGAAAAGGCCAGCGTTGCAGGGAAAGCTCCGCCCGGTTCCTCCCCACCGCACGCGGCATCTCGGACATTTTCCACGCCGACGGAAAATGTCCGTTCTGATGCGCACTACGTGGGGAGGCCCGGGCTCCGCTCTCGGCTGGGCGGTGGCCCCGGGCTGCCGGGCCGGGTGCAGGAAGAAGGCAAGGCGGCTCTCCCCGTCCATCTCCCGATGCAAGCTGAACAGGTCGCGGTACTGCCGCCGCGGAGTGCTCATCGGAGCAGACTCAAACGAAACGCACGGCAAACAAAGACCGGTCAACATTTTCCCCAAGCCCGCCCAACGGATGTGGAAAACCCCTCTCCCCTCCCAAAAACAAAAACCGCCCGGCCCAAACCGGGCCGGACGGAAAACCTTTGTTCTGTTTTTACAGCTCGATCTTGCCGTAGAGAGCGAAGCCCTCGGCGTCGTCGATCAGCTGGGTGCGCTTGGGCGCCATGGGCGCCGCGCCCTCCTCGCGGGGGGTGTCGGCAAACTCGCGGGCGGGCACGCTGGAACGGCGCTCGCCGCCCTTGCGGCCCTTGTCGCCGCGGCCTTTGCCGCCGCGGCCGCCACGGCCGCCTCTGCCGCCACGCTCACCGCGGCGCTCCCGCTCGAAGGCGGTGCCGGCAGCCTGGGGGTCGGTGGGGTAGATGACCACGCGGCGGTCAGCGCCCTCGCCCTTGGACTCGCTGCGCACGCCCTCCATGCCGCTGATGGTGGAGTGGATGATGCGCCGCTCGTAGGGGTTCATGGGGTCCATGGCCCAGCTGCGGCCGGTGCGGGCCACCTTCGCGCCCATCCGGCGGGCAAGGGCCTCCAGGTCCTTCTCCCGCTTGCCGCGGTAGCCGGCCACGTCCAGGCCCAGCTTGATGTACTCGCCGGGCATCCGGTTGGCCACCAGGCTGGCAAGGTAGGACAGGCTCTCCATCGTCTCGCCCCGATGGCCGATGAGCATGCCCACGTCGTCGCCCTCCACCCGGATGATGCAGGCCTCGCCCTGCTTCGAGGTGGTCACGGTCACTTCGCCCGCGCCCATGGCGGCGAACACCGTCTTGAGGTACGCCACCGCGGCGTCCAGCTTCGCCTGCTGGGCCTCGGTGACCGGTTTCTCCTCCGCAGTCTCCTGAGCGGGAGCGGCGGCTTCCGCAACAACCGGCTCGGCCTTGGGGGCCTCGGGTTTCACCTCCGCCTTCGGCGCGGCGGGCTTCTCCTCCGCGGCGGGGGCCTCGGCCTCGTCGGCGGTGGCCTTCACCTTGGCGGGGGTGGATTTGAACAGCTTGCGGGTGGGCATCTCCAGAATTTCGATGCTCACTTCCTCCCGGGGCAGGCCCAGCTCCAGGCAGGCCTTCTCGGTGGCTTCCTCAACGGTTTTGCCGGTAACGATCACTTCTCGCATGATTCTTCCTCCCCGGTCTTTGCGTTCAGGGGCGTGGTGCGCTCGTCCTTGTACAGCTCGGCGTCGATGGCGCGGGCGCGCTCGATGCGCAGACGGTTCATCTCCGCCTCGGTGACTTCCTTCAGCTTCTCCTCGCCGGTCTTTTCGTCCACGACCTTGACCTGCTTCTTGGCCTTCTTGGCCTTTTTCTTCTCTTCGATCTCGGCGGCCACCTGCGCCTTCATCTTCTCAGGGTCGTACATCTTGCGGGTGATGATGCTGGTGATGAGCATCAGCACGTTGGACACGGTGTAGTACAGAGAGAAAGCCACGGGCACGGTGAAGGCGATCCAGACGAACATCAGACTCATCATCCAGGGCATCCACTTCATGCTGCCCTGCATCTCCTGGCCGCTGGACTTCATGATGATGATGTTGCTCAGGGCCATGGTGACCACGCTGAGCACCGGGAACAGCAGCAGGATGTTGAAGGCCAGTTCGGGCTTGACGGTGAGGTCCATGCCCATGAACATGACGTTGAAGTTCTTGATGTTCTCCAGCTGCTCGGGGGTGAGCAGAGCGGAGGCCTCAGCGGGCAGAGTGCCCTTCTGCACCATCTGGATGATGGCGGTGTTGGTGGTGTAGGTGTAGGTCATGTTCAGGATGGAGGCGATCTGGGTCAGCACGTCCTTGCTGATGTGCAGGATGTGCTGCAGGGGGTAATAAACCGCCTCAATCACGCCGAACATGATGAAGAAGTTCACGAACATGGGCAGGCAGCCGGCGGTGGGGTTATAGCCGTACTCCTGCTGCAGGCGCATGAGCTCCTCGTTCTGCTTCTCCCGGTCTTTGGCGTACTTTTTCTGGATCTCCTCGATCATCGGACGGTACGCCGCCATACGGGCGGTGTTCTTCTGCTGGCCGATCTGCAGCGGGAAGCTGAGCACACGCACGGCCACGGTGAAGACGATCAGCGCCCAGCCGTAGCTGCCGAAGAGGTCATACATCCACTGCAGCACGTAGCCCAGGGGGGTGCCAAGAAAACCTAAAAATCCCATAGTTGTTCCATTCCGCCCCGTTTGCGCGCCGGGGCTGTTTATTTTTTGGTTCGAAGGACTCCGGCGGGCGCAAACCGTGAAGTCACAAGAAGCAGATGAAATTTCAGCGGAAGAGGTTCCGCTTTTCGCTGACCCAGCGGCCCTTTTCGGGCACGGGGTCGTAGCCGCCGCGGCAGAAGGGGTTGCAGCGCAGAATGCGCCACACGCTTAAAACAAGGCCCTTGGCCGCCCCGTGGACGGTGAGAGCCTGGATGGCGTATTCGCTGCAGGTGGGCCGAAAGCGGCAGTTGTTGCCAAGACACGGCGAAATATACTTTTTATACCAGCGGATGGGCGCGATGAGCAGCCGGGCGATCATTGCACAAGCCCCGCTTTTTTCAAAAGCTGGGCGGCCGCCGCGGCCACCTCGCCGCTTTTGCAGCGCACCGTCTGCCCCCGGGCCACGAACACCAGGTCGTAGCTTCCCACGTCGTAGGGCAGCGTCTGGTAAAGGGCAGCCCGCATCACCCGCCGTGCCCGGTTGCGCTGCACCGCGCCGCCTATTTTTTTGGTGGCGGTGAGGCCCACCCGGGTGCGGCCCAGCCGGTTCTTATTCACATACAGCACAAGCTTTGGGTGCACGAAGGCCTTGCCCCGGGCATAAGCGCGGCAGAACTCTTTGTTTTTGGTGATGGGGCGGTATCTCATGGTCTCCTCGATATGGAAAAAGAAGGCCACCTGCAACAAGTGACCTTCGTGTTTTGCCTTTTTTCAGAAGGCGCTATTTCAGGCAGACAGCTTCGCCCGGCCCTTGGCACGGCGGGCGGCGATGACCTTGCGGCCGCTCTTGGAAGCCATTCTCTTCAGAAAACCGTGCACGCCGCTGCGCTGACGCTTCTTGGGCTGGAAAGTTCTTTTCATTTTTATTTCCTCCTATAAGCTCCCCGCGCCCGGGGGGCGGGTTTTTGAGTTTTGTTGGCTCCCCGAATTTTGGGGACGACCCTGCAACATAAGAGTATAGCTGAAACGGCGCGGGTTTGTCAACACTTTCTGAAAAGGTTTTTTGCCTTACAAAGCCGCTTTTCGGCATGAGGCCGCCGCTTTTGGCCCATATTCCCCCTATATAGGAATAATATATATAATAGTATTTTAGAATTGTAAAATAAAACCTTCTATGATATAATTAATCGGATACCAAATCTGCAAATATTGGAGCGTTAAAATTCTATGGATTCTTTCAACGACGTTTTAGCCGCGGCAAAAGAATACTGCAAACAGCGCCTGGTGGACGCCACCTACAACCTGTACATCGACGGGCTGGAAGCGGTGCGCTTTGAGGGCAGCGGCAAGGTGACGCTGGCCGTTCGCAACGACTTCATCTGCACCATCGTGCGGGACCGTTACACTCCCCTTCTGCGGGAAGCGCTGGCGGCGGTGCTGGGCTTCGACGTGGAGGTGGAGCTGGTGGTGCCCGCCGCCGAAAAGCAGGAAGCTCCCGCCCCGGTGGAGGAGACGGTGGACACCGACGGCCGCTATGACTTCACCTTCGAGAACTTCATCAAAGGCCCCTCCAACCAGTTCGCCTACGCGGCGGCGCAGGCGGTGGCCTCCAATCCCTCGGGGGCCTATAACCCGCTGTTCATCTACGGCCAGTCGGGTCTGGGCAAGACCCACCTGCTCACCGCCATCGCCACCGAGATCAAGAAGAACCACCCCAATTTCAACATCGTCTACGTGGACTGCGAGACCTTCACCAACGACCTCATCAGCGCCATCCAGGCGGGCCGCACCGAGGAGTTCCGCCAGACCTACCGCCCCGCGGACGTGCTTCTGGTGGACGACATCCAGTTCATTGCCGGCAAGGAGAGCACCCAGGAGGAGTTTTTCCACACCTTCAACACCCTCCACGGCGCGGGCAGGCAGATCGTGCTGGCCAGCGACCGCCCGGCCAAGGAAATCAAAAGCCTGGAAGAGCGGCTCCGCACCCGGTTCGAGTGGGGCCTCACCGCCGACATCCAGCCGCCGGACTTTGAGACGCGGGTGGCCATCATCCGCCGCAAGGCCGAGCTTCTCAACCTGCACATGCCGGACGAGGTGTCCGAGTTCATCGCCAACCACCTGAAGAGCAACATCCGCCAGCTGGAAGGCGCGGTGAAAAAGCTGAACGCCTATTACCTTCTGGAGGGCATCCAGCCGGCCATCGGCGTGGCCCAGAACGCCATCAAGGACATCCTCAACGAGACCCAGCCGGTGCCGGTGACGATCGAGAAGATCATCAGCGAGGTGGCCCGCACCTACAACGTCTCCCCCGCCGAGATCAGAGGCATGCGCCGCACGGCCAACATCTCCAGCGCCCGCCAGACCGCCATCTACGTTGTGCGGGAGATCACCGGCATGAGCATGGAGGACATCGGCCGGGAGTTCAGCGGCCGCGACCACTCCACCATCGTCTACTCCCTCAAGGCCATGGAGCAGAACCTGGAAAACGACCGCCGCCTGAAGGAGACCGTGGAGGACATCATCAAAAACGTGCGGAGCTGACCCCTCCCGGCGGCCAAATTTGAACGGAATGTGAAATTCAACTTTTTCAACATAGTATTCAACATTCAACAGCGGTTTTCCACTTTGGAGTGTGGATAACTTCGAGGCCAATGGCCATTCAACAAATTTCCAACATCCGCTAAAAACTTGTTCACATCTGTCGAGACCGCGCCGCCAGAGGGCTTGTCCCACTTTTTCACAAGATTCACACCCCCTATTACTACGGCTTCATTGAGGTTTGTTATAATACGCCTTTTTCGCGTTTTGAAAGAAAGGAGCGCAGCTGCATGAACATCGTCTGCGACAAATCCCTTTTGTCAGCCGCCATCGACGGCGTCAGCCGGGCGGTGACCCTTCGCTCGTCCATCCCGGCGCTGGAGGGCATCCTCTTAAAGGCGGACGGCTTCCAGCTCACCCTCACCGGCTACGACCTGGAAATGGCCATCACCACCACCATCGAGGCCAACGTGCGGGAGCCGGGCGAAATTGTCCTGTCGGCAAAACTGCTGGGCGACATGGTGCGCCGTCTGCCTGCGGGCGACATTGACATCACCACCGGCGACGGCGGCAACGCCACCATCAAGGGCGGTGTGGCGGAGTTCGACATTCTGGCCATGAGCGCCGCCGATTACCCCGACCTGCCGAACCCCGGCGCCGACCGCACCCTGTGCATCAAGGCCGGCACGTTGCGGGACATGATCGAAAAGACCCTCTACGCCGTGAGCCAGGACGACAAAAAGCCCGCCCACACCGGCGAACTGTTCGCCATTGAGGAGAACAAGCTCACCGTGGTGGCCCTGGACGGCTACCGTCTGGCCATCGTGGAGCGGCCCATCACCGCCCAGAAGCACATCCGCATCATCATCCCCGCCAAGACCCTCACCGAAGTAAATAAACTGCTGGGCGAGGACGATCAGGACGTGTACATCTCCGCCAACCGCCGTTTTGTGGTGTTCGAGGCGGGCAGTTATGTCATTCTGTCCCGCCTCATCGAGGGCGAGTTTCTCAACTACTCCAACGTCATCCCCTCCGGCTTCAAGACGCGGGTGGTGCTGGAGACGAGGGACTTCATCGACACCATCGAGCGCGCCAGCCTCATCATCACCGAGCGGCTGAAGAACCCCCTGCGCATCCTCTTTGATAAAAAGGTCACCGTGCGCTGCCAGACGAATCTCGGCAAAGTGGTGGACGAGTTCGACGCGGACATCGAGGGCGAGGCGGTGGAGATCGGCTTTAACAACCGCTACCTGCTGGACGCTTTGCGCAACGCCCGCTGCGATAAAGTCGCCATGGAGATGACCGGCGCTTTGAGCCCCGTCAAGATTTTGCCGGCGGACGACAGCAACGATTTCATCTATCTGGTGCTGCCGGTGCGCTTCAAAAACGATTAAAAGAGAGCGATTATGGATAAGATTCTCATTCATACCGAATACATCAAGCTGGACAGCCTGCTCAAGCTGGCGGGTCTGGCGGAGACGGGCGGCGAGGCAAAGCTGCTCATTCAGGACGGCCAGGTGCTGGTGAACGGCGAGGCTTGCACCATGCGGGGCAAGAAGCTGCGCGCCGGCGACACCGTCACTCTGGACGGCCGCACCGTGACCATCGGCGAAGGCCGGTAACGCGCCATGCGGCTGAAACGACTCATCATCTGCAACTACCGCAACATCGAAAGCGCCGACTTTAAGCCCGGCGAGGAGCTGACGGTCATCACCGGCGCCAACGGCCAGGGCAAGACGAACCTTCTGGAAGCGGTGTGGCTGCTCACCGGCGCCAAGAGCTTCCGGGGCGCGAAAGACCCCCAGCTCATCCGCCAGGGCCAGCAGTTCGGCGTGATGGAAGGCCCCATCGAGCGGGAGGACCGGGGCGAGATATGGCTGCGCATCACCATCGGCACAAAAGACAGCCCCCGCCCGGGCCGCACCGCCAAGATGAACGGAGCGGACGCGGGCCGCGCCTCGGAAATTGCCGGCGTGTTCACGGCGGTGGTGTTCGAGCCGGGGGATCTGGAACTGGTGAAGGGCAGCCCCGAGCGGCGGCGGCGCTTCATCGACGCGGCGCTGTGCCAGCTGTACCCCGGGTACCTGGCCACCCTGCGGCGCTATTCCCGGCTCATCGCCCAGAAGAACAGCCTTTTGAAGTTCTGGGAGCGCACCCCCGGCGCGGCGGAGATGTGCGACGCCTTCGACGCCGACCTTGCGGTGCAGGGCGAGGAGATACGCCGGCGGCGTCTGGCTTTTCTTTCAAGCCTCGGCCCGCTGGCCCAAAAGAATTACGAAGAAATAAGCAGCGGCAGCGAGGCGCTGGGCCTTTGCTACCGCTGCGGGTTTGAAGCGGGCACGCTGGCCGAGGCCCTGGCCGCCAGCCGCATGGCCGACCGTCGGGCGGGCTTTTGCACCGCCGGCCCCCACCGGGACGACCTGGAACTGGTGCTGGACGGCCGGCCCGCCAAAAATTTCGCCAGCCAGGGCCAGCAGCGCAGCGCGGTGCTGAGCATCAAGCTGGCGGAGGCGGCGGTGGCCGCCGAGGTCACCGGCGAACACCCGGTGATGCTGCTGGACGACGTGCTCAGCGAGCTGGACCCGTCCCGGCAGGAATACCTGCTCACCCGGGTGCGCTGCAAACAGACCATCGTCACCGCCTGCGATTCCAGCCTCTTCCACAAGGCGGCGGGCGTGATGCTTCGGATGGAGGGCGGCCGGCTTTTGGAGGGATAATATGTATCTGCATCTCGGGCAGGACTATGTGGTCCACACCAGAGACATCATCGGCATCTTTGACATTGAATCCAGTTCCGTTGCCAAGAACACCCGGCAGTTTCTGCGCCGGGCCGAAGAAGAGGGCGCGGTGGTCACCGTTTCCGGTGAGCTGCCCAAGAGCTTCGTGGTGACGGACTTCCCCGTCCAGACGGTGTTCATCAGCCCCATCTCCGCCCGCACCCTGCAGCGGCGGTGTGAGCGGATGGAAAATCTGGACCAGCATCCGCGCGGCGGAGCGCTTTGAAACGCAACAGAAGGAGAAAGAGAGAATGGCAGAAGAGTTGAACAAGCAGACAGTGGGCCAGGCCGAGGACTACGACGGCAGCCAGATCCAGGTGCTGGAAGGTCTGGAGGCGGTACGCAAGCGCCCGGGCATGTACATCGGCTCCACCGGCCCCCGTGGCCTGCACCATCTGGTGTATGAGATCGTAGACAACGCCATCGACGAGGCGCTGGCCGGCTTCTGCGATCACATCGAGGTCACCATCAAAAAGGGCGACGTCATCGAAGTGAGCGACAACGGCCGCGGCATCCCCGTGGACATCCAGCCCAAGCTGGGCATCCCCGCGGTGACGGTGGTCTACACCGTGCTCCACGCCGGCGGCAAGTTCGGCGGCGAGAACTCCGGCTATAAGGTCTCCGGCGGTCTGCACGGCGTGGGCGCCAGCGTGGTGAACGCCCTCTCCGAGTGGCTGGAAGTGCGGGTGCGCCGGGGCGGCCATGAGTACCGCCAGTCCTTCAAGCGGGGCGTGCCCGACGGCGATCTGGAAAAGATCGGGCCCGCCGCCTCCAACGGCACCACCGTCCGCTTCAAGCCCGACCCTGTCATGTTCACCGAGACCACCGTCTACGACTACGACACCCTGCTCACCCGCCTGCGGGAGGAGAGCTTCCTCAACGCCGGCGTGCGCATCACCCTCACCGACGAGCGGGGCGAGGAGGTGCGCCGGGAGAGCATGTGCTACGAGGGCGGCATCCGCAGCTTTGTGGAGTACATCCACGAAAAGCGCCAGATGACCGTGCTCCACCCCACCCCCATCTACTGCAAGGGCCAGCTGAAGGACATCATCGCCGAGGTGGCCCTGCAGTACAACGACAGCTTCAACGAGCTGATGCTCAGCTTCGCCAACAACGTCCACACCCCGGACGGCGGCACCCATGAGGAGGGCTTCAAGACCGCCCTCACCCGCGTCATCAACGACTTCGGCCGGGAAAAGGGCTACCTGAAGGAAAAGGACGACAACCTCTCCGGCACCGACGTGCGGGAGGGCCTCACCGCCGTCATCAGCGTCAAGCTCACCGACGCCCAGTTCGAGGGCCAGACCAAGGCGAAACTGGGCAACACCGAGGTGCGCAGCCTTGTCTCCGGTCTTGTCTACGATAAACTCAAGGAATTTCTGGAAGAAAACCCCGGCGTGGCCAAGGCCATCTACGAAAAGGCCACCCAGGCCGCCCGCGCCCGTGAGGCCGCCCGCAAGGCCCGCGATTTAGTCCGCCGCAAGAGCGCCCTCGAGACCAGTCGCATGCCCGGCAAGCTGGCCGACTGCCGCGAGAAGGACCCCTCCAAGACCGAGCTTTACATCGTCGAGGGCGATTCCGCCGGCGGCAGCGCCAAGATGGGCCGGGACTCCAACATCCAGGCCATCCTGCCGCTCTGGGGCAAGATGCTCAACGTGGAGAAGGCCCGCCTTGACAAGGTATACGGCAACGAAAAGCTGATGCCGGTGGTCACGGCTCTCGGGTGCGGCATCGGCGAGGAGTTCGACATCTCGAAACTGCGTTACCACAAGGTGTTCATCATGGCCGATGCGGACGTGGACGGCAGCCACATCTGCACCCTCATGCTCACCTTCTTCTTCCGCTTCATGCGTCCCCTCATCGAGGGCGGCTATGTCTACATCGCCCAGCCTCCCCTCTTTAAGCTGGCCAAGGGCAAGGACGTGCGCTACGCCTACAACGAGGCGGAGATGAGCCGCCTTTCCGCCGAGATGGGCCAGGGCGTAAAAATCAACCGCTACAAAGGCCTGGGCGAAATGAACCCCGAGCAGCTGTGGGAGACCACCATGGACCCGGGCAACCGGGTCATCGTGCAGATTTCCATCGAGGACGCGGTGAAGGCGGACGAGGCCTTCACCATCCTGATGGGCGACAAGGTGGAGCCCCGCCGCGAGTTCATCGAGAAGAACGCCCTTTACGCCACGCTGGACGTGTGACGCTCCCTATTTCAGAAAGAGACAGGTGAACACCATTGAACGAAGATTTTGTGATGATCCCCGGCACCGGCACCAAGCTCATCGTGCGGGACGTGAAGGACGAGATTGAAAGCGCCTTTCTGGACTACTCCATGTCCGTCATCGTCTCCCGTGCCCTGCCCGACGTGCGGGACGGCCTGAAGCCGGTGCACCGGCGCATCCTCTACACCATGCACGAGCGGGGCAACGACCCCCAGCATCCCTACCGCAAGAGCGCCGACACCGTGGGCGCCGTGCTGGGCAGCTACCACCCCCACGGCGACGCCTCTGTCTATGACGCCATGGTGCGTCTGGCCCAGGATTTCTCCATGCGCTACCCTCTGGTGGACGGTCAGGGCAACTTCGGCAGCGTGGACGGCGACCCCCCGGCTGCCTACCGATACACCGAGGCCCGGATGAGCAAGATGGCCATGGAGCTGCTCACCGACATCGACAAGGACACGGTGGACTTCGGCCCCAACTTTGACGAGACCAAAAAAGAGCCCACCGTTCTGCCCAGCCGCTTCCCGAACCTCTTGGTCAACGGCTCCACCGGCATCGCCGTGGGCATGGCCACCAACATCCCGCCCCACAACCTCTGCGAGGTCATCGACGGCGCGGTGGCCCTCATCGACGACCCCGAGCTGGACCTGGCCGGCCTGATGGAGCACATCAAAGGCCCCGACTTCCCCACCGGCGGCGTCATCATGGGCCGCAGCGGCATCCGGGCGGCCTACGCCACCGGCCGCGGCAAAATTACCCTGCGGGGCCGCACGGAAATTGAAGAGAAGAAGAACGGCCGCTTCCAGATCATCGTCACCGAAATTCCCTACATGGTCAACAAGGCCCGCCTCATCGAGAGCATCGCCGACCTTGTCAAGGACAAGCGCATCGAGGGCATCAGCGACCTGAACGACGAGTCCAACCGCCACGGCATGCGCATCGTCATCGAGCTGAAGAAAGAGGCCAACCCCCAGGTGGTGCTGAACCAGCTCTACCGCTATACCCAGCTGCAGGACACCGTGGGCGTCATCCTGCTGGCGCTGGACGGCGGCGTGCCCAAGGTGATGACCCTCAAGACCATGCTGGAGCGGTACGTCCAGTTCCAGGACGGGGTCATCCGCCGGCGCACCCAGTACGACCTGAAAAAGGCTCAGGAGCGGGCCCACATTCTGGAAGGCCTCGCCCGCGCCGTGGACATCGTGGACGACGTCATCTACACCATCCGCCACTGCGGCGGCGGCCAGGCGGAAGCGAAAGCCGCCATCATGGAGAAGTTCGGCTTCGACGATTCCCAGGCGGACGCCATCTGCAAATTCCCCCTGGGCCGTTTGGCCGGTCTGGAGATTCTCAAGATCGAGAACGAACTGGACGAGCTGCACAAGAAAATTGCCGACTGGACGGCCATCCTGGCGGACGACGCCAAGGTGCTGGCCATCGTCAAGGAAGAGCTGCTGGCGCTGAAAGAGAAGTACGGCGACGAGCGCCGCACCGAAATTGCCCACGTCAGCGGCGAGGTGGACATCGAGGACCTCATCCCGGTGGAGGAGTGCGTCTTTACCCTCACCCACGCGGGTTATATCAAGCGCCAGTCCAAGGACACCTACCAGGTGCAAAAGCGGGGCGGCCGGGGCATCTCGGGCCTGTCCCACAAGGACGAGGACTTCGTGGAGGAGCTGTTCATCGGCTCCACCCACGACTATGTGCTCTTTGTCACCGACCAGGGCCGTGTCTACCGGCTGAAGGGCTACCAGATTTATGAAGGCAGCCGCACCAGCAAGGGCACCAACATCGTCAACCTCCTGCCGCTGCAGAACGAGGAGAAGGTCATCCGCATGGTGTGCATGCCCGCCGACAAGGCCGAGGGCTTCCTCACCATGGTGACCAAACGGGGCCTCATCAAGCGCACCCCCATCGAGGCCTACAACAACATCCGCAAGAGCGGCCTGCTGGCCGTCAGCCTCTACGAGGGCGATTCCCTGGCCTGGTGCCGCATCACCAGCGGCTCGGACGAGCTGCTGCTGGCCACGAGGGACGGCATGTCCATCCGCTTTGACGAGCGGGGCGCGCGGCAGATGGGCCGCATGGGCCACGGCGTGCGCGCCGTGCGCCTGGCGGAAGGCGACGAGGTCGTGGGCGTGGGCATCCTGCGTCCGGGCGCCACGGTGTTCACCGTGACCGAAAACGGCAAGGGCCGCCGCAGCCGTGTGGATGACTACCGCCTGCAGAGCCGCGGCGGCAAGGGCATCCGCAACTACGCCAAGGGCGGCGTGGCCGGCATCAAAATTCTGGACGACGAGGACGACGTCATCCTCATCAGCCAGGAGGGCATCATCATCCGCATGCACGCCGAGGACATCAACGTCCAGAGCCGCTACGGCAGCGGCGTGCGGGTCATGCGTCTGGCGGAGGGCGACCGTGTGGTCACGGTGGCCCGCACCGAGCGCAGCGACGAGGAGCCGGTGGAGAAGCCGGAGGACGAGCCGGAGGAGACCCTCACCGACGAGGAGCTGGCCGCTCTGGCCGCCGAGGACGCGGCGGCGGACGAAGGAGCCGCCGACGACGAGGGCGACGAGGAATAAAACAAAAGAGAGCCGGAGGCGCTTGCCGCCGGCTCTCTTTCTTCAAAAGGGGAGAAAAGGGATGAAACGGTGTATGAAGCGGGCCGCCCGGCTGGCGGCGGTGGGCGCGGCCGCGGCATTGGCAGCGGCCCTGCTGTGGCCGGGAAGCCTTTCCACCGCTGTGGCCGTCACCCTGCTCACGGTGTGCTATCATTTGTGGATGCGCCTGCTGGTGGGCGGCGTATTCGACCGCCGGATGAACAACCGCTGCGACCTCGGCCATCCCTGGTTTACCCCCCGCCGGTGGGAGCCGGCTCTGTGGCGGGCACTGCGGGTGAAGCGCTGGAAGGTCGGCGTGCCCTCCTGGGAGCCGGAGCTTTTTGACACAAAAGAGCGGAGCCTGGAAGAGGTGGCCATGGCCATGTGCCAGGCGGAACTGGTGCACGAGACCTGCGCTGTGCTCAGTTTTCTGCCTCTTGCCGCCGTGCCCTGGCTGGGGGCGGCGCCGGTGTTTTTGCTCACGAGCCTTGCCGCCGCGCTGCTTGACCTGATGTTCGTTTTTCTCCAGCGCTACAACCGTCCCCGGCTGCTGCGGCTGATGCAGCGCAGAAAAAAGCAATAAAAAGAGCCGACGGCGCGCCGTCGGCTCTTTTTTGTCATCGAAGCACCGCATTCACCCGGTCGGCCATGTCCTGAGCGGCGTGGGCGGCCCGGGCCGCGTCGCTGCCGGTGAGCAGCAGCGCCGCCAGCGCGGCTTCGGCTTTCGCCGCCGCGGCCGCGCCCGCCTTCTGAGCCACTGCTCCGCTCTGACACAGCAGCACCGCCAGCGCCGCCTCCTTTGGGGCGGGGCCGCTCTCGGCGCTCAAATGAAAAAGCAGCCGCTCCATCCGCCGCTGGGCCTGACCCGCCGCCGGCAGGTAGAACACCCGCCCGGCCAGCGCCCGCTGGGGCGCGGCAAGGCCCTGCGCCTCAAGGCTCTCCCCCACCGTCTCGGCCAGTTCCGCCAGCTTCGGCCCGTCGGGCGAAAAGTCCCGCAGCACCATCGCCAGCGGCACCGGCCGGGGCCGGTCGGTGAAATCATACAAAGGTTTCAGGCACCGCAGCCCTTCGGGCAGCGGCCCGGCCAGCCCCACCTTTTCGCCCAAAAAGGCGACGCAGCCCGCCTCTGTCAGCTCCCCCAGCGCCGCCGCCACAAAGCAGATGGGCTGCTGGGCGTTCAGCGGCGAAAAGCGGCCCCGGTCGTTCACCGTCAAAAGCAGATATTCCTGTGTGATGCCAAGTTCGGTCATCGGGACCACCGCCTTTCAAAAAAACTATACCCCAATTATGCCACTCCGCCGCCCTGAGCGCAAGGGGTGGAACACCGGACAGAACGAAGAAGCGTCGCCGCCGGCAAAGCAGGCATCGGGCGGACGCGAAAAGAAAGCCACCCCCTTGTGTCCCCCCTGCCCCGCCGCCGCAATATCTGGTAGTCATATCGTCACAGAACAAAAATTTATCGAAAAACGATAAAAAACACTTGAAATTCAATAAACCCCATGCTATACTGGCCTCAAAGAGCGGAGCGGCCCAAAGGCCGCGCCGCAGACAGCCGGGGCAGTTCGTATCTCCCCGGGAAAAAAACGGCGGGCCCTCCCGCCGCGGGAAAGGTGGAGCGGTATGCTCACTGCAATGTTAGCCCTGAGCCAGCTTCGGGGCGCCCAGCTTTGGCTGGTGTTCTGGCTGGCCCTGGCGGCGCTGTATTTCGCCCTGATGCTGGGCGTGCCGCCCCTGCGCAAAAAGGCCGGGGCAAAAAATGTCCTGCTGGCCTTTCTGGCGGCGGAGGTGTTCACCGACCTTGTCTGGGCGGGGGTCTACGGCTATCACCCGGTCTACCGCAACTACGGAGTGGCCGCGGTCTACGGCCTGGCACTCTGGCCGGTGGCGCTGGCGGCGGCGGCCGCCGCTGCCCTCGTATGGGGCAAACGAAACTCGTCAAAAAAGGAGAAGACCCCTATGTGGAGCGAAAAAAACAGCCTTTCCCTCTCCCGGCTGGCGGTGCTGCTGTTCACCGGCGCGGTGGCGGTGTGCGACGTGTCCGGCTGGTGGCTGGTGAACTGGTTTCTGCGCACCAGCCGCTACGCCGGCATCAACGACGCCGCCCATCTGGTGTGGGGCCTCGTCACCCTCTACGTCGCCAGCGCCGCGGCCTATGTGCTGCTGTGGAACCTCTACCGCCTGTTGGTCAACATCGAAGAGGAACAGGTGTTCGTGGCGGACAACGTCCACCATCTGCGGGCGGCCAGCTGGTGCTGCATGGCGGTGGCGCTGCTGTGCCTGGGCGGGGCGGTGTTCTACCTGCCCATGGTGATGGTGGCCGCCGCCGCGGCTTTCATGGGCCTCATCGTCCGCATCATCAAAAACGTGTTCCAGCGGGCCATCGGCATGAAGGCCGAGCTGGACCTGACCATTTAAAGGGGGCGGAGCAATGCCCATCATCATCAATCTGGACGTGGTCATGGCCCGCCGAAAGATCGGCGCGGGCGAGCTTGCCGAAAAGGTGGGCATCACCCCGGCCAACCTCTCCATTCTGAAAAACAACAAGGCCAAGGCGGTGCGTTTTTCCACCCTGGCGGCGCTCTGCCGGGCGCTGGACTGCCAGCCCGCCGACCTGCTGGAGTATGTGTCCGGCGAGGAGGAGGACGAATGAAACGATTGGCCCTTGCCCTGGCGGCGGCGCTTCTGCTGGCCGGCTGCGGCGCAAAAAGCAAGGAAGCGACGGTGGCCAAAGCCTTAAGCCTGGACGTGACGGGCGCGGCCCTCGTCTCTTCTTACGACAGCCACGGCGGCTTTCTCGGCGACGGGACCGGCTGCATCGCCCTCTCCTTCCCGGACGGCCGGCTGGAAGAACAGATGGCGGCCGACCCCGCCTGGCACAGCCTGCCCGCGGACGAAACGGTGCAGACGCTGGTCTGGGGCACACAGGACGAAGGGGCAAGCATCGGCCCCTGCCTCACCGACAGCGAGGGCGCGCCGCTGGTGCCGGCGGTGCAAACGGGCTATTACCGCCTCATCGACCGCCACAGCGACCAGACCGCTCCCCTGCTGGAGCGGGGCTCCTTCAATTTCACCGTGGGCGTCTACGACGCCGACGCCCGTATCCTCTACTATTGCGAACTGGACACCTGAAAGGGGGACTGACCCGATGAAACGACCCATCTGGACTCTCATTATGGCGGGGCTGCTGCTGCTCTGCTCCGCCTGCGCGGCCAAAGCCGGGCCGCTCACCCTGCCCGCTGCCGACGATGTGACCGAAGTGCGGCTGGAATACGAGGGCGAAAGCGTCGTCCGCACCGGCCCGGGCTGGATCGAGATGCTGCTGGAGGACATGGCCGCCGCCGAACCCACCCGCAAGGCCACCGTGCAGGACGTGCCGGACAAAGAGGACATGGCCTCGGTGCACTTTGTGCTGGAGGACGGCAGCGAGCAGACGGTTTTCGTCTACCCGGAAAAGAACAAATGGTACATCGAGAGCCCCTACGAGGGAGTGTATGAGACCGACCAGCTCCTGTGGGTGATGGTCACCGATTTGAGTGAATGAGCGGCGCAGACCGGCCGCATCTATAAATGAATAAAAGGAGGGTTTGATGATGGAACCCCGCAAAACGGAGGGCAGCGCCTGCCCCCCTGTCTTTCCTGCACCCAAAAATCAGGCCATGGAGCCTGCCCCGCCCCTTGTGAGCGGCGAAAAAACGCCCCCGGCCTACGGCCCCGGAGCCGCCGGTGAACCGCCGGCCCCCGCGCCCGCCTCCCCCGCCCGCCCGCCGCTGCCCAGGTGGATGGTGCCCGCGGCCCTTTTCAGCTGGCTGTTGGGCTGGGCCTACGCCCGGTGGTCCTGGGTGGGCTACGGCAACAGCCTGATGTTCATGCCCCTTTTCTGCCTTTTGTTCTTTTTCGGGGTGGAATGGATGTGCCGGGCCGCGAACCGCCCCGCCCCAAAAGAAAGCCGGCTGTGGCTGGCGCTGTGGGGCCTGCTGGCGGCGGACTACATCTTTAAAATTTCCGCTTTCTTCTACCACGACGCGGTGCAGAACTGGGAGTTTTTCGCCCTGCATCTCGCCGCCGCCTACTGGGTGCTGGCCCGCACCGGCTCCCTCACCGAAGGCCGCACCGGCCCCTTCCTCCCCCTGGACACGCTGCGGGCGCTGGTGATCCTGCCCTTCGGCAATTTCTTTCTGCGCATTCGGGTGCTGCTGCGTGCTCTGACGGACTGGCTCCGCGGCCTTTCCGGGCGCAAAAAGGGAAATTTCTGGGCCGGAGTGGTCACCCTGTGCGTGGCGGTGCCGGTGCTGGCGCTGGCTGCGGGGCTACTGGCCGGTGCGGACGAAGCCTTCGGCGCGGCGCTGGAAAACTTCTTAAGCTGGATCACCCTGCCCGAAGCAGTGTTCACCCAGGTGTCCCTCTTTCTGCTGGGCCTGCCGGTGGGCGCCTATCTCTTCGGGCTGGCGGCGGGCGCGCTGCGAAAAACCCCCGACCCCGCCCGGGGCGCATCCCTGCGGGCCGAGGCGGAAAAGCTGCGCCTTGCCCCCGCCGGCGCGCTGGCCTTCTGCCTTGCGCTGCTGCTGGTGCTTTACGTCCTCTTCTTTTCCATCCAGCTGAACTACCTCACCGGCGGCTTTTTCGGCCGGCTGCCCGCCGGCTTCACCGCCGCCGGATACGCCCGCCGTGGCTTCTTTGAGCTGTGCGCCGTGGTGGTGCTCAACTTCTCGGTGCTCACCGCCGCCGCCAAGGCCAGCCGTGTCCCGCTGCGCCAAAGCCCGGTGCTGAAGGGCCTGGCCGCCGCTCTCTGCCTTTCGAACCTCTTGTTCGCCCTGGTGGGGGCCAGCAAGATGGTGCTTTACATCCGCCGCTTCGGCTTCACCCCGAACCGCATCGTCTCCAGCTGGTTCATTCTGGTGCTGGCGGTGCTCACGGTGCTGGCGCTGGTCAGCCTGTTCCGCCCTTTCCCCGTGGTGCGGGCGGCGGCCGCCGTGTTCTGCGGCATGTTCCTGGCGCTCTGCCTCTCCCAGCCGGACCTTTGGCTGCGGGCCGCCAACCGGCAGCTGGCGGCGTGCGGCATCGTGGAAGCGGAGGACATCGGCGACTGGCTGCTTTCCATGCCGGAGAAACAGTCCCCGTGGAACTGACCGAAAAAACAACAGCCTTTTCGGGAGCATCGCGGCCTTTGCCGCGGTGCTCCTTTGTCTTGTTTTAACAAAAAGGCACCCTGTTTTTGTACAGGCGGAGGGGTTGTGAGCCCTGCCGCCGCCGTGCTATGATGAAAAAAGCGGAGAGACCGCTGTTTTTTTCTTCGGGAACTTACTGCCCGGTTAGTAAGGAAATTCAGGAGGTGGCCCTCATCGAAAACCGACTGCGCTCGCCCCGGGCGACGGAGCTTTTGGAAAAATGCTTCGACGTCTTTTGTGAAAACGGGCTGGAGAACACAACGATGAAGATGCTCTCACAGGCCTGCGGGGTGTCCAACGCGGCGCTGGTGTATTATTTCGGCAACATGGAACGCATCGTCATTGAGGCGACGGCCCATTGCATGGCCAAAGTGGAGGACGATTTCATGGCGCTGGCGCCCAAAAACGCGCCGGACATCGAGCGTTTTCTGCGCCAGATGCCCCGCGTCACCGCCGAGATGCACGGCGCGAAATACCGCTTTATGTATCAGGTGTATGCCAGCCCGAAATACCGCCAAAGCGGCAGGGAGTTTTTCGAGGGTGTGAACCGGCGCTATGGGGAGTATGCCCGGCAGCTTTCCGGCAAGCTGGGCCTGCCGGCGGACTACATCCAGGGCATGACCTATTCCTTTGTGCGGGCCTGCGTCCACTACGCCCTGTTTGAGGACGAGGAATATCTGAACTTGCAGCTGAACGCCATCCGCACCTCGCTGCGTGCGGTGCTGGCGGCAAAAAACAACAGCCGTCCCGCTGCGAAGGGCGGAACGGCGGCAGGAAAGGAGGAATCCACATGAAAAAGTCATCCATTCGCGCCGCGCTGCTGCGGGGCGCGGCATGCCTCGCGGCGCTGGCCCTTGTGCTGCCCGGGGCGGGGTTTGCCGCCGACCACGGCGGCCACAGTGACAGTGAATGGGCGTATATGCCGGCAGCAGGCGGCGCTCTTAACAAGCCCGCCTATTACCTGCACCGCAATGATATAGTAATAGAAAACGGTGTTATATTTCAGGGCGATAATAATCAAATCCTTTGCCTTGCGGGCCGTACCCTGATAGTGAAACTCGCGGCGGTTCCGAAAAATAGGGAATTCATTGTAACTGCACCTCTCACCATTGAAAGTTGCAGCGGCAAGGGAGAACTCACCGTCACGGGCGGGCCGATCGAGGTTTATGAACCATTGACCCTTACGGAGAATGTAACTGTCAGCGGCGATATCGAGGTGAAAACCTATAGTCCCCAAACGGGTTCATTGACCGTGGGCGCCGGCAGCACCGTGAACGGGACCATCACGGTGGAAAGCGGATGCACGGCAGACATCTATGGCACCGTGAAGAGAACCATCACGGTGAAAGAAGGCGGCACCCTCAATCTCTATGACGGCGCCGAGGTGAGCGGCAGGGTGGTGACCAGCGGAGCCTGCACCATCAACGGCGGCACTGTAAAAGGCATTACGGTGAACGGCGGCGTCTGCACCATCAACGACGGCACGATCCAAAATGCATATGATGAGAGCGGTGTGAGTGTGAACGGCGGCGTTTGCACCATCACCGGCGGCACGATCCAAAACAACAAAAACGAAAACGGCAACGGCGGCGGCGTGTATGTGGCCGGCGGCAAATGCATCATCGACGGCTATGCCGAAGTCAACGGCAACACGGCCCGAAACGGCGGCGGTGTGTATGTGGCCGGCGGCGAGTGCACCATCGACGGCGCCATGGACGCCGGTGCCAGCATCGCCGGCAACACGGCCAAAAAAGGCAACGGCGGCGGCGTGTATGTGGCCGGCGGCAAATGCACCGTCGACGGCTATGCCGAAGTTACCGACAACACCGCCTCGTACGGCGGCGGTGTGTATGTGGCCTCCGGCGCC
This sequence comes from Candidatus Allofournierella merdipullorum, assembly GCA_019116345.1. Taxonomy (GTDB): domain Bacteria; phylum Bacillota; class Clostridia; order Oscillospirales; family Ruminococcaceae; genus Allofournierella_A; species Allofournierella_A merdipullorum. Next base: position 23,771 of record DXBV01000048.1, on the reverse strand, counting down.
ACCTGCTGGCTTCGGGAAAACTCCGGAATCCGAAGCAACACCGCCAATGCAGACGGCGGCGGCGTCTATGCGGAGGAGAGCAGCGACTTGATTGTTTACAGCGCCGTTACGGAAAACACCGCCGGCAGCGACGGCGGCGGCGTTTACCTGGCCGGGCCTGCTGCCGATGGCCTCTATTATAGAATGGACGACGCCGCTATCAGCAGAAACCAAGCCACCGGCAGCGGCGGCGGCATTTGCGCGGGTGAAAACGTGCGCATCGCCATGAACTCGGGATACTTCCGGTCCAACACCGCCTCGAACGGCGGCGGCGTGTATCTGTCTTCCGGCGGCGAACTGGGCATAAACGCGCAATTCAGAGAAAACAGCGCCACCGGCGACGGCGGCGGCATCTGGGCCACGGTCGACTGCGAAATTTATCTCAACAGCAGTAATAATTTCCGTGGTTTATTGTCCGGAAACACCGCAGCCAGAGGCGGCGGCATGTTTGTGGCCGGTGAACAATGGCTCGTCGAATTCAACGGAACACAGGTCGATAGTGACAACGACCTGGTTTTTTGGGGGAACGGCGAAAACTCCATACTCAAGATCGGCAGGGGAGGAGCCTTCGAGAGCACCATCAGTGGCAATATACAGGCGACAAACGTCAATGTGACAATGGATAAGGGCACCGTCCGAAGCAGTTCGGTGACGCTGACAAACGCAAAATGGCTCATATACGGCGGCTACTGCAGCATTTCCAAAATCACGACGGACGGCCAGCAGAAGGTCACTCTCCACGGCGGCTATTTTGACGTCGAGCCGACAGATCCCAATATCCAGGTGGGCAACAACAGCAAAATGCTCCCCATAAGCGGAAACGCCGGCGACCCGTATTACGACCCCGCTTACAAGGAGGGCTACTCCTACGGAGTGTACGCCGTGAAGAACGACGCGGCGAGCCTGAATCAGGGAACGATCACCTACGACAGCCAGCCGGTGGTGCCGGGCGAGGACTTCACCATTATCCCCAACGGGACCACGCTGCTGGAGTACTCCTGCACGGACGCGGCAGGCAGCCCTGTTTCCGGCTGGCCCACGAACGCCGGCGCCTACACCATCCGGGCCAAGTGCCTGAATGCGGTCGAAAAATGGTACGCCGAGACCAGTTTTGACCTGACCATCGCCAAAGCCACGCCCGCTTACACGGAGCCCACCGGCCTTACCGCCCGGCTGGGCAAGCCTCTCTCCGACGTAGCGCTGCCCCAGGGCTGGGCCTGGAAGAACGGCGCCGCCGTTCCCGAACAGGAGGGAACGCAGACATTCCTCGCCGTCTACACCCCCGCCGATACGGCGAACTACAACACCGTGGAGCTGGACCTCACCGTTCAGGTGGAACACGCCCATGTGGGAGTGCCGCAGCCGGAGCAGCCGGCCACCTGCACCGAGCCGGGCGTCAAAGCCTATTATGAGTGCAGCGTTTGCGGCGCGCCGTTTAAGGACGCAGCCTGCGACACGCCCATCGCCGATTTAGACTCCTGGAAGGTCATTCAGGCTCTGGGCCACGACTGGGGCGTCTGGGCCTCCAACGGCGACGACACCCACACCCGCACCTGCCGGCGGCCGGACTGCGACGAGGTGGAGAAGGAAGCCTGCACCGGCGGCGAAGCCACCTACTTTTTGCAGGCGGTGTGCGAAAGGTGCGGCGGGGCCTACGGCCCGCTGGAAGAGGACACTCGGTACCCCGCCGGCGAAATATCGGTGGAGGGGATCAATGATACGATCTTTGACAAATTCCTCGACCCGGGGAAGATCACCTTTGACTCTTTCGTCTTTGGGAGATCTTTGAGGGTGAGCATTACCGCCGACGACGACAGCCAGCATGTGGGTGGCTACACCCCCGACAAGGCGCCCAAGGTGGAATACTACATCCACAGCGGGGGCACGGCCCTCTCCTTTGCGGAGGTGCAGCAAAAGGAATTCACCCCATACCAGGGCGTATTCACCATCCGGCCGGACGACAAGCTGGTGATCTACGCAAAGATCACCGACTACGCGGGCAACACCGCCTGGATCAGTTCCGACGGCCTTGTGCTGGACGCCACCGCCCCCGCCATCACCGGCGTGGAGAACGGCGCCAGCTACTATGTGACCCAGGCGCTGAAGGCCAGCGACGAGAACCTGAACACCGTGGCGGTGAACGGCGACGCCGTTGCCGCTGACTTCACCCTGGCCGGCGACACCGAGGCCACCTATGCCGTTGTCGTCACCGACAAGGCGGGCAACGTGACCTCCGTCACCGTGGAAATGAAGCCGCTGTCCGACCTGGAAAAGGTGATGGAGGGGCTCACGGAGCAAACCGTCACCAGCGGCGACCGGCCCCGGCTGCAGGCGCTGGAAGCGACCCTGAAGGGCATCGACCTCACCGACGCCACCCAGGCGGAACAGGATAAGGTGGAGAGTATGCTGGCCCGCTGCCAGGCGCTTCTCACCCGTCTGGACTGGATGGAGTGGACCCCGTCGCCCACGGCCACGCCCGTGCCCACGGCGGCTCCGGCTGCGACCCCGGCCCCGAAGCCGGCGGCCACCGCAAAGCCCACCCCGGCCCCCACTGCCACGCCGGAGCCCTCGGCTGCCCCGGAACCCTCCGCCAGCGCCGAGCCCACGGCCACCCCGGAGCCCCTTCCCACCGAGAGCCCCGCGCCCTCCCAGGGGCAGGAGCCGGCCTCCGGCTTCCCCTGGGGCCTGGCCCTGCTGGGTCTGGCACTGGCCGCGCTGATCGGACTGGCGGTCATTCTGATTTTGCGCAGAAGAAGTGACGACGAACAGCAATAAATGACCCGCCGCCCCGGAGAACTTTTCTCCGGGGCGGCTTTTTGTGGTATAATAACGAAAACCAAGCCCGAAAGGAGGCCCCGCCCGTGGCACCGTCGCCCTTTTCCCGCGCCTTTGACCGCCGCCATCTTCAGGCGCTGGCGGGCAGCCTTTCGCTGCTGGCGCTGGCTCTCGTGCTCTATCACTCGCTGGCGGGGGGCACCCTGCTGGACGCCAACGCCTACGACAGCTATCTGTTGCAGGCCCAAAACTGGCTGGAAGGGCGGGTCTCCATCGCCAACGGCGAAAAATACCCCTGGTTGGAACTTGCGATTTATAACGGAAAGTATTATCTCTCCTTCCCGCCGGTGCCCTCGGTGCTGGTGCTGCCGGCGGCGGCGCTGGGGCTTTCCCTGGGCAATCTGTGGCAGGCGCTGTGGGCGCTGGCCGCCCTGGCCGGGGTCTACCTCTGCTTCTGGCGCACCGGCCACACCCCCCGGGCCTGCGCCGGGTGGGCGCTGCTGGCCACCCTCTCCAGCGGGTTTTTCTGGCTGGCGTGCAGCGGCGGCGTCTGGTTCCAGGCCCAGGTGCTCAACTTCGCCTTCACCGTCTGGGGCCTGTTCTTCTGGCTGAAAAAACAGTACGTCCCCGCCTTCTTTCTGGTGGCGCTGGCGGTGGGCTGCCGCCCCTTCACTGCCCTGTTGGCCTTCGCCCTCTGGTTGCCCGCCGCCCTGAACGCGGTCAAGACCCGCCGGTGGCGGCGCCTGCTGGCCTTCACCGCTCCCGCCGCCGCCGTGGCGCTGGCGCTGGGCTGGTATAACTTCATCCGGTTCGGCAGCCCCTTCGAGTTCGGCCACTCCTACCTCCCGGAGTTCGTGCGGGACGGCGGCCAGTTCACCACCGAGAACTTCTGGGCCAACCTGTGGGGCGTGCTGCGTCCCGTCACCCTCACCGCCTCGCTGGATCTCTCCTTCCCCACCTTCAACGGCTTCTGCCTGTTTCTGGCAAGCCCTGTCTTTTTGCTGTGGGCCATCGACATCGCGGGGGCGGCGGCTCAAAAGCGCCTTGCGCCCAAAGACCTGCTGGCCCCCGCGCTGGCGCTCATCACCCTGGTCGCCCTGTGCCTTCACCGCACCATGGGCGGCTGGCAGTTCGGCGCCCGCTACACCGTGGACCTCATCCCGCTGGCCCTCTGGTGGTATCTGGCCCGGCCCCGGCGCCCCTTCGGCGGCGGCGCGGTGTGGCTGACGGCGGCGGGCGCGCTGTTCAATTTCTACGGCGCGGCCTATATGCTGAGCCACTGAGAGGAGGAAGCCCATGGGCGTTTTTCTGGGTCATTTCGGCGGAGGGCTGATGCTCCTCTTTGTGGCGCTGCTGGCGCTGCGGTGCGCAAAGCGGCTGGGCCTTGTGTTCTGGCCCGCCGTGCCCGCCCGGCCCGCCGCTCCCCGCTGGGCCCCCGGCCCGGGGGCGCTGGCCCTGGCCGCGCTGGGCGTTCTGGCGGCGCAGTGTTTCTTCGTCTGGCTGGGCTGGCTGGATCTGGGCCAGAGCGGCGGCCTTGAGGCCTTTTTGCGCTGCTTTTGGGAGCGATTCACCACCGCCGGCGACAGCCCCCACTACCTGCTGCTGGCCCGGCAGGGCTATGTGGCCGAGGGCGACGCGGCCAAATACATCGTGTTTTATCCCCTCTACCCGCTGGCGGTGCGGCTGGTCCACACCCTGCTGACTCCCTTTTCGGTCAGCTGGGAGGGGGCGGCCCTCGCCGTGAGCTGGCTGTGCTGGGGCGGCGCGGGCGCGGCGATGCTGGCGCTGGCGGGGCAGGACCTGCCCAAAGAACAGGCGGTCTGCGCCGTGGCGCTGATGGCTTTTTACCCCTTCGGCTTCTTCGCTTTGGGCGTGTTCACCGAGAGCCTGTTCCTCCTGCTCTGCCTGCTGTGCATGTACTTCGCCCGCCGCGGCCGCTGGCTGCCCGCCGGTGTGCTGGGGGCCCTGGCGGCCCTCTGCCGCAACCAGGGCCTGGTGCTGCTGCTGCCCCTGGTTTACCTCTGGCTGCGGGCAAGGCGGCAGCAAAAACAGGGCCCCGCCTCCCTGGCGCTGGCCCTGCCCCTGCTGGCCTGGGGCGGGTATCTGGCCCTCAACGCCCGGCTCTTCGGCGACCCCTTCGCTTTTATGGAGTTTCAGCGCGCGCCTCCCTGGTATCAGTCGGTGAAGTGGATCAGCGAAAATCTGACCCAGCACTGGCAGATGGCGCTGGAATACCCCGGCCTCGCGCCGTTCCTCTACCACGCCCAGCTGGCGCTCTATTTTGCCGCCATGGCCCTGCTTCTTTGGGGCCTGTGGAAACAATGCCCCACCCACTGGCTCATCTGGGGCGGGGCCTATATCGGCCTTTGCTACCTCGCCGGCTGGCTCATCAGCGGCGGACGCTACGTCTTTGGGTGTATCCCTCTCTTCCTCATCGGGGCCAGTCTCCCCCGCCCCGCCCGCTGGCTGCTGGCGGCGGTGAGCGCCTTTTTCCTCTGGAAGATGGGCGTTTACTATATGCAGGGCCAGGCAATTATGTAATATTGCTGCAATAAAATACAAATTGTATAACAAAACAGCGGAAAACCGCCCGCCGGGGGCCTTCCTCCGGCGGGCGGCGTTTATGTATGGGCGGGGCGTTTGCGCCGGGCGGCGGCATGTGGGCGGCCTGGCCCGGCCCGGCGGGACTCGCTCCTCCGGGAACGGGTCATTCCTGGATAAGGGTCAAAAACCGATCGAAAGGCAGCGTGCCGTTGTACAGGTCGATCAGCCGCTGGCCGTCCTCCTCCAGGCTGGGGCGGAAGATGCCCTCCAGCAGCCGGCGCACGGCGTCCATGTCGATGCCGTCGCCGTAGAAGTGGTCCAGCTCCAGGGCCACGTCCTTTTCCAGGTTGTAGGTGTACTTGCCCAGGATCATCAACCCGTTCAGCGCGTGGCAGGCAATGGCCATTTTCAGGGCGTCCTGCTCGTTTTCCACGTCAAAGGGCAGGAAAGCCCAGATGTGCAGCACCTGCTCGTCCTCCATCACCGAGCAGACGATGGTGAAGCGGGCGAAGTCCAGCCGCAGCTCCGCCCGCACGTCGCCCCGCTCGTCGTTGCGGCGGCTGTCCAGCAGCAGGTCGTTTTCCAGCACCAGCTCGCACAGGTCCAGCACCTCGGACGCGGTGAATACCAAACCCATGATCAGCCCTCCCCGTTCAGTTTGTCCAGCTCCTGGGCCAGGGTGGTGTACCCCTTGCAGAGGGATTCCAGCGAGCGCATATACCGGCAGTCCAGCCGGGCGAGCAGCGTTTCCAGCAGGTAGTCGATGGTCTTCTCCCCGAATTGCAGGGTGGAGAACACCCGCTGGGTCACGCTCACCATGACCCGGTCCCCCTCCGGGTCGGCGTAAAAGGTGCCGTTGAGCAGCCGGGCGTTGGCCAGGCTGCACAGCAGGACCACGTCCTCCCGGGGGCAGCCGGACACGGTGAAAGGGCTCAGGGTGACCACCGTGACGTGCTTATCCGTTACCCGCCAGATGATGTCATAGCGGCCGGCGGCCCGCTCCACCGGGAAGAACAGGAAAAACTCCTCCGGGTTTTTGGAGCACTGGTAGCCCAGGGCCTCCAGCCGGTCCGCCACCATCCGGAACACCCGCTGCCGGGTGGTCTGGCCGGTGCCGAAGTACTCTCTGCGGGGCGGCGGGGGGTCTTCTTTTTTGGAAAAAACATCTCGATTCCTCCCCTTTCGGCCCGGCGACGCGGGCCGTGTTCTTGTTTTCATTATAAAGGAAAAGGCCCGGCGGAGAAAGGGCAAAGGCGGGCCTTTTCGCCCCAAAGGGCAAAAAAACCCCACCCGCCGCCGGGCGGAGGGAGCTTTGCCCCGCCGGCGGCGGTGCAGGAGGATGCGAAACCCGGCCCCCGGCGGCAAAAAAACCCGCCGAACTGCTTCGGCGGGTTTTTTTGTGAAAGAGATCAGCTGCGGATGAGTTCCCTGAAGCGGGAGAAGGTGAGCTTGTCGTTGTGGAGGTCGATGACCCGCTGGCCATCCTCTTTCAGCGAAGCGCAGAAGACGCCGATGATCAGGCGGCGGGCAGCTTCCTCGCTCATGCCGTCCCGGAAGCAGTGGGCAAGCTCCAGAGCAACGTCTTTTTCCAGATTGTAGGTATATTTGCCAAACACCATCACGGAGTTCAGCTCTTTGCAGGCATTGGCCATCTGCATGGCCTTTTCCTCGGTTTCCACGTCAAAGGGCAAAAAGGCCCACAGGTGCAGCACCTGAGCTTTTTCCATGGCCGAGCAGACGATGGTGTAGCGGGTGCCATCGATACGGAATTTAGCCCGTACGGTGTTCCGCTGGTTGTCGCGTTCACAGTCCAGTTCCAGGTCGTTTCTGAACACCCGCTCACACAGGCCCAGCACGCCGGAAGCGTCATATGCAAGAGACATGGTCAATCCTCCCTGCTCAGTTTTTCCAGTTCGTCCGCCAGGGTGGTGTAGCCCTTGCAGATGGACTCCATGGATTTCATGTAACGGCTGTCCAGATTGCCGCCCATGACCCCCAGCATATAGGCGGCGGTGTTCTCACCGAACTCCTCGTTGGAGAACACCCGCTGGGTCACCTCCGTCATGATGTGCTCGCCGTCGGAGCTGGGGTAGAACGTGCCGTTCACCAGTTTGGAGTTCGCCAGTGCACACAGCAGGGTCACATCATCCACCGAACAGCCGGTGACGGAAAAAGGGCTGAGGGCGATGATCGAGACATACCGATCCTCGATCTTCCACAGCAGGGTGTAGTGGCCGGTGTCCAGCCCGGTGGGGAAAAAGATGCGGAACTCGTCGGCGTTTTCATCGAAGGTGTAGTCCTTGCTGCGCAGGTAGTTCACCACTGTGCGGTAGGTCTGCCGCCGATCCACTTCCGCAGGGGCGGAGCGTTCCGTAGCCGGCCCCGATGGGGCTTTTGACGGACCTTTCTTTGAAAAAAACATAATTATCCCTCCTTCGGCACAAAGCCGATATTTACATTATTCGAGCATTTCCAAATGTTTTTTTCAGATCACAGGTGGGGTGTATGCGGTTTGCGGGGCTTACAAGGTCAGCTTTCCCTGCCGGCGCAGCGCGTCGATCTTCAAAATCGCCGCAACGGTCTTGCCGTCCTTGATGCGGCCGTCCAGCACCATGGCCACCGCCTGGTCAAAGGGCACCTTTTCCGGGGTGAGGAACTCGTCCTCGTCCAGGTGCATGGGGCAGGGGGCCAGGCCCCTGGCCAGCCAGGTGTAGATGATCTCGGTGCAGTAGCCCACCGTGGGGTAAAACTCGCCCAGGTCGGTGTAGTGCTGGGCTACCAGGCCGCACTCCTCCGCCAGCTCCCGCTTGGCCGCCTCGAAGGGGTCCTCCCCCTTTTCCAGCTTGCCGGCGGGCAGCTCCCAGAGCTCCTGCCCCAGGGCGTAGCGGTACTGGCGCACCAGGTAAATTTCGTCGCTGTCGGTGAGCGCCGCGATGCAGGCGCCGCCGTGATGATGCACCACTTCCCGGGTGCTCTCGGCGCCGTTTTCCAGGCGCACACGGTCAAAGGTCACGGTGAACACCCGCCCCTCGAACAGGGTGCGGCTGTCCAGTTGGGTCTCGCTGTGGCTCATTGCTCTTCCTCCCCTGTCTCGGGCAGCCGGGTGCACAGCACCCGCTGGACCCGGCGTTCCCCCGCCTTGAGCACCTCAAAGCGAAGGCCGCCCCATTCCACCGCCGCCTTCTCCCCTTCCTCGGGGATGCGGCCCAGCTTGTCGATGATGAGGCCGCCCGGGGTGTCGAACTCCTCGTCCTCGCCCATCTCCGGGCACTCCATGCCAAAGGCCTCGAACACGTCCGACAGGTCGATGGCGCCGTCCACGGCGTAGCCGTCGCCCTGGGCCACCAGCTCGGCCTCCTCGTCGTCGTACTCGTCCTGGATGTCGCCGACTATTTCCTCCAGAATGTCCTCCATGCTCACAAGGCCCGCCGTGCCGCCGTATTCGTCCACCACGATGGCGATCATGGTGCGCTCGCGGCGGAAGTCCAGCAGCAGCTGGCCCGCCGGGCGGCTCTCGGGCACGAACATCACCTTGCGCACAAAGCGGCTCACCGGGCCGTCCAGGGCGGCGGGCTCGTCGAACAGGCAAAGCAGGTCTTTCACATACAGAACGCCCATGATCTCGTCCACCGTCTTGCGGAACACCGGCAGGCGGCTGTTGCCGCTCTCCACCGCCGCCGCGATCACCGACCGGCAGCTGGCGGTCTCGTCCACCGCCACCATGTCCATGCGATGGGTCATGATGTCGCCGGCGGTCACCTCGCCCAGATCGAAGATGTTGGTGATCATCGCTTTCTGGTTCTCGTCGATGAGGTCCTGCTCGTCGGCGTCGTCCACCATCTCATACAGGTCCTCTTCGGTGACCTGCTCGGTGTTGCCCAGGCCGGCCTTGGCCAAAAGGCGGCTCAGCGGCCCGGGCAGCTGCACGCCCCGCTTTGCGGCGGCCCAGCCGGCGGCCAGGCCCACCAGAAGAACAAGCACCAGAGCGGCCGCCCCCGCGGCGAAGATACCGGCGCCCGCCGGCGCTGCCGCCGCGTATACTGTCGTGTCCATGGATCTCTCTCCATTCTTGATGTGTGTGCATATATATACTACATCATAGCGGCAAAGTTTACCCTTGTCAAACGGCGCTGCGCCCCGAAAGGGGCGTTTTTGGCGCAAAAAGGCGGCGCAGAGGGCCGCAGGCGGCGCTATTTTGCAAACAAAGGGGCAAAAAGGGGCAGGAAAGTGGTTTACTTTGCACATTGGTTTTGATAGAATAATATACAGCAGAAGCTGTCCGCGCAAGCGGGGGACCGGCGCTGCCGGTTTTTCGTGCGCGCGGGCAGAGATGACGCAGACCTGCCAGCAATGGCAGCAAACGTTAAATCACATGCTATGGAGGAAGAGAAATGCCTAGAGCCAAACAGTCCATGGATGGCAACACCGCGGCGGCGCATGTAGCCTATGCGTTCACCGAAGTTGCGGCCATCTACCCCATCACCCCGTCGAGCCCCATGGCCGACTACGTCGACCAGTGGTCCGCCGCCGGCCAGAAGAACATCTTCGGCACCCAGGTCAAGGTCATGGAGATGCAGTCTGAGGCTGGTGCCGCGGGCGCTGTGCACGGCAGCCTGGCCGCCGGCGCCATGACCACCACCTTCACCGCCAGCCAGGGCCTGCTGCTGATGATCCCCAACATGTACAAGATCGCCGGCGAGCTGCTGCCCAGCGTGTTCCACGTGTCTGCCCGTACCGTGGCCAGCCACGCGCTGAACATCTTCGGTGACCACAGCGACGTCTACGCCTGCCGTCAGACCGGTTTCGCCATGCTGGCCGAGACCAACCCCCAGGAAGTCATGGACCTGGCCGCTGTTGCCCACCTGGCCGCCATTGAGGGCCGCGTTCCCTTCATCAACTTCTTCGACGGCTTCCGTACCAGCCACGAGATCCAGAAGATCGAGAAGTGGGACTACGCCGATCTGGCCGAGATGGTCAACTGGGACGCCATCCAGCAGTTCCGCGACCATGCGCTGAACCCCGAGAACCCCTCCATGCGCGGCAGCCACGAGAACGGCGACATCTTCTTCCAGCACCGCGAGGCCTGCAACAAGTACTACGAGGCTCTGCCCGCCGTGGTCGAGAAGTACATGGCCAAGGTCAACGAGAAGCTGGGCACCGACTACCAGCTGTTCAACTACTACGGCGCCGCTGACGCCGACCGCGTGATCGTTGCCATGGGCTCCATCTGCGACGTGGCCGAGGAAGTCATCGACTACCTCACCGCCCACGGCGAGAAGGTGGGCCTGGTGAAGGTGCGTCTGTACCGTCCCTTCGTGGCCGAGAAGCTGCTGGCCGCCATCCCCGCCACCGCCAAGAAGATCGCCGTGCTGGACCGCACCAAGGAGCCCGGCAGCCTGGGCGAGCCTCTGTTCCTGGACGTGGTCACCGCCCTGCGCGAGGCCGGCAACGACGCCGAGGTCATCGGCGGCCGCTACGGTCTGGGCAGCAAGGACACCCCGCCCTCCAGCGTGTTCGCTGTGTATGAGGAGCTGGCCAAGGCCGAGCCCAAGGCCCGCTTCACCATCGGCATCGTGGACGACGTCACCGGCCTGTCCCTGGAGGAGAAGCCCGCGCCCAACACCGCTGCCGAAGGCACCAAGGAGTGCAAGTTCTGGGGTCTGGGCGGCGACGGCACCGTTGGCGCCAACAAGAACAGCACCAAGATCATCGGCGACCACACCGACAAGTACATCCAGGCGTACTTCCAGTACGACTCCAAGAAGACCGGCGGCGTGACCATCAGCCACCTGCGCTTCGGCGACAAGCCCATCAAGAGCCCCTACTACATCAACAAGGCTGACTTCGTGGCCTGCCACAACCCCAGCTACGTTGTGAAGGGCTTCAAGATGGTGCAGGACGTCAAGCCCGGCGGCGTGTTCATGATCAACTGCCAGTGGTCTGACGAAGAGCTGGCTCACCATATGCCCGCCGAGTCCAAGCGCTACATCGCCCAGAACAACATCCAGCTGTACACCATCAACGCCATCGACAAGGCCGTTGAGATCGGCCTGGGCAAGCGCACCAACACCATCCTGCAGTCCGCGTTCTTCGCGCTGGCCGGCGTGCTGCCCCGCGAGGACGCCATCAAGTACATGAAGCAGGCCGCCGAGAAGACCTTCGCCAAGAAGGGCCAGGCCATCGTTGAGATGAACTGGAAGGCCATCGACGCCGGCTTCGACGCCTACCACAAGGTGGAAGTTCCCGCCGACTGGGCCAACGCCGCCGACGAGGCCGCCGGCGCCGCTCTGGAGGGCAACCCCGCCACCGTGGAGATGGTGAAGAACATTCTGGAGCCCGTCTCCAAGATGGACGGCGACAGCCTGCCTGTTTCCGCCTTCGAGAAGTACGTGGACGGCCAGTTCGAGCAGGGCGCTTCCGCCTACGAGAAGCGCGGCGTCGCGGTGAACGTTCCCGAGTGGAACCCCGACACCTGCATCCAGTGCAACCAGTGTGCTTTCGTTTGCCCCCATGCCACCATCCGTCCCTTCGCTCTGACCGCCGACGAGGCCGCCAAGGCTCCCGCCGCCCTGAAGAGCAAGGCCATGAACGGCAAGGGCTGCGAGAACTACGTCTTTGCCATGACCGTCTCTCCCCTGGACTGCATGGGCTGCGGCGTTTGCGTGAACGTCTGCCCCACCGCCGCCAAGGGCACCCTGAAGATGGTGCCGCAGGAGAGCCAGGCCGCCCAGCAGGAAGTCTTCGACTACTGCGTCGAGAACATCCGCAAGAAGGACGGCATGATGCCCGAGACCAGCGTGAAGGGCAGCCAGTTCAACCAGCCCCTGCTGGAGTTCTCCGGCAGCTGCGCCGGCTGCGCCGAGACCGCTTATGCCCGTCTGGTCACCCAGCTGTTCGGTGAGCGTATGTACATCTCCAACGCCACCGGCTGCTCTTCCATCTGGGGCGGCCCCGCTGCCACCTCTCCCTACACCACCAGCAAGGTGAGCGGCCATGGTCCCGCCTGGGCGAACAGCCTGTTCGAGGACAACGCCGAGCACGGCCTGGGCATGTATCTGGGCCAGAAGGTGATCCGCGAGTCTCTGGCCGCGAAGCTCCACGAGCTGGCGGAAGTGACCACCAGCGAGAGCAAGAAGGCTGCCATCGAAGAGTACTTCGCCACCTACGAGGACGGCAAGGCCAACACCCCTGCCACCGAGAAGCTCATTGCCGAGCTGGAGGCTGATCCCGACTGCAAGTACTCCAAGGAGATCCTGCCCAAGAAGAACTACCTCTCCAAGAAGAGCGTGTGGATCTTCGGCGGCGACGGCTGGGCCTACGACATCGGCTTCGGCGGCCTGGACCATGTCCTGGCTTCCGGCGAGGACGTGAACGTCTTCGTGTTCGATACCGAGGTCTACTCCAACACCGGCGGCCAGGCTTCCAAGGCCAGCCAGATCGGCCAGGTGGCTCAGTTCGCCGCCGCCGGCAAGGCCATCGGCAAGAAGAGCCTGAGCGAGATCGCCATGAGCTACGGCTACGTCTACGTTGCCCAGATCGCCATGGGCGCTGACATGAACCAGACCATGAAGGCCATCACCGAGGCCGAGAGCTACCATGGTCCCTCCCTCATCATCGGCTACGCTCCCTGCGAGATGCACGGTGTGAAGGGCGGCATGACCAACTGCCAGGCCGAGATGAAGAAGGCCGTGGCTGCCGGCTACTGGAACATGTTCCGCTTCGATCCTCGCAAGAAGGCCGAGGGCGCCAATCCCTTCAGCCTGGACTCCAAGCCCGCCACCGCGGACTACAAGGAGTTCATCTCCGGCGAGACCCGTTACAGCCGCCTGAAGCTGGCCTTCCCCGAGCGCGCCGAGGCGCTGTTCGACCTGGCCGACAAGAAGGCGAAGGAGCGCTACGAGTACCTCGAGAAGCTGGTCAAGCTCTACGAGTAATCGAAACGCCCGAACGGCATAACAAAAGGACCCCCGCGTTTCGCGGGGGTCCTTTTTTGCGTTTTTGTCTGCCCTGATGTTGAAAAGGCGGCCCGTCCCATGTTTTTTCACGCCTCCCATAAGAAGGGCAGTCCGTCCCATGTTTTTGCTCGCCTCTCATAAGAAGGGCAGTTCATCCCATGTTTTTGCTCGCCTTCCATACAAAGGGAAGCTCGTCCCACGTTTTTTGCACGCCTTCCATAAGAAGGGCGGCCCGTCCTGCGGGTTTGCCGCCTTTTGTTGAAAAGCCGCCCTTTCCTCACATTTCCGCGCGTCCATGTTGAAAAGTCAGGGCGTTCGTCCGGGCGTTCGGCCCAAACCGGGAAAGGCCGCCCCTCCCCTGTTTTGCCCGTCCTTTGAAAATCCCTTCACAGCCGGGCGCACAGGTCCCGGATGTGCTCAAAAAGATACTGCTCCTGGCGCGCGAGGGGGCTGTCCGGCAGGGTGACGAAGGTGAAGGGCCGGGTGATGGAAAAATCCCCTTCCGCCAGCCGGGCCAGCCGCCCGCTCTCCAGAAGGGGCGCGGCGGCCACCTCGTAGGCGAAGGTCACCCCCCGGTCGGCCGCCGCTAGCTCCAGCAGCACCGGCACGCTCTCGAACACGTGACAGGCGGCAAAGTCCTCCGCCGCAAGGCCCCGGGCCGACAGGGCGCTCTCCAGTATCTCCCGGCTGCCGCTGCCCGTCTCCCGCACCAGCAGCGGTGCAGAGCACAGCGCCGCCAGCGTTCTGCACCCCGCCCAGCGGCCCTCCGCCGCCCCCAGCGCCGAAAAGCGGGCGGTGTAAAAAGGGCGGCAGCAGTAGCGCCGGTGGCTGGCGTTGCCTTCGATGAGGGCGAACTCTATCTCTCCCTTGTCCAGCTCTTCCAAAAGGGTGCGGGTGTTCTGCAGCCGCATCTCCAGCCGGCGCGCGGGCAGCGCGTCCAGCAGCGCCGGGGCCAGCCGGGGCATCAGCCCCTCCCCGATCGAGCGGGTCACCCCGAAGTGCAGCGGCGCGGCCTGGCCCTCGGTCAGCGCCGCCCGCAGCTGGGCCTCCATGGCCGGAAGCCGCCGCGCCAGCCGGTAAAACCGCGCCCCCGCCTCGGTCAGGGTCAGCCGCCGGCCCTCCTTGGCGAACAGCTTCACCCCGTACTCCGCTTCCAGCGCCCGGATGTGCTGGGTCACCGCCGGCTGGCTCAGGTGCAGCGCCTCGGCGCAGCGCACCGTCGTTTTTTCCTCCACCAGCGTGAGAAATGTGGTCAGTTTCGGGTCCAACACGGGCCCTTCCCCCTTTTGTGAAAAACTATAAGAATTGTTGATAAGTTAATGGCTATCTCTAAATTGATTTTATACGAAAGGGGCCGTATAATCAAGGCGTGCCAGCCCCGCAAGGGGGCAAAAAATCAAGAGGAACGGGGAAAAACGCAATGGTGAAGGAACAAGTTTTGAAAAAAGCGCCGGGCTTTTTGGCCTGTCTCGTCATCGGGCTCATCGCCCAGGGCATCGCCAAGTTCGTGCCTTCGGTGGGCGCGGCGCTGTTCGCCATCGGCATCGGCATGGTGTGCGGCAACACCTTTTTGAACAAGCCCGGCATGGACGCGGGCACCAAGTTCTCCGAGCGCAGCCTGCTGGAATATTCCATCGTCCTCACCGGCGCGACGCTGGTGCTCAGCGACATCGTGGCCGTGGGCCTTTCCGGCGTGGGCTTCATCGTCTGCCAGATGGCCCTCACCATCACCGCCGCCTACCTCATCGGCCGGCGCTTCGGCTTCGGGCGGCGGTTCTGCCTTCTGATGGGCGCGGGCAACGCGGTGTGCGGCTCCAGCGCCATCGCCACCGTCTCCCCGGTGGTGGGGGCCGACAGCAAGGACAAGGGCATCTCCATCACCATCGTCAACGTCACCGGCACCGTGCTGATGGTGCTGCTGCCGGTCATCACCGGCCTTGTCTATAACCACGCCATGCTGCCCACCACCGCCATGATCGGCGGCGTGATGCAGTCCATCGGCCAGGTCATCGCCTCCGCCGGCCTGGTGGGGCCGGAGTTCGTGCCCGACGCCACCATCTTCAAAATCATCCGCATCGTGTTCATCGTGTTCGTGGCGCTGGCCTTCTCCCGCCTCAACCCCGAGGAGGAGGGCAGCCTCTTCGCCGGCGGCAAGGCGGCGGGCGGCGTCAAGGCCGGTGTGCCCTGGTTCATCATCGGCTTCTTTATCATGGCGGTGCTGAACACCCTGGGCGTGGTGCCCGCGCCGGTGAGCGCGGCGGCCAAGTTCGTCAGCGGCCAGTTCGAGATCATCGCCCTGGCGGCCATCGGCATGCGGGTCAAGTTCCGGGACCTGGTCAAGGAGGGTCCCCGGGCTTTGGGCTACGGCCTGTCGGTGGGCGTGTGCCAGGTGCTGTTCGCCCTGGGCCTCATCCGGCTGTTCCTTCTGTGAGTTTTTCAAAAAGCGCGCGGCGCTCCCCTTGCCGGGAGCGCCGCTTTTCATTTGCCCCGGCATAGGATATAATGGGACTGTATCCCGCAAAAAAGGAGGGGTCCCCATTGACCATGAAGCGCAGAACGTCCCGCTGGAAGGAACACGCCACCGACCTGGCCTTTGACCTGGCGGGCAGCTTTCTCATGGGGGTGGGGGTCTACACCTTCGCCCTCAAGGGCGGCTTTGCCACCGGGGGCCTTTCGGGCATGGCCCTCATCATCAACTATCTGTGGGGCCTGCCGGTGGGCATGGTCACCCTGGCGCTGAACGTGCCCCTGGTGCTGCTCACCTGGCGCACGCTGGGCCGCGGGTTTTTCCTCAAAAGCCTGCGCACCATGGTCATCAGCACCGTCATCATCGACTTCGTGCTGCCCCTCTTCCCCGTCTACGAGGGCAGCCGCCTGCTGGCGGCGGGCTTCAGCGGCGTGCTGATGGGCGCGGGGCTCTCCCTTATTTATATGAGAGGCTCCTCCACCGGCGGGTCGGACTTCCTCATCCACGCCGCCAAGCGCAAGGCCCCCCACATCAGCTTCGGCAACCTCAGCCTTGCCATCGACGCGTCGGTCATCCTGCTGGGCATCCCCGCCTTCGGCGACATCGACGCCGCGCTCTACGGCATGGTCAGCGCCTTCGCCCTCACCATCGTGATGGACAAAATCATCTACGGCGCGGGCAGCGGCAAGCTGGTGCTGGTCATCACCAACGAGGGCCAGGCGGTGAGCCGGGCCATCGACGCGGCGGTGGAGCGGGGCAGCACCCTGGTGGACGTGACCGGCAGCTATTCCGGCCTTGCCCGGCGGATGGTGATGTGCGCCTGCTCCAACAACGAGGTGTTCAAGGTGCGCACGGCGGCCCACCGGGTGGACCCCCGGGCGCTGGTGATGATCTGCGAGGCCAGCGAGGTGTTCGGCGAGGGCTTCCGCGCCCCGGAAGTGGGCGAAAAGACCGGCTGAAACCACATCAATTCTCCATTTTTCTTGCAAACAGGGCCCATTCCGTTTACAATGTGTATAAACCCCGACTTTCCACAGAAATGTTGAAAACTCTGTTGAAAGTGTTAAGAACCCCTGCTCAACCCATTAGTTTTCAACATTCGGGGCGGAAAATTCAAGGTCCATTAACTTTTTGTTGAATGGAAAGCCCCAAAATGCCAAAAATGCGGGTGAAAGTGCCCCCGCAGCCTCACACAACAAAAAAACAACACGCGGCCCCCGGCCGCCCCAAAGGAGGACACACGCCATGAACTGGCTTGCAAAAATGCAATACCGCTACGGCCGCAAAGCGCCGAAGAACCTGATGCTGGTGGTGGCCGGCGGGCAGATCGCCGCCTGGCTGGTCATCATGCTGGTGAACAGCAATGTGTATTATCTGCTGCAGCTCACCCGGTCGGGCCTTATGCACCTGCAGCTGTGGCGGCTGGTGAGCTTCGTGTTCAGCCCCTCCCTCACCATGAACCCGCTGTTCTTCGCGCTGGAGGTCTACCTCGTCTACTGGATCGGCACCTCGCTGGAGCGGGCCTGGGGAGCCTTCACCTTCGACGTTTACTTCCTGCTGGGCATGGCGGGGGCCTGGGTGGCCTGCCTGCTCACCGGCTGGGGCAGCAGCGAGGCGCTGTTCTATTCCCTCTTCTTCGCCTTCGCCTGGCTCTTCCCCGACATGCAGCTGATGCTCTTCTTCGTGCTGCCGGTGAAGGTGAAGTGGCTGGGCTGGATCGCCGGCGGCCTCTATGTGCTGCAGGTGGCGTTTCTGCTCATCACCTTCCAGTTCACCCAGGCGCTGGCCACCGTGCTGGGGCTTGTGAACTTCCTTGTTTTCTTCGGGCCGGACATCTTCCGCCGGCTGAAGAATGACGCCGAGACCCGCCGTCGCCGCCGCGAGTGGGAGAACCAGTGGCGGGGCCGCTGAGACAAGAACACCTTGCAAGGGGCGCGCCCGCTTTGGGCGCGCCGTTTTTTGTGGAAATCCGCGGCGGAGTGTGGTATAATGAAAGCACAAAAACAGGCGCCGCCCCCCGTGGCGGGGCCAAAAGGGGGTATAGTCCATGAAACTCATCACTGCCATCGTCAACAAAGAGGACGCGAAACAGGTCTGCAACCACCTCATCCAGGAGGGCTTCTCCGTCACCCGTCTGTCCACCACCGGCGGCTTTCTGATGGCCGGCAACATGACCCTGATGATCGGCACCGACGATGAGAAGGTGGATCCCTGCATCCAGATCATCGCCCAGCACTGCAAGCAGCGCACCGAGGTCGTGCCCAGCACCGCCAGCTACGGCATCGGCGTGGCCACCGCCTATCCGCTGCAGGTCACCGTGGGCGGCGCCACCATCTTCGTCACCAACGTGGAGCGCTTCGAAAAGCTGTGATGCTCAGCCGCATCCGGGGCAACGAAGCCTTTAAAGACAGCGTTCAGGCCGCCCTGCAGGCAGGGCGGCTTTCCAATAGTGTGCTTTTGTGCGCCGAAGAAGGCTGCGGCGCGGGCTTTGCCGCCCGGTGCCTCGCGGCCGATTTCCTCTTCCCCGAAGGGGGCGACGCCGCCGAGGCGGTGCTGGCCGGGCGCAGCAGCGAGTGCATCGAGGTGCGGGGCCAGGGCCAGCGGGGAGAGATCCTGGTGGGCCAGGCCCGTCAGGTGCGCAGCCTCGTCTATGAGACGGCCCTTTCCGCCGCGGGGCGGGTGGTCATCTTCTACGGCGCGCACCGCATGAACCCCTCCGCCGCCAACGCCCTGCTCAAAGTTCTGGAAGAGCCCCCTGCCGGGGTGCTGTTCATCCTCACCGCGCCCAGCGCCGCCGCCGTGCTGGCCACCATCCGCAGCCGCTGCGGCCTGTTCCTTCTGTGCCCGGTGACCACGGCCCAGTGCGAGGCCTATCTCAAAGAAACCTGCCCCGGCTGCCCCGACGCGGCGCTGCTGGCCCGGGTCTACGCCGGGCGCATCGGCCCCGCAAAGGCCGCCGCCACCGACCCCGCCGCCCGCCGCAGCCTGGACGCTGCCCTGGAGCTGGCGAAGGCCGTGGGCAAAGCCGACCGCTACGAGACCATGCGGCTGCTGGCCGCCGTGGAAAAGGACCGCCCCGCCGCCGCCCGCCTGCTGGAGGACCTGGCCTGCGTGGCCGCCGCCGTGCTGGAAGGGGCCGAGGGCCTGGGCCTGCCCCTGTCCGCTGCCGCCCGCTGCGCCGAAGGCTGCGGCGAGGTGCGCCGCGGCATGGACCGCAGCCTCAACCAGAAGCTGCTGTTCACCCTGCTGGCGGCGAAACTCTGCGATGCGGCCGGCTGAACGCCGGCCCCGCCTTTCTGTGCGTTTTTTCCGCCCGGGCCTTTCCCGGCGCGGCTTGTGTTTTTCTTTCGGGCGGACGAGCTGTCCCCCAACTTCTTCTTCCCTCTTTCGCTCTTGCCCAAAACCAGCCGCGGGCAAGGGACCTGACACCCACGCCCGGCGGCCGGGCAAAGAGAGTTGACCCCATGAAAAAAGTCATTTCAGTGCGCTTCAAGGCCAGCGGAAAGGCCTATTATTTCGACCCCACCGGCTTTGACGTCAAGGAGGGGGACTACGTTGTGGTGGAGACCGCCCGCGGCACCGAGTGCGGCGAGGTGGTGGCCGGCCCCCGGGACGTGCCGGACAGCCAGGTGAGCCGGGAGCTCAAGCCCATCCAGCGGATGGCCGACTCGGTGGACGTGCGCCGGATGGAAAAGAACCGGGCGGACGAGAAGGCCGCCTTCGAGCTGTGCAACGAGCGCATCGCCGCCCACAAGCTGGAGATGAAGCTGGTGGAGGCGGAGTACAACCTGGACCGCTCCAAAATTCTTTTCTACTTCACCGCCGATGGCCGGGTGGACTTCCGGGAGCTGGTGAAGGACCTGGCCGGCGCTCTGCACACCCGCATCGAGCTGCGCCAGATCGGCGTGCGGGACGAGAGCAAGATGAAGGGCGGCCTTGGCATCTGCGGCCAGCCCTTCTGCTGCAGCCGCTTTTTGAAGGACTTCCAGCCGGTGTCCATCAAGATGGCCAAGGAGCAGGGCCTGTCGTTGAACCCGGCCAAAATTTCCGGGGCCTGCGGGCGGCTGATGTGCTGCCTTTCCTACGAGCACAAGGCCTATGAGTATCTGAACAGCATCACCCCCATGAACGGCAGCGTGGTGCGCACGCCGGACGGCGAGGGCGTGGTCATCGAGGCCAACCCCGTCAGCGGCATGCTGAAGGTGCGCTTCGCCAGCGAGGCGCTGGCCCCCAAATACTACAAGCGCAGCGAGTGCGTCTACCTGCGGGGCGGCAAGCGGGCTCCCAAGGCCCCCGACCCGGACCAGCCCTGATTTTTCAGGATTTCCCCTTGTTCTTTTTTGATTTTATGCTACAATAATTGCATAAAGGGGGCGTGCCCCCTTTGCTCCGGGCATGCGGCTCGCCGCGCAGGCCGCCCCGTTACCCGGGCATCTATGGCGCGGAGAAAAAGGAGAGAATGACCATGGCCTACAAGATCACCGATTCCTGTGTTTCCTGCGGCACCTGTGAGGGCGAGTGCCCCGTCGGCGCCATCAGCCAGGGCGACGGCAAGTACGAGATCAACGCGGACGCCTGCATCGATTGCGGCACCTGCGCCGGCGCTTGCCCCGTTGGCGCCATCGAAGAGGGCTGATCAGCCTTTTCGCCGGCAAAGCACAAAAAAGAGCGGCGGGCCTTGCACCCGCCGCTTTTTTGGTTGCGTGTCATGGTATAAAAATACGCGAAGGGAGGCAAAGCGCGTGGAAGTCTCGGTGGAAACTCTGGCCCACGGCACAAAGGTCTGCATCAGCCGGGCCCACCGCTTCGGCACCGACGCGATGCTCCTCTCCGGCTTTGCCCGCCCCCGGCGGGCGGAAACGGCGGTGGACCTGTGCAGCGGCTGCGGCATCGTGGCCCTGCGCTGGCACGACCTGGGCCACCGCGGCCCCTGCCGCGCCGTGGAGGTGGACCCGGAGGGCACTTCCCTGCTGGAACAGGCCCTGGCCGAAGACGCGGCCCTGGCCCACATCACGCCGGTCTGCGCCGACCTGAACGAATTGCGGGGCGACGGCCTTGCCCATCTGGTGGCGGCCAATCCCCCCTACTTCACCGGGGGCTTCGTCAGCCCCAAGTCCGCCCGTGCCACCGCCCGCCACGAGGGCGGCTGCACCCTGGAGCAGGTGGCCGCCGCGGCGGCCGCCCTTCTGCGGGACGGCGGGCGCTTCGCCCTCTGCCACCGGGCGGACCAGTTCGCCCGGGTGTGCGCGGTGCTGTCGGCGGCGGGGCTGGAGCCCAAGCGGGCGGCCTTTGCCAAGCAGAAGGCAGGGGACGTGCCCTGGCTGGTGCTGGTGGAGGCCCAGAAGAACCGCCGCCCCGGCCTGCGCTTTGAGCCGGACGTGTTCATGGAGGACGAGGGCGGCCGCCCCTCGGCCCAGCTTCAAAAAATCTATCGGGAAGGGATGTGAGGCCCATGGCCGGCACACTCTATATCGTGGCGACCCCCATCGGCAACCTGGAGGACATGACCCCCCGGGCCGCCGCCACCTTCGGCAGCGTGGACTTCATCGCCGCCGAGGACACCCGGGTCACCCTGAAACTGCTGAACCACCTGGGGCTGAAAAAGCCGCTGGTGAGCTATTACGAGCACAACCTCAAGGAGCGGGGCCGCTACATCCTGGACCGCATCCAGGCGGGCGAGAACTGCGCCCTGTGCTCCGACGCGGGCATGCCCGCCATCTCCGACCCCGGCGAGGTCATCGTCACCGACGCGCTGGCCGAGGGCATCAAGGTGGTGCCGGTGCCGGCGGCCAGCGCCTGCGTCACCGCCCTGGCGGTGAGCGGCCAGCCCACCGGGCGCTTTGTGTTCGAGGGCTTTCTGCCCACCAATCTGCGCCAGCGCCGGGAGCGGCTGGAGCAGCTGAAAGGCGAGGAGCGCACCGTCATCTTCTACGAAGCGCCCCACAAGCTGCGCATGACCCTGGGCCATCTGCAAGAAGCCTTCGGCCCGGACCGCAGCATCACCCTGGCCCGGGAGCTGACCAAGCTCCACGAAGAGGTGGTCAAGACCACCCTGGGCGAAGCGGTGGAGTATTACGAGACCAATAATCCCCGGGGTGAGTACGTGCTGGTGATGGCCGGCGCGTCCCCCGCCGAGACACAGCCCGCGCCCCCCACGCTGGACGAGGCGGCCCAAAAGGCCCGGGAGCTGATGGAGGGCGGCATGAGCGCCAGCGCCGCGGCGAAGCAGGCGGCCCAGAACACCCCGTTCAGCAAAAGCCAGATCTACCGGCTGCTGACGCGGCAGGAGGAAAACGAATGAAGACCATCCTTGTACTTTCCGACACCCACGGCTCGGCCAGCGCCTTCACCCGGGTGGCGGCCAAGAACCCCAAAGCGGACGCCCTCATCTTCCTGGGCGACGGCTGCAAAGACCTGGAAAAGGTGCAGGACGCCCTGCCCATGCCGGTGTACCCGGTGCACGGCAACTGCGATTTCGGCGCGCTGGAGCCGGGCGAGGGCCTTGTGGCCTTCGAGGGCGTGCTGTTCTACTACGTCCACGGCCACCAGTACAACGTGAAATACTCCTACGACGACCTGGCCCGTAATGCCATCTGCCGGGGCGCGGACGTGGCCCTCTTCGGCCACACCCACTGCCCGGACCTGGTCCAGCTGGACAAGGTGACCCTGTTCAACCCGGGCAGCGCGGCCATCCCCCGCAGCGGGCGGCCCACCTACGGCCGCATCACGGTGGAGGAGGGCAAGGCCCCGGTGTTCGAGCATCTGGAGATGCCGGACTATGAGTGAGCCGAAGCTGACGGCGCTGCCCCAGGCGGACAGCACCAATCTCTACTGCAAGGCCCATCTCTCCGGGATGGGCCATTTTGACGCGGTGTGGACCACCTGCCAGACTGCGGGCCGGGGCCGGCGGGGCCATGTGTGGCAGAACGCGCCCGGCGAGGCGCTGTATTACACCATCCTCTTCAAGGAGCCGCTGGCCGATCCGGCCTGTCTGTCGCTGGCCTCGGGGCTGGCGGCGGCCCGGGCGCTGGAGGAGTGCTTCGGGGTGGAATGCGCCCTCAAGTGGCCCAACGACCTGCTGCTGGGCGGCAAAAAGGCGGTGGGCATCCTCTGCGAGGGCTTTGGCGGCGCGTTCGTCAGCGGCATTGGGGTGAACCTTTCCCAGACGGCAGAGTTCTTCGCCGCCGCCGGCCTGCCCCACGGGGTGAGCGTGGCGGGGCATCTGGGCCATTCCCTGCCCCCCGACGCGCCACGGCGGCTGGCAGAAAGCCTCAGCCGCCATTTCATCGAGGACGCGGACCTGCGAGCCTTCTACCGCGAGGGCTTCGGCCCCCTGCGGGCGGACTATCTGCCCCGCTGCGTGAACCTGGGCCGGCAGGTCTGGTTCGAGGGCGGCGAGGGTGTGGCTGAGACGGTGGACGAGCAGGGCCGCCTTGTGGTGGCCGCCGAGGGCGGCCTGCGGCACGTGCTCAGCGGCGAAGTGAGCGTGAAAGGCATCTACGGCCGGGTGTGAGCGCGAAAAAAGTCAAAATCGAGGATTCACAAAAAGTTAACAGAGCCTTCAAAATTCTTCCTTATGTTATGGGTATACTAAAATCACAGAACACGGAGCCGCAACCGTTGTTCTGTACATGATTCCTCCTCACACCAAAGCGATACCCCTTAACCGCCTCCCCGTGGTCCGCAAACACGGGGAGGCACTTTTTTTGCCACGGCGGCGCCGGGACAATGAGATACCCGTCAAATCAGGGCGGCGCTCTTCCCCGCTTTGCCCGGCCCGCCGCCCGATGCCGGCCGAACCAGACGCGGCACTGCCGCCGCGTAGTGCGCCTCGGAGCGAACACGCTGCACGGTGCGAGTGCAGCGTGTCCGAAACGCCGCGTGCGGCGGCGGACGGTGACGCGGCCACCCCGCGCCCAAACTGCCCGGGCCCCAGCGCCGCCCGGGCAAAGAAAAGGGCGGCTTTGAGAAAAATGCTCCGCCCGGCCCAA
>DXBV01000006.1 GCA_019116345.1 Candidatus Allofournierella merdipullorum | reverse complement strand
GCAGGCTCCATACGGCTATCAGTTGGAGCCCACCGTGGTAGAGGGTATCCGTACAAAAAAGATGGTTGCCGACCCCGTAGCCGCCGACCATGTACGGCTGATGTTTGAGATGTACGCCGAGCCGGAAACCTCTTTCGGAGACATTACCCGCTACTTTGAGGAACAGGGTATCAAGATTTACGAAAAGTCAATGGTTCGGAGTTTCCTTTCCCAGCTTTTACGGAACCCTGTTTACGCACAGGCCGACTTGGAACTGTACGAGTTTTTCAAGAGCCAGGGTGCGGCGATTGTCAATGACGCTTCCGATTTTGCCGGAACAAACGGCTGCTATCTCTATCAGGGGCGGGATGTGAAGGAGGACAAGGACAGGTGCCTAAAAGATCAGATACTTGTTATTGCTCCCCATGAAGCATTGATCCCCTCTGACACATGGTTGAAATGCCGGAAAAAGCTCATGGCAAATACCACCTTCCAACAGGGGCGGAAACCGAAAAACACCTGGCTGGCCGGAAAAATCAAATGCGGGCATTGTGGGTATGCGCTGAAAGCCACCCATGTACCAAACAGCACAGGCTATTTCCGCTGCACCAAACGGACGGAAAACAAAGGCTGTCCGGGCTGCGGAAAAATCCGCAAAGAAGAATTTGAACAATTCATTTTTTCAGCCATGCAGGAGAAGTTCAAAGATTTTCAGATACTCCACGGCCAAGAGGAAAAGGTCAATCCGAAGCTGACAGCCTATCAAGTAGAGCTGGCACAGGTGGAGGCAGAAATTGAAAAACTGCTGGACACGCTGACCGGAGCCAATGCGACCTTACTTGCTTACGCCAACAAGAAAATCGAAGAACTGGACACCCGCCGTCAGACCATTTCAAAAGCAATAGCCGATTTGAGCGTCGAAACCATATCGCCCCAGCAGATAAAGAAACTGTCCTATTATCTCGACAACTGGGAGAGCATAGATTTTGACGACAAAAGAAAAGCCGCCGATGGCTTGATTTCTACAATCAAGGCCACCAGCGACCGTGTTCAGATAGAGTGGAAAATCTGACATTTCCGCTCTATCGTCCCTCATTTCTATTTTATCTCGTTTGTACCCCTTGTACACCGATGCTTGGATTTTATGAGCACCTCGGTAACACTCTGCTCCCGCACCAGAGCCTGCGCTTCCTGCATCAGTACGAGCCCGGCTGAAAGCCCGTATTGAAAGCTGCGGGAACAGGCGATGGCCTCAGCGCGCTTTGCTTCTGCCAGCAGCTGTTCAAGAAACAGGCTATCCTCCTTGTCGATGTTTTCCATCAGCGTAGCGTGGCAGCGGCGGATTTCCTGCATGGCATCCTGGTACTTTTCGTCATCCATAAAGCCCATTTGCTCGGGTCGGAAATCCCCGCTATAGATAGCATCCAGAATCATTTCTCATTTCCTCCTTATTATACAGACAGTTCCTTTTCCTGATGGGTGGCCAGCAAAAATCGGTAGGGCTGACTCGGCGTACCATCCGGCAGAGCGGGTGTCGGCAGGCTGTTCAGTTGCTCTACCATTTCCCGGATGGCGTCATTATATTTGGCTGCCAGCAGAATCCCCCGGGTGGGCTGAATCCCCTCCAGTACCAAGCCGTCCCAGTACATCCGCAGCTGGTACAGGTCCTGTGGTTCCGCTTTGCGGGTCTTCAGTTCATAGATGTCGCATTTCCCGTTCGCCCCTTTGGCCACCACATCCACGCGGGTGCCGGTGGGCCAGACAGAGATCTCACTGGTCACTTCGTCCTCCGGATTGGCGGCCTTGAGGATTTTCATCCACTTCTTTTTCAGTTCCTCCTCGCTAAGTGCGGCGGCGTTTTTCTGCGGCGGGAAATCCGCCAGCGTTTCAAAGACCACATCCCAATCCGGGTCGTTGCGGTCGATGCCGGTTTTGTTGTTGAGAGTAGCCAGAATGCCCCGGGGAAGCTCCGGCAGAATCAGTTCTCCCACAAAATCGTTGTAGCTGTTATGACGGCAGAGAGGGCTGCCATCTTCCCGATGCCAAACTTCCCCCAACTGGGCGGTGGCAATTACCCGCTTGCCCAGCCGGATATCAATGCCCTGTGTGGGCTGGCTGCACTGGTAGTAGAACCGGGCTTTGCTGCCCTGCACCAGATGTTCCTGTTTCGATTTATCGAGGGTACCATGGACGTAGGTCACCGGCACCACCTGGCCGCCCAGCTCCACCTCTAGCTTTTCAGTGCGGGCCATCATCATATCCGCAACCAGTACAATGACAGTCATGTAGCAGGGAGTATGGAGATTCCACGGCATATTTCTCAAAACACGCCGTTTGTTGGGAATATCGCGTACAGTCGACGGGAGTATGCATATGACAATGACTTGACGGAACTGGTGCGACACGCGATAGAATTTATCCGAAGAAGGCCTTATGGCATGCAAATCCTTTTAAAAGCAAAAGAAGAAGTGTCTCTGATTGTGGATGCAACGCCTAAATACCGTTTTCACGATAAGCAAAAGATTGTGGCCATAAACCAGAAAACACCGATTCGGCATGCATATTATCGCGAGTATCGTAATCTCCAGCACCTGTGCCTGCTGATTCTGCAACACCAAAAACATCAAATCGGCTTAGGCACAAAACAAGTGTATGGGATTTTGTTTGATGGTGCCTGGTTATGGGAAGAGTATGTCAATCTGCTGGTTGAGGACGTATTTTATCATCCAATGAATCGGGTGGGACAAGGTGCGCAGCGGTTGTTTGCCGGAAAGGCCGGATTGATATATCCTGACTTTATTAGCCGGGACAGCCAGAATCGTGTGATTGGTGACGCGAAATACAAACCTGCCGAAAATATTGGCAATAAAGACTATCTGCAGGTCTTGGCTTATATGCTGCGGTTTGACGCCAAGAAAGGATTTTACTTCTATCCGGAAAGTACACAAGTGGCGGAGGAACACATTCTGTGGGTAAATAGCGGCACTACATACGAGAAAAATGTGAAGCGCCGAGAGGATATGTGCGTTATAAAGCATGGTTTGCTTATTCCGGGGAACAGCGTGGACTATGAAACCTTCTTGTGCCAGATCAGCGTGGCAGAAATAAAGTTTCAAGAAGAGCTGCTGCATTCCATAAGCATAGACCGCCAGGTGGAGAATCGGTAAACAAATAGCGTTGATGAACGATAGACGCCCCCGGATACAATAATTTGCATCCGGGGGCGTTGTCCATATATCTGAGAAGAAAACCATTCACCTGCTGTTCAAAAGCTCCTCCATCCCCATCTGCCCGTCCTGCGCCTGCCGCTCTAATAGAGGGGGAGTGGCGGCCAACAGCGCCAGCGCCGCTGCCGGGTCGGTGAGCCAGGGGCGGATGTCGCCACGCGCCAGCATTAGGGGCATTCGGTCGTGGATGGGGCTCACCGAGGCGTTTGGCGCGGTGGTTAGGATGACGAACCGGTCCTCGCCGTCCACATTGTCGTAGATGCCGGCCAGCCAGAGTGGGCTGCCGGGCAGGGAGAAGGTGTACGCTCGGCGGGCAGCGTCCCGTTCGTAAAAGGCCGTGGCGGGCACCACACAGCGACGAGCGGCAATGCTGCGACGGAACAGGCTCTTCTGGGTGACCGTCTCCGCCCGGGCGTTGATAATGAGCCGGCCGTTTGGCCCGGGCAGGCCCCAGGTCTGCAGTTCGCTCACTACCTTGCCGCCGCGGCACACCAGCACCGGCGCCCGCTGGGCGGGACGGACGTCCCCATCGGGCAGGGGCAGCTGCGCGCCCTCGCCGCTGCGGCGCTGTACGTCCCGCGCGATGCGCAGTAAATCTTCGCTCCGCCCCACACTGAACTGATACCGTCCGCACATGGCCGCTCATCCTCCTTTTGCTTTTCAGCCCACTACTACGCCGAAAATCCGGAACTCCGCCTCGGGCTGCACCGGGATGGGCTGGTAGCGGGGGTTCAGGGACACCAGTTCCGGCTGGTCGTCCCGAATGCGGAGTTTTTTGCAGTAGCTCTGGCCGTCGTAATAACACAGGATAATTTCGCCGCTTTCCGCGGTGTGCTGCCGGCGGGCCCACACGATCTGCCCGTCCGTAAAGCGGGGCGTCATGGAATCGCCCGCCAGCCGCACGCCAAACTCGGCGCTGGCCGGCACCGATTCGTCCACCTCTATCTCCTCGGCTGCTTCGTCGTCCAGAAATTGGCCGGTGCCGGCGGACGCCGCCTGCAGGTAAATGGGAATGGTACGCCGCTGAGGCGGCGGTGGCTGGACCCGGAAGCGAGGCGACTCCAGCAGTAGCCGGCGGTATTCGGCCAGCATGAACAGGCCGTCGTCGTTCAGCCCGCCGCACAGTGAGCCGGTGGCGAACAGACAGCTTACGTCCATATCGTTCAGCACCTTTGCAAGGGCCAGCGCGTGGTGGATCTTAGGCTGGGTGCGGCCCACCTCCCAGGAGGACAGCGCACCCACGCTCACTGTTTCGCCCTGGGGCAGGTACAGTGCCATCTCCCGCACCACCTGCTCCTGGCTTTTGCCCAGTTCCTTGCGCATCATTGCCAGCCGCTCATTCCATAACATCCTGCCATCACCTCACCTCTATTATACCCTTTATAAAGCACCAGTGCAATAAAATTCTACAAAATTATTGAAATTAACGATTGAAATAATGATTTTGTAGAACTATAATTAGGCTGACGGAGGTGAGAGCAATGAGAGCGCGGCAAATCCTGCACTGTGACTGCAATTGTTTTTATGCCTCGGTGGAGATGCAGGAACAGCCGCGCCTGCGAGGAAAGGCCATCGCCGTCTGTGGCGACCCGGAGGCCCGCCACGGCATCGTGCTCACGGCGAGTTATCCTGCCAAGCGGATGGGGGTCAAGACCGGCATGGCAATCTGGCAGGCACAGCAGTGCTGCCGGGACCTCATCATTGTCCCGCCTCATTATCGTGAGTATGTGCGGTACAGCGGCTTCGTGCGGGAGATCCTGGAGGAATACACCGACCAGATCGAACCCTTCGGACTGGATGAAAACTGGCTGGACGTGACCGGCAGCTGCGGGCTGTTCGACTCGGGAGCTGCCATTGCCCGGCAGATCAGCGACAAGGTGAAGCGGGAACTGGGCATTACGGTGTCCATCGGGGTGGCGAACAATAAAATCACCGCCAAGCTGGGCAGCGATTATAAAAAGCCGGATGCCATCACCCGCATCGAGGCGGACAACTACCGCCAAATCGTTTACCCGCTGCCGGTAGAGGACCTTTTATATGTGGGGCCGGCGACGAGACGAAAGCTGAATTGGTACGGCGTGCGCACCATCGGCCAGCTGGCGGCGCTGGAGCCCCGGCGGCTGGGGGAGTGGTTCGGTAAAATAGGGTATGTGCTGTCCTCCTTTGCTCGCGGCACCGACCAGACACCGGTGGCGAAGATGGGCTGGCAGGCGGCGGTGAAGAGCGTAGGGAACTCCGCCACCACACCCCGGGACCTGGTGTGCGACGAGGATGCCTGGCTGATGCTGCTGATTCTGTCGGAGAGCGTGGCGGCCCGTCTGCGGGAGCTGGCCCTGAAATGCACGGTGGTGGAGATATCCATGCGGGATACAGAGCTCGACAGTTTTACGCGCCAGCAAAAAGCGGAAAGCCCCACCGACAACTGTCTGGAAATCGCCCGTGCGGCCTTTGAGCTGTTCCGGCAGAACTACAGCTGGAGCCGGCCTTTGCGGAGCATCGGGGTGCGGGCGAGCGGGCTTGTGGCGGCCGGTGCGCCGATGCAGCTGTCGCTGCTGCGGGACGAGATCCGGCGGGACAAGCGGGAGCGGCTGGACCGGGCGGTGGATGAGGTGCGGGAGCGATACGGGTACGGTAGCCTGCAGCGGGCATTGGTCCGCACCGACCCGGCCCTGGGCGGCATCGACCCCACCAGCCACACCATCCACCCAGTGGGATTTTTCAATGGAGGATAGGGCAGTGGAGCGGAACAGGGAAAAGCGGTACGTGGCAGTAGACGTGCATTTTTCCGCTGAGGGACGGTTGCGTCCGCTGCAGATTATTTTTGACGAGGAGCGCGTCTATGCCGTGGACCAAGTGCGGGACGTCTGCCGCCGGGCGGCGGATGTGGGCGGTGTAGGAGACCGCTATACCTGTGTCATTCAGGGGCAGGAGCGATACCTCTGGTTTGAGAAAGGGCGATGGTTCGTGGAAGCGTTCAGCGAGTGAATCCGTGGCTTACGAAGGTGAGATGGTCAGGGTTGAAGACGAAATCGGTCGGATGCCCTGGCTCTGCGTAGGAGCAGGGATCTGCTACTATTAGGAAGGGGAGGCTCTTATGGAGAAAAAATCATGTTTTTATCGACGATATATTCAAGGCGTCGTTGCGCAAGCCAATAAAGAAAATATCCAATACAGCAGTGACCTGGTATATAGAACGCTGGTGAACTGGTTGCGGAAGAAAAATATGCGCATTGAAAATGAGATGTTTCGTGCAGTGTTGTCTGCCAGTAACCAACTTGCGCAAGGTTATTTGCTCTCTGGTGTGGTAAACATAAGAGAAGCTTGCGAGCAGTGTCGGTATTTTCATACATTCACAGGAACGGATGAAGTGCACACGGATATCAGGCAAGTCCAAAAACATGTGAAAGACTTCTGGAGTGCTTT
>DXBV01000047.1 GCA_019116345.1 Candidatus Allofournierella merdipullorum | reverse complement strand
TACGGGCGTGTTAGCCCAGGAATGTTGGTGCCAGACCATTTACTCTCTCATTCTAACAGCTTCGGCTTTGAGATGGAAAAAGACGCGGCTGGCTGCCGCGCCTTAAACCGTAACATTATTGTAGGAGTAATTTTGGAAGTTGTACAGGATGCCTCCGCATACTCCATTTGTTGCTCTCAGCAAGCAAAATCTTGTCCGTTTATCTTCGCAGGATCCGCCCTTATGCTATAATAGAAAACAAGCGAGACATAAGATTCATTTATCTCTCTACGTGCGACATGGCCCTGCTATGGAGCTGCTCATCGCCTGCGGCTCCTCCAACAGCAAAATTTCCGACGATGTTCAGCAAAGGCCGCAAGTGAATGAGAGCCCTGCAGGTATTGCATCCCGAAACATTTCTGCTCTGTTATTTTCGCACGAAGGAGAAAAAGCAGCAATCCTTGAAGGACTGGATACTCTTTTAAATACGTACCTCCCGGAAGAACAGGTAAAGCGGTGGCAGACTTGAAGCAGGAAAGGAGCGACTCGCATGGCCTATATAGACAGACGACAACGAAACATCGAAATTTTTGAGGATACCCGCGACTGGTACACCCGGGACGCCAAGCTGAAGCAGACGGTGCAGCGTTCCCGCCGGAGCACGCAGTTCTATGCTCCCGGCGAATTGGCTCTGCCCGCGGAAAAGCTCGTCCGCTTTTCCGGTGAGGCCCGCGTGTTCGTATCCCGGGAGCGCACGCTGCAGGCTGCCGGTAAATATGCCGGCCGGCGGGTGGCCGTGCTGAACTTTGCCTCCGCCACAAACCCCGGCGGCGGCGTCACCCGCGGCAGCTCCGCCCAAGAGGAGGCCTTGTGCCGGTGCAGCACCCTGTACCCCTGCCTGCTCGGGGATGAGCTGTGGCAGAAATACTACAAAATGCACCGGGACCGGCACGACGTCACCTACACCGACGCCTGCATCTACACCCCCGATGTGCTGATCGTCAAGACGGACACCGACGCGCCCGAGCGCCTGCCCGAAGATAAGATGCAGGCGGTGGATGTGATCACCTGTGCCGCCCCCAACCTGCGGGAGCGGCCGGGCAACGCCATGAACCCGGGCGCCGGCTCGCCCGTTCGGCTGTCACGTCAGGACATCTATTCGCTGCACACCCAGCGGGCGCGTAAAATCTTGAGCGTGGCCGCCCTGCACGATATTGATGTGCTTATCCTGGGCGCCTTCGGCTGCGGCGCTTTCTGCAACCCGCCGGAGGTGGTGGCATCTGCCTACCGGGATGTGCTGCCGGAATTTGCACGCGCTTTTTCCACTGTGGAATTCGCTGTTTATTGCACGCCCCAGGATGACGCCAACTACCAGGCCTTTCACCGCACCTTGGGATAATCAACAGACAAGCCGCCGACGGCAGATCAGCCGTCGGCGGCTTTGCACTTGTCACATAAAGTTCGCTCACTGGTGTACAATAAGCAAAATTTATATTGATGATAGGACAACAGCCGTGCCATTATAAGTACACGTTCCTCTTACGCCCTTCAGCGCCATGCAGTATGATAAGGCCGATGCACAGACAGTGCGGCAGGGCGCGTTCCTTTAAGCAGGCCCCATGAAACCTTTTTGAAAAATATTCGTTTTTGGCAAAGGAGGCAATTCGCAGATCATGAAACGCACGATCTCTGTTCTGGCGGTGCTGCTGTGCATGGTGCTGTTCCGGTTTATTCCCGCCCCCGCAGGCTTGAATGCTTCGGCGATGCAGGTCCTGGGGATCTTCACGGGCGCGCTGATCCTTTGGATGACCATCTCCATCGACTGGCCCAGTATGCTGGTGCTTGCAGCGCTGGTCACAGTGCCGGAATTGACAATGAATTCGGTGCTTGCGGCATCGCTTGGCAATTCCACAGTGGCATTAATGTGCCCCTTGCCATTGGATCCGGGTGGATGCGCACCAACCAGGTCGTGTGTTACGGAGCCATACTTATGGCGGTCTCCATCGTGACCGCGGCGGCGATCGGCTACCCCATTGGCAGCGCGCTGATGGGCGTGTAAGGAAAGGAGCAGATCATGGATCAGTTAAGAGAACTGCGGGACCAGATCGATCAGATCGACCGCCAGATGGTGGCGCTGTTTGAGCAGCGCATGAGCGTGGTTTGCCGCGTGTCAGAATTTAAGCGCGAACAAGGGATGCCCATCCTGCAGAGCGATCGGGAGAAGATCGTGCTTGAAAAGGCCAAAAGCCTGCTGAAGAACAAGGACTATGAGCAAGTTCTGGAGTCGTTCATGACGCACCTGATGAGTCCAAGCCGTATCCAGCAGGCCCGTGCGCAGACTCTGGACGAAAAATAAACCGGCCGCACTCCCCGCCGGCAAAAGAGGTGGCAGACCGTTTGGGTCTGCCACCTCTTTTAAATCCTTGATATCCCAAAAAGAACGTGCTTTCTTTAATTTCTCCCCTTTTCGGCCAGCAGGTCCTCCTGCAGGCTGGGGGCGACCCCTTTTATCACCGTGGCGGAAAGAAGGTCCAATATTCTCTCCCGGCTCTCCTGCGGGCACTCGGTGTGCCACCACAGTATGGTGGTAAGGATGTTCGCGCTGATGATCTTCGCAAAATACGATGCCTCCAGCCGTTTTTGGCCGTTCAAGGGGGAACGCTTTTCCAGCTCCTTTAAGAGCCGGGCGGCAAATTCTCTGTTCATATCGCCAAAGAGGTCAATGGGCAATTCCCTCGCCCGCAGGATCTGCAAGGTGGGCCCCGCCTCGCAGAAAAAGTCCAAAAGCGGTACAAAACACTGTTTTACAAGCTGCGCGCTGGACGTGTTCAGTAAAACGAACGAAGGGCGCAGCGCCTCGCAGAACTGTGCCAGCAACTCCTGGCTGATCTGTTCGAGGAGATCGTACTTGTCCTCGTAATTGCGGTAGAAGGTGGAACGGTTGATGCGGCATTCCTGAATGAGCTGCTTCACCGTGATCTCTTGAAAGGGGCAGGTGCGCAGCAGCTGCAAAAAATGACTCCGGATATTCTCCCGGGTCTTTTGCACACGCAGGTCCATCTCCGTTCACCGTCCTTTTGCAACATTATAGCATTCGGTTGTCGCATACGCAACAAAGCGGGACAGGTTGGTGCTTGCCGCCCGCAGGGGTCGCGGGCGTATACTGTTTTACAGTAAAAGCGCCCGGCAATCGGCCGGGCCAATCTGAGGAAAAGGACGGTTCAAGGACATGACAAACAAGTACTACCCCAAGCTGTTTGAAAAAGGCCGGATCGGCAATGTGGTGATCAAAAACCGCATCGTGCGCAACTCCATGGGCACCTATCTGGGCAACCCCGACGGTACGGTTACCGACCGTCAGATCAAGGCATACGCCGAAGCCGCGGAGGGCGGCGCCGGGCTGATTTTCATGGATAACGCGGTGCCGGTGCCCATGACCTCCTGCGGGCTGCGGGCGGACAAGGACGAATTCATCGCGGGGCTCACCCTGCTGGCGGACGCGCTGAAACAGCACGGGGCCGTGGCGGGGATGCAGCTGGCTCACCCCGGCCGGGACGCCGCCTTTGTGGGCAGCGCCGATGTGATTGGCGCTTCGCCCATCACCTTCGAGCCCTGGTATGAGATGGGCTTCAAAATGCCCCGCGCCCTGAGCATCGAGGAGATCCACGAGCTGGTGGAGAAATTCGGCGACGCGGCGCTGCGCTGCAAAAAGGCCGGGTTCCAGGTGCTGGAGATCCACGGCGCGGCCGGCTGCATCCCCACCAACTTCCTCTCTCCCCACGACAACAAGCGCACCGACATGTACGGCGGCTCGCTCCACAACCGGATGCGGCTGCTGCTGGAGATCGTGCGCAACATCAAGAAAAAGTGCGGTCCTGATTTCCCCGTGGGCGTAAAGCTGAGCACCGAGGACTGGGAGCCGGAAGGCATCCGCATTGAGGAGACCATCGAGGTGGCCAAGGCTCTGGAGAAGGAGGGGGTGTCCCACCTGAACATGATGGGCGGCACCCACGCCACCGCCTGCATGGAGTTCCTGCTGCCCAACGCCTTCAACGCCGAGAATACTCGCCGCATCAAAGACGCGGTGCACATCCCGGTGTTCATCGGCCACAACATCTTCACCCCGGAGGAGGCCGAGGCGATGCTGGAGGCGGGCAACGGAGATTTTGTGGCCCTGGGCCGCTCCCAGCTGGCGGACCCCGCCTGGGCAAAGAAGGCCCGGTGCGGCAAAGCGGACGACATCAAGCCCTGCATCAACTGCATGATCGGCTGCATCGACAAGGGCATGCTGGGCCACACCCCCATCCGCTGCACCGTCAACCCCACCCTGTACAAATTCGAGTGCGAGCCGCTGACCAAAGCACAAGAGAGCAAGAAGGTAGCCGTGGTGGGCGGCGGCCCTGCCGGGTGCGAGGCAGCCCTGACCGCTGCCCGCCGCGGCCATCAGGTAACGCTGTATGAAAAGCGGGACTTCGGCGGCGCGATGATCGAGGCGGGCAAGCCCGAGAACAAGGCGAACATCCGCCGTCTGATCCATTACTACGAGGAGCATATCACCCGCGACCCCAACATCACCGTGGTCAAGGCACAGGCGGATTATGACACGCTGGTGAACGGCGGCTTCGACGCGGTCATCGTGGCCAACGGCGGCAAGACCCGCCGGCTGTCGGTGCCCGGCGGCGAGAGCGACCGCGTGATCTACGCCTGCGACTATCTGAACGGTTCCCGCAAAGCCGCCGGGCAGCGGGTGGCCGTGATCGGCGGCGGCATCACCGGCGCCGAGACCGCCCTGGAACTGCACAAGGAGGGCAAGGAAGTGACCGTGGTGGAGATGACCGACGCCTTCCTGGCCAACCCCGGCTCGGCCTGCCAGGCGTACAGCATCGAGATCGCACAGACGGACATCCGCATTGTCACCGGCAAGCGGCTGGTGGCCGTTGAGGAGGGCGCCATCCATCTGGCCGACCGCTGGGGCAACGAGACCACCCTGCCGGCGGACGGTGTTGTGATCGCGGCCGGCTTCGTTCCGCAGCACGACCTGGTGGAGCAGCTGGAGCAAAACACCAACATGGAGGTGTTCCATGTGGGCGACAGCCTGCGGGTGCGGCAGATCTACGACGCGATCCACGAAGGCTTTTTCGCGGCGCGGCAGATCTAATCG
Organism: Candidatus Allofournierella merdipullorum; assembly: GCA_019116345.1. Lineage (GTDB taxonomy): Bacteria > Bacillota > Clostridia > Oscillospirales > Ruminococcaceae > Allofournierella_A > Allofournierella_A merdipullorum. The sequence goes on along the minus strand of DXBV01000047.1, from coordinate 37,371 downwards.
TTTTGCCGCACGGCCCTGGGGCGGGCAGCCACAGGCAGCCCGCTGCTCATGGTGTTGCAGCGCCGACTGCCACTGCCCTCACCGAAGGCAAGGCCAATGCAAACGTACAAAGCATCAGGGGCGCTTTCCCGAACACGGAGAAAGCGCCCTTGATGCTTTTCTTTTGAACGCCAGCAAAGTGCTGAAGCCACCGCTGGTTTGAGGGATCTTTCCCCCGGATCACTCTGTGGCGGTTTTTACCTGCACGCGGTTTTGCCGCAGCAGATTGACATACGGTTCCGGCGGCTGCTCATCCGAAAAGAGCCAGTGGAACCGGTCGAGGGAGGCGTACGCCATCAGCGCGGGACGGTCAAACTTGGACGAATCCAGCAGCAGACAGTGCAGCGCGCTTTGCTCCAGGGCGGTTCGCTTGATCGCGTATTCCTCTGGCGCATTGTTGAACACCCCTTCGCCGGACACCCCCGAGCAAGCCATGAACGCCTTTCGGATGTGGTAACAGCGCAAAAATTTCTGGCACTCGTCCCCAACGGCGGATGCCGTGCGCGTATTGATGGTCCCGGGCAGCATGATAGTGCGCACATCGTCGTATGCCAGCAGCTTGCTTGCCACCAGCAGGCTGTTGGTGATAACCGTGAGATTGCTGATTCCCGCCAGATGCTCGGCGATTCCCAGGGTGGATGTGCCGGTATCAATGAAGATGACGTCGTTGTCCTCTATGGTATCGGCAGCCAGGCGCGCCACCCGCGCTTTCGCGTCGGCGTTTTTGATGTTCCGTTCGGAGAAGGAGGTAAGCCCTTCAGCGAGGGCGTTTTTCGGCGCGATCGCCACCACCCCGCCATAGACCTTTTCGATGGTGCGTCGTGGCATAAGCGCCTCAAGGTCCCGGCGCAGCGTGGGCTTGGAGATCCCGAACACCTGACAAAGTTGATCCAACGAGACGGAACGCTGCTCTAAGATGTAGGCTTCCAGTCTGTCAATGCGGTCGGCTCTCATGATATCCTCCTTTATAGAAAGATAATCTTTCTTTCTTATTTTGATCACATCTTTAGTATATCACAAAGATACAAAAAAGAAAGCCCCGATTTGGCAGGATTGCCAATTGACTAACCGGCAGGGCGTGATAATATATAGTCATAACGTTATCAATAGTTTATCATAACTCGATCAAAAGAAGGAAGGTTTCTGTATGGCATTTGATTTTTTGGTGCCGCCCCGAATCATTGTTGGGGAAGGTGCGCTGAACGAAGCCGTGCCGGTCTGGAAAGCCAGCGGCACCCGGGCGCTCATCGTCACCGATCCCTCCATGGTTCAGCTGGGCCACGCAGCCATGCTGGAAGAGCTTTTACATAAGGCGGGCATTCCCAGCAGCACCTTTGCGGATATCACCGGCGAACCCACCGACAAAATGGTGGAGGCGGGCCTGCAAGTCTGGCGGCGCGACGGGTGCGATTTTCTCATCGGCCTGGGCGGCGGCAGCGCGCTGGATACCATGAAGGCCATCGGTGCGCTGGCCACCGGCGGCGGAAGCATCGCCGATTACATGGGCCGGCCCATCACGGCGCCCACTCCCCCCATGACGGCCATCCCCACCACCGCAGGCACCGGGTCTGAAGCCACCCAGTTCACCATCATCAACGACACAAAGAAAGACGTGAAGATGCTGTTGAAGGGCACCGTCCTCATCCCGCAGCTGGCGGTGGTGGACCCCCGCTTCACCCTGTCGGTGCCGCCGAAGATCACCGCCTCCACCGGCCTGGACGCTTTCACCCACGCAGCGGAGGCCTACACCTCCCGCCGGGCCAACAGCCTGTCCGACACCTTCGCCCTGTCCGCCATCAAGCGCATCGTGAAATATCTGCCGACAGCCTACCAGAACGGCAGCGACGTGAAGGCCCGTGAGGAAATGGCCATCGGCGCGCTGGAAGCGGGCATCGCCTTCAACAACGCCTCGGTGACCGTGGTGCACGGGATGAGCCGCCCCATCGGCGCGCTGTTCCATGTGCCCCACGGCACCTCCAACGCCATGCTGGACGAAGCATGCTTTGCTTATGTGCTGGACGGCAACTACAAAAAGTTCGGCGACCTGGCGCGGGCGGTGGGCGCGGCCCGGCCGGAGGATGAAGACGAGGCGGCCGCCCGCAAGTTCCTGGACGTGGTCCGCAGCCTTTGCGAGACCTGCCATATCCCCACTCTGGCGGAGTACGGCATCGACAAGGAACAGTTCTTCGCCCGGATGGACAAGATGGCCGACGATGCGCTGGAGAGCGGCAGCCCGGCCAACACCGCGAAGGAACTGACCAAGGCCGACATCCTGGCGATCTACCATTCGCTTTGGGAATGAGAAAGAAGGAGGCAAACAGGTCATGCTGTGCACCATGAAGGAGCTGCTGGAACAGGCGGCCCGAAGGAACGCCGCCGTGGGGGCGTTCAGCACCTATACCATGGAGGCGGTGAAGGGCATCGTGCAGGCGGCGGAGCAGACCCAAACGCCGGCGATCCTGCAGATCGCCGAGTCCCGTTTTCCCTACGCGCCCTTTGAACTGATGGCCCCGATGATGGTCAACGCCGCGAAAAAAGCGAGCGTGCCGGTGGCCGTGCACCTGGATCACGGCCAGCACCTGGAAACCGTGCAGCGAGCGTTGGAGCTGGGGTTCACCTCGGTGATGATCGACGGCTCCCGCCTGCCTTTGGAGGATAACATCCGCCTCACCCTCAAAGCCAAAGAGCTGGCTGCGGCGCGGGGCGCGACCCTGGAAGCGGAGATAGGCCGCGTGGGGGGCGACGAGGGCATGGGGCAGGTCCGCGACAGCTGTACCCGGCCCGAAGAGGCGCTTGCCTTTTGGCGGCAGACCGGGGTGGACGCCCTGGCAGTGGCCATCGGCAACGCCCACGGCAACTACCGCTTCGCCCCCGAACTGCAGTTCGACATACTGGAAAAGATCCGCAACACCGTGGGCTGCCCGCTGGTGCTGCATGGCGGGACCGGCATTTCCTTTGCGGATTTCCGCCGCACCATCGAGTTGGGCGTGCGCAAGATCAACATCGCCACCGCCCTGCTGGACGCCCAGCGGAAAGCGGCGCGGGACTGCTTAAAGGAGGGCGGTTCCCCTTCTTATTTTGAGGTCAGCGAGCGCATGACGCAGGCCGTCGCGCAAACCGTTGCAAGGCACATTGGCGTTTTCAACAACCGGGAACCCCTAAGCGCCATCGAATAAATAATTTTTTTAGGAGGAATCAGAAAATGCTTGGCGTTATCGGAATTTTACTGGGCATCGCAACTTTGATCTTTCTCACATGGAAAGGCTGGCACATGGGCCTTGCCACCATCGCGGCGGCCTTTGTGGTGATCCTGTTCAACGGCATGGACATCTGGCCCGCCATCAGCGAAAGCTACGCCACCGCCTTTAAGGACTTTGCCGGCAGCTGGTTTTTGCTCTTCGCCCTGGGCGCCATCTTCGGCAAGGTCATGGACGAGAGCGGCGCTGCGGCCACCATCTCCAACTTCATCGTCTCTAAGCTGGGCAAAAAACGGATCGTGCTGGTGGTGCTGGTGACCACCGCCATCCTGGCCTACGGCGGCATCAGCGTGTTCGTGATCATGTTCACCATGTATCCCATCTGCATGGCGCTGTTCAAGGACGCCGACATCCCCAGAAAGCTGTTCCCCGCAATGTCCATCTGCATGGCGGGCACCACTTGCATGACCTTCCTGCCCGGCGCCCCCTCCGTGCCCAACCTGGTTCCCACCGAGGCCCTGGGCACCACCATCTACGCGGCTCCCGTCATCGGCATCCTGGGCGGCGTGTTCGTCTTCATTCTGGACTATCTTTTCTTCACCAAAATGATCAAGGTGTGCGCCGCCAAGGGCGAGCACTTCGCCGCCGCGGCGGACGATGTGATCTTTGACCTGAACGACCCCAAGCAGACCCAGAACCTGCCCCCGGTCTGGAAAGCCTTTGCCCCCATCGTGGTGCTCATTGTGGCCGCCTTCGTCCTGATGCAGTTCCTCACCCCCTCCAACTACGCCGTGGTGGCTGCCATGACCCTGGCCTGCCTGGTGGGCGTGGTACTCATGCACGACAAATTCTCCGCCAAGAAGGCCGTGGGCGTCGGCTTCAGCAACGGCTTTAATTCCCTGGTCGTCACCTCTTCCATCATGGGCTTCGGCGGCCTGGTGACCGCTTCCCCCACCTTCACCAAGGTCACCGAGTGGATCCTGGGCCTGGACATGGACCCCATCCTGCTGGCCTGCGTGGGCATCAACGTGATCTGCGCCATCACCGGTTCCGCTTCCGGCGGCATCACCATCTTCTGGAATACCCTGGCGGACTACATGATCAGCACCGGCATCAACTCCCAGATCCTGCACCGCATCACCTGCATCGCCTGCAGCGGTCTGGACGCCATGCCCTATTCTTCCGGCATCGTTCTGGCCAATGAGGTGGGCAAGACCCAGCTGAAGGACAGCTACGTGTATATGTTCATCTCCAACGCCGTCATCCCCCTGATCGGTCTCGTCTTTGCCATCATCCTTTACAACATCGGCCTTTGCTGAGGAGGTATCGTCATGCTTGCTACCGAACAGACCAAAGATCTCATTCAGTTCCCCGAAAACCGCCCCTACGACATGATCCTGCTGGGGCGGGTGGCCATCGACTTCAACCCCATCGACTACTTCAAGACCCTGGCGGAAAGCGCCACCTTTAAAAAGTATGTGGGCGGTTCGCCGGCAAACACCGCTGTGGGTCTGGCCCGGCTGGGCCGCAAGTGCGGGTTCTTCGCGGCGGTGTCCAACGACCGCTTCGGCGATTATGTGACCGGCTACTTCCAGAACGAGGGCATCGACACCTCCCACATCGTGCGCTGCAAAAACGGCGAGAGCCTAGGCCTCACCTTCACCGAGATCCTTTCCCCCACCGAGAGCAGCATCCTGATGTACCGCAACGGTATTGCCGATTTGGCCCTGGCCCCGGCGGACATCGACGAGGGCTACATCGACCAGGCTCGTTCCCTTCTGATCTCCGGCACCGCCCTGGCCCAAAGCCCCTCCCGCGAGGCGGCGCTGAAGGCGGTGGCCCTGGCCAAAAAGACCGGCACGCCTGTGATCTTCGACATTGATTACCGCGCCTACAACTGGAAGAGCAACGACGAGATCGCCCTCTACTACTCCATGGTGGCCCGCGACGCCCGGATCATCATGGGCTCCCGGGAAGAGTTCGACCTCACCGAGAAATTCCTGGGGCTGGACGGCTCCGACCAGGCTTCCGCCGACTACTGGTGCTGCCAGCAGGCGGCCATCGTGGTCATCAAGCACGGCAAGGAGGGCTCTACCGCCTATACCCGCAACGGCGGCAAGTACTCCATCAAACCCTTCCCTGTGAAAGCGCTCAAATCTTTTGGCGGCGGCGACGGCTACGCGGCAAGCTTCCTGAACGGGGTGCTCCAGGGCTGGGACATCATGGACTGCCTGGAGATGGGCAGCGCCGAGGCGGCCATGCTGGTGGCCAGCCATGGCTGCTCCGCCGACATGCCCTCGGAAGAGGCGGTGCGCCAGTTCATTAAAAAGGAAAAAGAAGAATACGGCGAGATGATCGCCCGGGCTTGAGCCGCAAATGTTCTGCCCGTTTTTGGGCAATCGGTTGGAACATTGAACGCTGTTTTGCTTCCCGCTTTGCTCGTAAAGCGGAAAGCCATACTTCAGTCACTCCCTGGCAAAATGAACCACATTCTACCAACATAGCAAAGCCCGTGAAGCCAGCGCTTATCCGTGCGGCTTCACGGGCTTTTTGTGTCCGTTTTTACCATTACGAGCATATACCGATCCCATGGCAGAGATCCGGTCGGACATCAGACATCGGCTTTTGACAAGTAGCGCTTCAGCAGGAAAGCGCAGAAGTACGGAAAGGTATAGACAGCATCACTATACCCGATGTTCCCGCCGGTGAACTTAATGCCGCAATGAATATCCGCATACTTCTCGCTGCTGATCAGGGTCCTCATAGACTTAGCTGTCCCGTTTTTGGCCTTCACCTCAACAGGGATCAGGGCGCTTGCCGTTCTGACGAAGAAATCCTGTTCCAGCGTGGAATCGTCCCGTTTATAGTAATAGAGCCTGTATCCCGCTTTGACCAGTGCTTCGCCAACGACATTTTCGTAAAGCGCGCCCTTATAGACGCCGAGGTTTTTGTTGGCCCGCAGATCCTCCTGGGATTCCTCGTCCAGCATGGCTACGAGCAGACCACTGTCGGCAAGGTAAAGCTCATACTTCGTATCGTCATAGTTGCCCTGAAGCGGCAGCTCCGGGAAGTTCAGACAATAGCAGAGATTGACCATTCCCGCATCGTCCAGCCATTCAATGCATCCTCTGTAGTTGCGGAAACGCGCGCCGGAGGCGACCTTGGAAATCTGGAATTTCTTGTTGTCCTTGGCGAGCTGCACGGGAATGTGGTTAAATACGTTCAAAATCCTGGTCTGGTCAATGCCCTCAGCATATTTGCGAATGTCCTCCTTATAGTCCACGATAAGCTGCCTCTGTACTTCAAGCGATCCCTCAAAAGTACCTTTCGCAATGAATTCACGGACAACGGCGGGCATGCCGCCCAGGATACAGTATTCAAGGAAGAGCGAGCTGCACACGGACATCTGTACCTCGTTGAAGGGCGCAAGATCCCGCATATGCTCCAGCATATCTTCAATGAAAGCATCGTCATAGCCTTTGACCCACAGGAATTCCTCGAAATCCAGTGAGTACATCTCATAGTCCGACTTGTAGCCCACGCTGTTGCTCTCGATCCTCCGGTAATTGATCCCAAGCATGGAGCCACTGCAGATCACATCGAATCTGCCGTCGAGCTTCCTGCACTGAACAGTCACCGAAGAACTCCAGAATAATTGGGATTTACCCGGGCCAAGTCACTTCTAATCGCTGCAAAGATCTTCTATTTATATCCGTGAAGTATCCTGTGGCTGTTTCTGCAATCCAAAAAATAATTTTAAAGCAGTGTATTTATAGTATTGACAATCGTTTTTATTTCTGTTATGTTAGATGCATAAAGCATAAAAGATCCAATTTCGAGTCACGGAAATACCGGTTCGGATTGGGTCTTTTGCTTTTTTACAACGTAAAAAAGCCACTCTGCGACCGTGCTACGTTAGGTATCGCACGCGCAGGGTGGCTTTTTGTATTTCTAAAATCAAACCAAAGGAGAGAAAACAAATGTCGAATTACTTTCACAACGTCCTGTCCGTTTCCGGCCCTCATTGCGAGCTGGAGCACTTTGTCACCCGCAACATCCAAATCCGCCGGGATGTGAACCATTCCCTTGCCGGCAAGATACCGCTGTTCGCTCTGAACGCCATGGTCCCTCAGCCTGCGGATGCGCCGTTGGACTGGGCGGATGAATACTGGGGATGCCGCTTTGATACTGACAGTATCGTTACACTCCCCGACATGGGTTGGAACAGCCACTGTGACTCCATTCGGTTCGCGTTCTTGACGGTAAACGCACCGCCCTACAACTGGTTCGAAACGGTTGCCGAAAACTTTCCGGGTCTTCATCTGGTCATGTCCTGCGTATGTGCATCTTCGTTCTACGCCGTCGCCTTTGACGCGCAGGACGGGCAAATCTCCTGGACGGAGTGCGCGGGAGAGGATTTCCTCAACAACTACTGCACCGACTCCGCTCCCGAAGAGGCACAGCCGCCCAAGTATCAGCCTCCCGCCGACCCTGACCGCATCCCCCTCCCCCGCGGTGTCGTGACCGACTGCGACGTGCACGATTGCCTGCTGACCCCGCTGCCGGAGGAAAGCTTGGTTGCTCCGCCGGACCATTTGCTGGACGATGCTCCCTGGTCCGACCTTTCGCTGCCGGGTGAACAGGAGACGGAGAATTGCAGCCTGGATGACGAGGAGTTTAAGCTTCCCCCTCTCCGCGCGGAGGACTGGGACCATATCCTTGCGTCCGTGGAACAGGAGGAGGACATTGAGGAGGCGATTGAAGCCATGGACGCTCCGGCGCCGGCGCCCGCACCGGCTGCTTTGGGTCTTGGTTGGCTTTTCTCCGGGAGCAACGACACCGCCGCGTTTACCTGGCGCAGCTTTTGCGGCTGGCCCGTGGGCGTGGTGCAGGACACAGACGACACCCTGCACATCCTGCTCTGCGTGCGCGAACAGCTGGGTCTTCCCCCGCTGGATTCGATGCGCTTGCTCACAGCTCCCCTTCATGAGCCGCCCGCGGTGCGCCCTTCCTGGGACCGCTATGCGCAGGAAAATCTTTTCTGTCTCTCGTAAATCGGAATACTGAGAACCCCCGGGGCGATCCGTAAAGGATCGCTCCGGGGGCTTTTTCTGTGTTAAAACGCCGTGTGGCGCCGTTCGCCTGCCGCACAGAGGCTCAGCAGGCAAAGGCTTTCATACACCGCAGCGCGGGGTCCTCCGGTTTGCGGACGTATAAAACAGATGTTTGAATTTTATCAATCAGGATTGCACTGCAAAGTAAGAATCCATATATTGGAGCACTCTTCGTGCGGTAGACATGCTCACTTTTCCATTGCAGCCGTTTTTGAGCCAATGATTCACATTTGCATTATTCAAGCCCAAGTCTTTACAAATTCGGTAGGTAGTTACCTCTTTTTCCTCCTGCAATCGCTTGATTTTTTCAGCCATCATGTTTTTGACACGCTCGTCCCTCTTGACTTTTCCCTTTACGCTGCAGAAAGATCGCCAAACCTTCTGATATTCTTGTGCCAGTTCACTTGTCCCCGCTTCCAATCCATTTAATAACTCGGGACAGGTGAATTCTTTGCTTAACCTCAGGTACTCATCGTAGAACGCCGTTTTTTTACTGGCGGTCAGCAATGTTTTAAGACGGCCGTTCGATACCGCGTAGAGATACAGCGGCTCTTTCAGCCGGGCATTTTGCGTAACAGCTTCCCGAAGCAATTTATAAATTGCGGTTGTGTGCTCAACCGACAGTTCTTCCACATACTTCTTCGTAAAACCGGCAAATGTTAATTCTCTCATGGCCTGTACCGTTCCTCATACTCTTGAAACCGCGACAAAAACTCTCCATGGCGAAATTCGTTCATCGAACTTGCCTTTGCCTCGTCGTCCGATGTGGCAATAAAATGGAGTTTCTCCCAGTCCAGTGCCTCGAGCACTTGGGGAGAGCAAACATCTTCAAAATCCTTATCTCGATATGAGTGTAATTTGGCAATCACAATGTCCTCCAAAGACGCTGTGTAAAAATCAATGATTTTGCCTTTGATGGGCAGCGGCTCCACCCTGTCGAGGTAGTTGTACGGGAAATTGTCTGTATACGTCTGCACATTCATGTTTATGTCATAATCTTGCAGAAGATCCTGCAACTGTTGAGAGGCCTCCATCGCATCGATATCATGCGTTGCCCTGGAAATGTATTCCATCAAAATAAGCGCGCTTCCGCCAACAATGATAAGGCTCAGCCGGTCGGCTGAATCAAATCGCAGACTGGCCTCTTCATCCAGCTCTTTCAATCGCCGGATCAAACTCTCATAGGACAGAAGCTCCATAATTTCACCTTTTGAATACTATTGTTCTTCATATATAAATATTATACCCTCTTGTTTTTGTTGTCAATCCCGCTCCGCCGTTGCTGCCGGCAACGCTTTCAGGTGTTACCGGCAACAAACTCGGACGATACGGTGCGCAGCGCTGTCTGCCGGCCCTGCTGACGGGGGGAGGCCCCGGTTTCGTCGGCAGACCATTTCACGGACGATGTTTCCTGCTTCGGCCTTTCGCTGACGGACGAACAAGAGAATGGCATTGAGAAGGCGGTAAAGTCCATGGACGCATCATCACCCGCGCCGGCCCTGGTAGGTTTCTCTCCGAGAGGAACGGCACCGTTGCCGTTCGCCTGCCGCACAGAGGCTCAGCAGGCAAAGGCTTTCATACACCGCAGCGCAGGATCCTCCGGTTTGCGGACGTAGCATATATCCATTCCGTTCACGGGCTTGATCCGCGTCACTGCCGCGAGAGCCCCGGCCTCCTTGTAATGCTCTAATAAGCAAAGGAAAAACGCAAGCTGCATGGTCCCTTCCAACTGTTTTCGCACCTGGCAATACTGCTCTTCCCCAAACTCACACGCCTCTCCGGCTGCTTTGAGGCGGTTTGCCTGTTCCTGCCTCTCATCCAGCACTGCCTGGATGGAACCAAACACGGACCGCTCTCCCATTTCAAGCGCATAGGAACTCCACGTGTCATCGTTGTACAAGAACAGTACGCGGCACTCCTTCCTCTCTGTTCCCGGGTCACATTCCAATGTCACAAACGCTCCGTGCACCGGGTATTTGTCCGTGCTCAGGAAATCGACCTGGAGATAAAAGGATGCATAGGGCAGGTGCACCAGGTCCATAGAGGGCACCCGTGCCAGAATCACCCGGTTCTTAAGCACATAGTCCACTAAAGCCGGCTCCAGCATGTAGACCGTTTTCCGCCTTTTCCACGGAGCCACCGCAAAAAGTTTTTTCCCAAGCGAAAGGGCACACTCCATTATCTCTTCCGGGTTCTTGCATCCCAGGTCTCCTTCAAACAAAGCGACGCAGACTGCAGCCGCCAGCGGCGCATAGCACCACTCCGGCCAGCTGTCCATATCTTTCTGCCCGTTGGCACAGTGGATGTCCTCCATCATCTCACAGCCGCACGGCACCCTTGTCTCCACTGTCTTCAACAATTCCAGGGGCGGATAATCGTCGAACATCAATCGTCCCGACCTCCTTTCGTCGCGACCTTGCCTGTATCGTTTCTCGCAGAAATTCCTTGTGACCACTCACTCGCTGAACGCTTCCACGAACCATCGCCCTTTCTCAAACCAGAGGTACCGCTCCTGCCCCTGAATGACACAGGTATAGCGGTCTCCCACGCCGCCCACATCCGCCGCCCGGCGGCAGACGTCCCGCACCTGGTCCACGGCATAGACGCGCCCCTCGTCAAAAACGATCTGCAGCGGGCGCAGCCGCCCCTCAGCGGAAAAATGCACGTCTACTGCCACATACCGCTTTTCCCTGTTCCGCTCCACTGCCCTATCCTCCATTGAAAAATCCCACCGGGTGGATGGTATGGCTGGTAGGATCGATGCCGCCCAGGGCCGGGTCGGTGCAGACAAGCGCCCGCTGCAGGCTGCCGTACCCGTATCGCTCCCGCACCTCATCCACCGCCCGGTCCAGCCGCTCCCGCTTGTCCCGCCGGGTCTCGTCCCGCAGCAGCGACAGCTGCATCGGCGCACCGGCCGCCACAAGCCCGCTCGCCCGCACCCCGATGCTCCGCAACGGCCGGCTCCAGCTGTAGTTCTGCCGGAACAGCTCAAAGGCCGCACGGGCGATCTCCAGACAGTTGTCGGTGGGGCTTTCCGCTTTTTGCTGGCGCGTAAAGCTGTCGAGCTCTGTATCCCGCAGGGATATCTCCACAACCGTGCATTTCAGTGCCAGCTCCCGCAGACGGGCCGCCACGCTTTCCGACAGAATCAGCAGCATCAGCCAGGCATCCTCGTCGCATACCAGGTCCCGGGGTGTGGTGGCGGAGTTCCCCACGCTCTTCACCGCCGCCTGCCAGCCCATCTTCGCCACCGGCGTCTGGTCGGTGCCGCGGGCAAAGGAGGACAGCACATACCCTATTTTACCGAACCACTCCCCCAGCCGCCGGGGCTCCAGCGCCGCCAGCTGGCCGATGGTGCGCACGCCGTACCAGTTCAGCTTTCGTCTCGTCGCCGGCCCCACATATAAAAGGTCCTCTACCGGCAGTGGGTAAACGATTTGGCGGTAGTTGTCCGCCTCGATGCGGGTGATGGCGTCCGGCTTTTTGTAATCGCTGCCCAGCTTCGCGGTGATTTTATTGTTCGCCACCCCGATGGACACCGTAATGCCCAGTTCCCGCTTCACCTTGTCGCTGATCTGCCGGGCAATGGCGGCCCCCGAGCCGAACAGTCCGCAGCTGCCGGTCACGTCCAGCCAGTTTTCATCCAGTCCGAAAGGCTCGATCTGGTCGGTGTATTCCTCCAGGATCTCCCGCACGAAACCGCTGTACCGCACATACTCACGATAATGGGGCGGGACAATGATGAGGTCCCGGCAGCACTGCTGTGCCTGCCAGATTGCCATGCCGGTCTTGACCCCCATCCGCTTGGCAGGATAACTCGCCGTGAGCACGATGCCGTGGCGGACCTCCGGGTCGCCGCAGACGGCGATGGCCTTTCCCCGCAGGCGCGGCTGTTCCTGCATCTCCACCGAGGCATAAAAACAATTGCAGTCACAGTGCAGGATCTGCCGCGCTCCCATTGCTCTCACCTCCGTCAGCCTTATTATAGTTCTACAAAATCATTATTTCAATTGTTAATTTCAATAATTTTGTATAATTTTATTGCGTTGACGATTTATAAAGGATATAATAGAGGTGAGGTGATGGCAGGATGTTATGGAATGAGCGGCTGGCAATGATGCGCAAGGAACTGGGCAAAAGCCAGGAGCAGGTGGTGCGGGAAATGGCACTGTACCTGCCCCAGGGCGAAACGGTGAGCGTGGGCGCGCTGTCCTCCTGGGAGGTGGGCCGCACCCAGCCCAAGATCCACCATGCGCTGGCCCTTGCAAAAGTGCTGAACGATATGGACGTAAGCTGTCTGTTCGCCACCGGCTCACTGTGCGGCGGGCTGAACGACGACGGCCTGTTCATGCTGGCCGAGTACCGCCGGCTGCTGCTGGAGTCGCCTCGCTTCCGGGTCCAGCCGCCGCCGTCTCAGCGGCGTACCATTCCCATTTACCTGCAGGCGGCGTCCGCCGGCACCGGCCAGTTTCTGGACGACGAAGCAGCCGAGGAGATGGAAGCGGACGAATCGGTGCCGGCCAGCGCCGAGTTTGGCGTGCGGCTGGCGGGCGATTCCATGACCCCCCGCTTTGCGGACGGGCAGATCGTGTGGGCCCGCCGGCGGCACACCGCGGAAAGCGGCGAAATCATCCTGTGTTATTACGACGGCCAGAGCTACTGCAAGAAGCTCCGCATCCGGGACGGCCAGCCGGAGCTGGTGTCCCTGAACCCCCGCTACCAGCCCATTCCGGTGCAGCCCGAGGCGGGGTTCCGAATTTTCGGCGTAGTAGTGGGCTAAAAAAGCAAAAGGAGGATGAGCGGCCATGTGCGGACGGTATCAGTTCAGTGCCCGGCAGAGCGCCGACCTGCTCCGCATCGCACAGGATGTGCAACGTCGCAGCGGCGAGGGCGCGCAGCTGCCCCTGCCCGACGGAGACGTTCGCCCCGCCCAGCGGGCGCCGGTGCTGGTGTGCCGCGGCGGCAAGGTAGTGAGCGAACTGCAGACCTGGGGCCTGCCCGGGCCAAGCGGCCGGCTGATTATCAACGCTCGTGCGGAGACGGTCACCCAGAAGAGCCTGTTTCGGCGCAGCATTGCCGCACGCCGCTGTGTGGTGCCCGCCACAGCCTTTTACGAGCGGGATGCCGCCCGCCGGGCGTACACCTTCTCCCTGCCCGACAGCCCGCTCTGGCTGGCCGGCATCTACGACAATGTGGACGGCGAGGACCGCTTTGTCATCCTGACCACCGCGCCCAACGCCTCGGTCAGCCCCATCCACGACCGGATGCCCCTGACGCTGGAACGCAGCGACATCCGCCCTTGGCTCACCGACCCGGCAGCGGCATTGGCATTGCTGGCCACCACTCCCCCGCTCCTGGAACGGCAGGCGCAGGACGGGCAGATGGGGATGGAAGATTTCTTGAACAGCAGATAAATGACAAACCACGACACGGATGGATTTACTTGCCATTCAACCAATAATTCTATCATGCGCCCTTCCACAAATCTCAGATTTTTCTATAAGCTTCCAGAGGGCCAAGGTGCATAGTACCTTGACCCTCTGGCTTTTTATGTTTGGAGGAGGTCTCCGCGATTCGATCTCCTGTCGTTAATCTGACCGGCATGTTCATCCCTCCACGATTTTGATCCAGCAGCCGTCTTCCGCCATGCGGCCTTCCGTTTTCCGGATGATCTCCAGCGGATCGTAGCGTTCCAGCCCCAACCGGGTCAGGTAGTGTTGTAATCCGTCCCTCCGCCGGGGAATGCAGCGGGATTCGAGAAAGGCCACCAGATCCTCCCAGTTGGGGTTTTGATCAACACCAAACGCGGTTGAAAGCACATCGGCAGTCTTATTTTCGATGGCCAGCCGCCGGGCAGTCCGATCCGCACAGATTCTGGTGCAAAGGGTCTCGCCGTCATAATAGTGAAGCACCAGCAGGTCGTGCTTTTTCTCTCTCGCTTCGTTGAGAAAAGCCGCATACTCCCCTGTCCCCACTCTGCGGATGGTGATGCTTTCCCCATCAAATTGCAGCAAAACTTCGCGGCTGTTCTCGGTAATCCCCAGCTGCTTGACCCACACCGGCGGCAGTACCACGCGATAACTTCTGCCCTCCGGGCCGGCTGTTCCGCCAGCCTTGTTGATCAGTACATTTGCCCGGCGCTCTTCCAGAGTCATGTGCCATCACCTCATTGATAACATTATATTCCATTGGACACCAATAAATCAATATTCGAGCTCTTTTCGCACACAAGTTATACCGAAAAACTCTGCACGCGGGACCAGAAGTCGCTCTATAATAAAACAATTAATAATTTTTCATAAGACTTTTTGTATTATAAGATAAGAACAGAAAATATCAAAAAGAAATTAAGAAAACGCTTGACTTTTGCTAAAAATCGTTATATTCTAAAGTCATAAAAGTAATCGAAGGCTCATCTAGTGTTACGCAACTGCTCGTAGGCGAGGTGGGCCTTTTTCTTTTGTAAATATTCCACAACCAAAGAGCCATTCGGTGTTGCCGCATCCGCGGTTTTACCCCGAATGGCTCTTTTCTATTTTATTAAAGTCATTGCACACGTACATTATCCACTTTAGCCACAATGTGAAAGGAGGCTGATCGACTATGGGAACTTCTAAATGCGATTTCGCCATTGCCGGATATGAGGGCCGCCAGAAGGTGCACCACAACATGAAGCGAACCAAGTCAAAGTACGACGCCCGCTATATGCTCAAAAATCCTGCCACAAAGAAGGTCTATACCAACGCACAAATGCTGGCAGATCTTGCGCAACGCGAGAAAGTATATCCCGGGCTGGCTCCTCTGTTGGAGCCATGGATTCAGGAACTCACCGCACGCGCCCAGAAAAATCCCGATGCGGAATTCTCTCTGCACTGCAGTGATGCTACCGAAGAGCGCGCACTGGCGCGTTTGAAAAAAATGCGCTGGAGCGAGTTGGAGGCCTTGGCGCAGCTGCTCTATCGTCCGCTGTACGAGCGCAATCTGAAATATGGTGATGTGACGGTGCGGGACTTTGTGACGTACCAGGCCAATACACTGTATGCCGGAGAAACGCCCACCACGCGTACTCGTCTGACCGGTTGCTTGAAAAACTATATACTGCCCGTTGTCGGTGAAATCAAGTTGAACGCACTGGATGCCAATCGTCAGACCAAGGCCCTGAAAGCTATCAATCAAAAGCTGCAAAACAGTTCCGGGCCTGTGGGCAGCTCCACCCGCGGGTATGTAAAGAGAGCCTATCGTGGGCTCATCCTGGCCATCGAAAGCAGCGGCTGGACAGGCTGCTCCGCCGGTCTGCGGCTGGTCGACCTGCTCAAAGGCTCCACCGATCCGAACAACGCGATTATCCGAAGCTGCCGGGTCGCTCACCTGGATGATGCCCAGCGTACGGCGCTGTTCCAGCTGCTTTCGGATCCGGCACGTCTGTATGACATGTTCTGGATCGCGCTGCTCTACTCCGGAATGGACCCGGCCGACATCGCCGGCCAGACCTACGGCGATATTGAAGAGCTGACCTTGCAGGACGGGAGCTGCTGTTATACGATCCTGATCAGCCGCCGGGTGCGAAAGTTGAACGACCGGTATTCCACGCTGCAGGCAACCAATGAGAACTTCCCTATTTATAAGTTTCGTCGGCTCGTGCTCACTCCCTGGGCTGGGGATGTGCTGCTGCGCCGACTGGAACAGTTGCACGCCCTTGGTCTTTCCGATGATCAGATTCAGGAAATGCGCTTTTCGTCAGAAAAGCCGGGCGGCGCCATCGTCGGGCCGGAGGAGCTCGCCAAGCGCCTGCTGCAGCTTTTGCGGCAGGCGGGTATTCCTGCCGCGACCGCCACTCGCACCGAAAAAAAGGGGCACGCCTATCGCCAGACTGTAAAAGAGGATATAGCCCTGTTGCAGCGGGATGCCCGCTATCTGGCAATGCAGTGCGGCGCCGACGAAGTGATGCTGCACGCCATGTTTGGCGACACCTGGACCGACACCGACGAGGAAGCATATCTGGACCTGTTGGGCGACCGATATGCCGTGGCTCGTTGGCAGCGCCTGCGGCGTTGGTCTCCCCTTGCTCCGGCTTCTCTGCCCTTTACCGGCGAAGGGTGTCTGGCGGGCTATACCCATGTGCCTGCCCGCCACATTCTACAGGTAATCAACTCCACCGGCCATCCGGTGACATTGACCCTGCATGCCACCTATGCTCTCAATGCATTCTGGGCTCAGAACAAAAAAGGAGGGAACACATCATGACAAAAAAATCCTTTCCACCCGCTGCGTTTTCGCATCAGGGCGTAGATTTTCGCATGTGCTATACGTATCCGGCCGCGGACAAGCACAAGGACATGCCCTGCCGCGGCCGCATCAATCCGCTGGATCCGATGACCGGCAAGTGCCTTACAAAACGGCAGTTGTATGGCAAAGACAGCGACGCGCCGGTCAATCATATCGTACACGGCAAAGACCCCTGGGACGTTTACAGCAAGCGGGAAGCGGCAGCCAACTATTTGATCTCGGTGATGGTGCAGCGCGGTCTGTTGAGCGGCGTTGCCGTGTCGGTTCCCGATGAAGACGCCGATCTCGCCGAACTGGCCCGGAATTACAAACAGACGTTGTTTGACATCCACCCCCGCTGGATGAAGTCGACCGTACAAAAATACAGCAGCCAGTACGACATCATGGTGGATGAGCTGGCCGGGCTGCGCGCCGGCGATCTGGACGATGCGGCCTACAAACAGCTCCAGGAAAAAATCTGTCGGAATGCAGCGAGAGATGCTACCAAACACAACACTTGGGAATACGGCGAGATTCCTCCCTCTTCAGCCCGGACACGGCTGTTCCTGTTGTACGAGTTGATTCGCTGTCTGAAGGCGGAAGGCGTGTCCATTCCAGTGGCGCCTTTCCCGTACAACGGGAAGCCCTCCCGCCAGATGCTGCTTCTGAACCGCACCGACCATGCTCGCATGATTCCGGACGCAATTCTCCGTGCCATCTGTGCCGACCCGGTCATCCAGGGCCAGGCAGAAATTCTGGCTGACGCTGGTCTGCGGATCGGCGAATGTACCGGTCTTTTGTTTGATTCCCTGCGCTGGCTGGACACCTCGCAGGGCCGGATGTACTATCTGGACATCAGCGGACAGGCAGATGACGACGGCAAGCGCACCGAGCTGCCCAAGACCAAGGACTCCTACCGGGTGGTGCCCCTTTCCCGGGAATTGGGGGAGGTTCTTGCACACCGTCGGCACGAGATGGAAACGAAGTATGGCGACCTCTCTCTGCGCCTTATGTGCGGCCAGCCCTGCGAGGACGAGTTTGACGACAGCCCCGCCAAAGCAGCCGCCTGGGAATCACAGGTGCGCGCACAAATCTCAACGCTGCTGCGCAAGCCCTCTGCCTTCCAGGCGATTGCTGCCAATCGCGTTTATCTTTTCGACAAACGAGCCCAGGACGCTGAGTTGTACTCCCAGCTTGTCGCCCATTCCCTGCGGCGCAATTTCTGTACAGGGGCGTACTGCTCCAGCGGGCTGAATTCGTCGAAGATTCATCGGCGGATGGGCCACGCTTACAAGTCCCTTCCTCCCCAAAAAGCTACCGGCCTGACGCCGACGGAATTGCGTCTGATGTGCCTCGAAAAGCATGTGAGCCACACGCTCTATCATTCGGCAAACCCGCTCCGGTACGATGCGGGCGGGCCTTTCCAGGCCACCGAGGTGCCCGCCTGCTGCGTCGAGCTGACCTTGATGCCGGGCGAGTCCGTCGAACTGACGGTGGAGGACACCGAGCCGGGCACCGTGACCCGCATTTCCGGCGAGGGGCTGATCATTCAGCAGCTGCGCCGGGACGAGCGCCGCAACGTGACCTACGATTACGGGCTTCTGTCATCCGAAGAAACCACCGCCGTTGTAAAAAAACGCAAACTGCTGGGATAAACAAATGGTGTCGTGAAACACGACACCATTGCAGGGGCCTGTCGGCCTGCGGGCAGCGGACCTTTTATTCATTACGAACGCGCGCAGGAAAGATGTTTCCTGTGCATCGGGCAATCCCTTCCAAGGTTCCAACCGTTTTTTGGAACCCTGGCCCTCGTCCGCCCCCTTTTCGGACGCATCGGCCCCTCAAAATAGCAGCAATATGCACAAATTCATCTTTTAAAATTTTATGTTTTGACGAACCGTTTTCCCTTTGGTTTTAGGCGAATTTATGGACTATTGTTGCAAAATTTGCCCATCCTGCCACCGCGTTTCAGGGCCTGTTCATTACGCATTCATTACGCCGGGCGAAAACGGCTCTTGGAAAGGGGTGCTCCGCGGGCACAAATACATCCCGGTTATGGTACAGGTGTGCCCGCAAACCCGCATAAACAAAAGAAAAATCCCCCAGCCTTTCGGCTGAGGGATTTGGTCCGAGTGGCGAGAGTCGAACTCACGGCCTCTTGAACCCCATTCAAGCGCGCTACCAAACTGCGCTACACCCGGACATTGCCGCCGGTTATCAGCGGCAAATAATATTATATCCATGAGGATGCGATTTGTCAACATCTTTTTTTCTTTTTCTTTCAAATAATCAAAACAAACATTTTTTGCGTTTCAGGAAAACAAAAAAACAGGCCCCGGACACACCATGGAAACGGCGCGCCCGGGGCCTGTTTCATTCGCTTTTGCCTTACTGCTGCTCAAACATGTCCTTGCCCACGCCGCACAGGGGGCAGACGTAGTCTTCGGGCACATCGGTCCAGGCGGTGCCGGGGGCCACGCCGTTGTCCGGATCGCCGGCCGCCTCGTCGTAGATAAAGCCGCAGACAGTGCATACATACTTCATAGCGTATCGCTCCTTTTTTTGTTCACGGCCCGCCGGGCGGGCTCACGCCCTTATTGTATGCAAAAGTACGGCATTCTTCCGTTGCCGGGGCAACATTCTAAAAATCAGCGGATGTAGTGCACATAGTCCGGCTTGCGGGGTGCGGCGGGCTTCGGCTCGCCGTCGGCATAGCCCAGGATGCAGTGACCGATGCCCTCATAGTCGCCTTCGATACCCAGCTCTTTCAGGATGGCTTTGCCCTCCTCGCTTTCGAACTCCTCCTTGGCGCGGTGGATCCAGCAGCTGGCAAGGCCCTCGGCGTGAGCGGCCAGCATCAGATTGCCCATCACCAGGCTGCCGTCGTAGACGTAGGTGGGGGCGGCTTTGTTCGCCAGCACCACCAGCACCACCGGCGCGCCGTAGAAGGGGTCGCCGGAGGAGCCCATGATCTCGGCGTTCATGGCCGAGAGCTTATCCCGCATGGCCTTGTTGGTGACCGCCAGAATGATGGGGCTCTGGCGGTTCATGCCGGTGGCGGCGTACTGCCCGGCGGTGAGGATGCGCTCCAGCGCGTCCTGGGGCACGGGGTCCGGTTTGTAGCTGCGCACACTGCGGCGGGTCAGAATGGCATTGAGAATTTCGTTCATTGTATCTCCCCCTTTTTCCTTTATTATATCACTCATTGTAAATCTGCTGGCCGCCCTCGATGGCCTCGCCCAGATAGGTGTCGATCCAGCGGCGCAGCTGCTGCTCGTCCCGGTTTTTCAGGTGAGTATAGAGCAGTTCCGTGTTGCGGCAGAGAGCCTCGATGCCGTAGCGGCGGCAAAAGCGCACCCACAGCACGATGACCGGCGCGCGGAAGGAGTAATAGAACAAGGGCAGGATGCTGTTGCCGGTGATGAGGGCCAGCTCATGCTGAAACTCAAAGGCCCGCTCCGCCGCCTGCAGGGGTGTCTGCGCTCCCGCGATGCGGGCCACAAGGTCGCCCAGGCGGTCGATGTCTTCGTCGGTGGCGTTGCGCAAAATCAATCCCACCGCCATATGCTCCAGCGCCCGGCGCACCTCCAGAATGGAGCGTATCTCCTCCCGGCCCAGGGTGCCGCCGTTGTACTCCATGATGGCGATGAGGGTGCTCAGGTTTCCGTTGCGCCGGTAGTCCGCCACAAAGGTACCCTGCCGCGGGCGCACCTCCACAAATCCCTGGGCCGCCAGTTCCGCCAGACCGCCGTTCACCACCGCCCGGCTCACCTGCATTTGCTGCGCAAGTTCCCGCTCCGGCGGCAGCGCCGTGCCCTCGGGCAGTTCCCCCGAAAGGATCATTCCCTGTATCTGCTTGACGAACAAATCTTTCAGACTTGGGGCCGACAGTTTCTCAAATTCCACAGCGCCTTCCTCCTTGTATTGGTCATACCACATACCACGCCCTTATTTTACCATGCAAATGGCTGAACGCCAAGAGCCTTTTTTGCACAGTATTCCGAAAAAATCGGCATCTATTGACCTTTTCCACAGGGTAATGTTATTCTTTTAACGTTCGGCCGGGGCCGATATTTATTTCTGGCCCGACCACTGATACGACCATGGAGTGTGAGAGAATTGGAATCCTTTAAAATTCTTGAGATTCGCCAGAGCGTGTTTGCCTCCAACGACGAAGAGGCGGCGAAACTGCGGGCGGAACTGAAGGAGAAGGGCGTGTTCCTTCTGAACCTGATGTCCAGCCCCGGCTCGGGCAAGACCACCACCCTGACCCGCACCATCGAGGCGCTGAAAGACGAGATGAAAATCGGCGTGATGGAGGCGGACATCGACTCGGACGTGGACGCCCGCACCATCTCGGCGGCGGGCGCAAAGGCCATCCAGCTGCACACCGGCGGCATGTGCCATCTGGACGCGGGCATGACCCGCCAGGGCCTGGAGGGTCTTGGCACCGGGGACGTGGAACTGGCCATTCTGGAGAACGTGGGCAATCTGGTCTGCCCTGCCGAGTTCGACACCGGCGCGGTGAAGAACGCCATGATTTTGTCCGTGCCTGAAGGGCACGACAAGCCCCTGAAGTACCCGCTGATGTTCCAGGTGTGCGACGTGGTGCTGGTGAACAAAATGGACGTTCTGCCCTACTTCAATTTTGACCTGGAAAAATGCACCGAGTATGTGAAGATGCGCAACCCGAAGGCGCAGGTCATCCCCATTTGCGCCGCCACCGGCGAAGGGATGGACGCCTGGTACGACTGGCTGCGCCGGGAAGTGCGCGCCTGGCGGGGCGAAGAAACGGAAAAGGAGAACGGCCATGAGTGAGACCCATTTCCCCCTGGACGAGAGCAAGCTGTCCTTTGAAATTCCCCGGGACGAGAAACCCCGGGAGAAGATACTGAAACTTGGGCGGAAAATCACCGACCGCATCCCCGCCAAATTGAAGGGCGTCACCGGCGACGACCCGGAATACTGGGGCCTGGCAGGCCTTGTGACCGACGAGATGGCCGACGTGGCCCTCAAGATGGAGGTCCGCAAGCCCATGACCCTGCCCCAACTGGTGAAGGCCACCGGCAAGAGCGCCGAGGAATTGGAACCTCTGCTCTATCAGATGAGCTACATCGGGCTTTTGGAATACAACTGGGAGAACGAGCGGCACGAAAAGCAGTACGTTCTGCCCATGTTCGTGCCGGGCAGCGCCGAGTTTTTCAACATGCAGAAGCACCAGATCGACGAGCACCCGGAGGTGACCGCCTTCTTTGAGCGGATGACCTTCCTGCCGCTGGAGCACATCCCTGCCATGGTTCCGCCGGGGGGCGCGGGCATCGGCATGCACGTCATCCCGGTGGAGAAGGCCATCGAGACCGAGAACCAGTCGGTGGACATCGAGCACATCAGCCACTGGCTGAAAAAGTATGACGGCAAGTACGCCGCCAGCCCCTGCAGCTGCCGCATGAGCCGGGCAAAGCTGGGCGAGGGCTGCGGCGACGACCCGGAGGACTGGTGCATCGGCGTGGGCGACATGGCGGACTACCTGGTGGAGACCCACAAGGGCCACTATGTGGACTACGACGAGGTGCTGCGCATCCTGAAGCGGGCCGAGGACAACGGCTTTGTGCACCAGATCACCAACATCGACGGCGAGAACAAGATCTTCGCCATCTGCAACTGCAACGTGAACGTCTGCAACGCTTTGCGGCTGAGCCAGATGTTCAACACCCCCAACCTGGGCCGCTCGGCCTATGTGGCCCATGTGGCCACCGAGAACTGCGTGGCCTGCGGCCGCTGTGTGGAGTTCTGCCCCGCGGGCGCGGTGAAGCTGGGCCAGAAGTTGTGCACCAAGGACGGCCCGGTGGAGTACCCCCGGATGGAGGACCCTGCCGTGACCCCCTGGGGCCCGGAGAAGTGGACGGTGGACTACCGGGACAAAAACCGCGTCAACTGCCACGACACCGGCACCGCCCCCTGCAAGACCGCCTGCCCCGCCCACATCGCGGTGCAGGGCTATCTGAAGATGGCGGCCCAAGGCCGCTACACCGAGGCGCTGGCCCTCATCAAGAAGGAGAACCCCTTCCCAGCCGTCTGCGGCCGGGTGTGCAACCGCCGCTGTGAGGACGCCTGCACCCGCGGCAACGTGGACTCCGCGGTGGCCATCGACGCGGTGAAAAAGTTCATCGCCCAGAAGGACCTGGACGCCGCCACCCGCTACATCCCGCCCATCGTGCCCGCCAGCACCGGCGAGGGCTTCAGCGAGAAAATCGCCATCATCGGCGCGGGCCCCGCGGGCCTTTCCTGCGCCTTCTATCTGGCGGAAAAGGGCTACAAGCCCACCGTGTTCGAAAAGAACGCCCGCCCCGGCGGCATGCTGGTGTACGGCATCCCCTCCTACAAGCTGGAAAAAGATGTGGTGGAGGCGGAAATTGAGGTCATCCGCGCCATGGGCGTGGACATCCGCTGCGGCGTGGAAGTGGGCAAGGACGTGACCCTGGACCAGCTGCGTGCCGAAGGCTACAAGGCCTTCTACATCGCCATCGGCTGCCAGGGCGGACGCAAGGCCGGCGTGCCCGGCGAGGACGCCGAGGGCGTGTTCACCGCGGTGGACTTCCTGCACGCGGTGGCGGAAAACGAGCACACCCCCGTGACCGGCCGCGCCGTGGTCATCGGCGGCGGCAACGTGGCCATCGACGCCGCCCGCAGCGCCCGCCGCTGCGGCGCGGAGGAAGTTTCCATGTTCTGCCTGGAGGCCAAAGACGCCATGCCCGCCGACCCGGAGGAAGTGGCGGAGGCCCAGGCCGAGCAGGTGCAGCTGCACTGCGGCTGGGGCCCCAAGGAAATTCTCACTGAGAACGGCAAGGTCACCGGCGTGGTGTTCAAGCGGTGCGTTTCGGTGCTGAACGCCGAGGGCCGCTTCGCCCCCGTTTACAACGATGCCGACACCATGACCGTGGCCTGTGAGCAGGTCATCCTGAGCATCGGCCAGAGCATCCTCTGGGGCAATTTGCTGGAGGGCAGCAAGGTGGAGCTGGCCGGCGGCGGGCGCGCCGCGGCGGACGCCCTCACCTACCAGACCGCCCAGCCCGACGTGTTCGTGGGCGGCGACGTGTACACCGGCCCCGGCTTTGCCATCGAGGCCATTGCCGCCGGCAAGGAGGGCGCGGTGTCCATCCACCGCTTCGTCCAGCCGGACACCAGCCTCACCATCGGCCGCAACCGGCGGGACTTCATCCAGCTGGATAAAGACAACCTCGCCCTCTCCGGCTACGACACCGCCGCCCGCCAGGAGGCCGCGGCCCCCGCGCCGGGCCTCTCCTTCCGGGACACCCACGGCACCCTCACCGAGGAACAGGTCAAGACCGAGACCGCCCGGTGCCTTGGCTGCGGCGCGTCGGTGGTGGACCCGAACAAGTGCATCGGCTGCGGCATCTGCACCACCAAGTGCGAGTTTGACGCCATCCGCCTCTCCCGCGACCTGCCCGAGTGCAGCACCATGGTGCGCACCGAGGACAAGTTCAAGGCCATCCTGCCCTACATGGTCAAGCGGGGCCTGCGGCTGAAATTCGGCAAGAAAGGCTGAGCGCCATGCACGAACTGGGCATCGTATTCCACATCATCAAAACGGTGGAGGCCGCCGGGCGGGAAAACGGCGTCAAGCGGGTAAAGGCCGTAACGCTGGAGCTGGGCGAAGTTTCCGGCGTGGTGGGCGACTACCTCCAGGACTGCTGGAAGTGGGCCGCCGCCCGCTCGGAGATGCTGGACGGGGCAGAACTGCGGGTGGAAACCATTCCCGCCCGCACCCTGTGCGAAGCCTGCGGCGAAGTGTATGAAACACTGGCCCACGGGCGCACCTGCCCCGCCTGCGGCAGCGGCCGCACCCATCTTATTCAAGGCAACGAAATGCTCATCCGGGACATTGCGGTCCCGGACGAGCCGCAAAACACTGCATCAAAATAGAGGAGGATTCATCATGTTGTTTCAAATCTACGGCGAAAACGCCGGCTGGCAGCTGCTGGGCTGGCTGCTGGTGTTCGCGGGGCTGGTGCTGGCCAATGAGGTGGCCCGCCGCACGCCCCAGGGCGGCATCTTCTGCTTTCTCATTCTGCCCGCCGGGCTGACCGCCTATTTCATCTCCATCTATGTGGGCGCGGCCATGGGGGCCGAGTGGGCGCTGAACAATCCCACCTACACCCACATGAACAGCTGGTTCCACTACGCCAAGCTCTACGCCGCCACCGCCGGATGCGTCGGCTTCATGATGCTGAAATACAAGTGGGGCGTGGGCAAGACCCACTGGTTCAAGGCCTTTCCCTTTGTCATCGTGGCCATCAACATTCTCATCGCCGTGGGCAGCGACTTTGAGTCCGGCATCCGGGGCGCCATGGCCCTGGCCGCCACCGGCGAGCGTTGGTGGCTGTCCAGCGAGAACGTCTGGCTCTACGGCGGCTGGTGGAACTGGGTGAACGGCATCGCCGGCATCCTGAACATCCTGTGCATGACCGGCTGGTGGGGCATCTACACCTCCAAAAAGGGCGAGGACATGCTCTGGCCGGACATGACCATCCTCTACATCATCGCCTACGATTTGTGGAACTTTGAGTACACCTACAACAACCTGCCCACCCACGCCTGGTACTGCGGCCTGGCCCTGCTGCTGGCCCCCACCTTCGCCAACGCGCTGTGGAACAAGGGCGGCTGGATCCAGAACCGTGCCAACACTCTGGCCCTGTGGTGCATGTTCGCCCAGGTGTTCCCCCTGTTCCAGGACGCCAGCGTGTTCAGCACCCTGCCGGTGCTCTACGCCGACGGCGTGATGGATCCCACCGTGCGGCCCACCGCCGCCGACCCCACCATGCAGGGCGTGATCGCCATTCTGGCGCTGGCCGCTAACGTCATCGTGCTGGCCATCATCATCAAGCGCGCCGTGCAGCAGAAAAAGAACCCCTACAAAAACGAGATCTTCTCCGACACCCGCGATTTCCGCCAGGCAATGGCGCGCGCGGAGTGATATTCTTCTCCCCCATTAAGGGAAAACGCCCCACGGGGCCGTCTTTGGCGGCTTCGCGGGGCGTTTTCCTTGTTCGGGTTCATTCCTCCGGCACAGGCTGGGCAAGGCCGTGGGTCATCATGTTGCGTATCATCCGGTGGGTCAGCCGCGCCATCTCCCGGGGCGGCTCGGCGCAGCCGCCCGCAAGCCAGTGCTTGATGAGGCCCACCGCGCCGGTGGTGCAGAAGGCAAAGCCGTAGTCGATGCTGCTGCGCCGCTCGGGAAAGTCCTCCCGCAGCTTTTGCAGCACGTTCTCCTCCATCATCCGCTCGATGCGGTGCAGAAAGGCCATGTCCCCGTTGGGGCCCACCAGGGCGGCGCAGATCTCCCGGTTGTCGTAGAGAATGGAAAACACTTCTTCAATGAAGGCAAGGCCCTCCTGCTCAAAGGAGCTCATCGGGTGGGTGTGCACCGCCGCGTATATCTCGTCGAACAGCTCCTGCTCCACCGCCGCCAGCAGATCGAAGATATCGCTGTAGTGCAGATAGAAGGTGGAGCGGTTGATGTCCGCCAGGTCCACCAGCTCCTTCACCGTTATCTCGCTGGCGCTCTTTTGCTGCATCAGCTGCGCCAGCGCCCGCCGTATCTGCCGGCGGGTGCGCCGGATGCGCCGGTCCTTCGTTTCGTCCATGGCCTCTCCTTTTTGACCGCAGGGCAAATTGTAAATCTTTTTTGAATGTTCAACAGTTCCTCATCATCGTGTTGATTAAACATCATTTCGGTGAAAAATCAACGGTTGAGTGTTTTTCTCCCTTTCAGTATAATTCTCCTCACGGAAAAAGCAATACCACGACGAAAAATCAACGCCGTGTTGCTTTTCGCAAGATTGCACAGGAGGAAAGGGTGCGAAATTTCAGGTCATGCTGAAAAATGAATGGAAGGCTCTGCGGAGCAACTGGATCATGCTGGTGGTGATGGTGGCCGTTGTGGCCATTCCCACCATCTACACCACGCTGTTTCTCGGGTCCATGTGGGACCCCTACGGCAGCGTGGACCGTCTGCCGGTGGCTGTGGTGAACGAGGACCAGCCGGTGGAATACAACGGCGAGACGCTGTCCATCGGCAGCGAGCTGGCCGACAACCTGCGGGAGGACGGCTCCCTGGATTTTCATTTTGTGGACGCGGACGACGCCCAAAAGGGCCTTGCGGACGGCACCTATTACATGGTCATCACCATCCCCAAGGACTTTTCCGCCAACGCGGCCACCGTCACCGACCCGTCGCCCAAGGCCATGGAGCTGGGCTACGAGACGAACCCCGGCACCAACTACATCGCTTCCAAGCTGGGCGAGAGCGCCATGGCCAAAATCGAGGCCGAAGTGCGTGAGAGCGTGACCCAGACCTATGCCGAGACCATGCTGGAACAGCTGGCGGACATCGGCGACGGGCTGCAGGAAGGGGCCGACGGCGCGGCGGAACTGGAACAAGGCGCGTCCGATCTGGCCGAGGGCGGCCGGACCATCCGGGATAACCTCAAGCTCCTGGCGGACAGCACCCTCACCTTCCGCAATGGCAGCACCCAGCTCACCGAGGGCCTTGCCAAGTACACCGCCGGTGTGGATGCGGCGGCCCAGGGCGCGGCCAAACTGAAAGAGGGCGCCGGGCAGCTGGCGCAGGGCGTGGGCCAGCTGGGCGACGCGGCCCCCGCGCTGGTGGACGGCGCGGGCAAGCTGGGCCAGGGTGCCAAGGATCTGGCGGCAGGCGTGGACAGCGCCAAGACCGGCGGCGATACCCTTGCCGCCGGGGCCGCCCAGGTGGACGACAAACTCACCGAGCTGAACAATGGCCTTGCCCAACTGCAATCCCAGACCGCTGCGCTGCCGGACAGCGCTGCGGCGCTGGACGCCGGGGCCCAGCTGGCCCAGTCGGGCGCGGCGGCCCTGCAAACAGGGCTGGAGAGCGCCTCTGCCGGGGCGGCCGCCGCCCGGGAAGGTGCGGCCCAGCTGAACGGCGGGCTGCAAACTCTGTCGGGCAATTCCGCCGCCCTCAACGAAGGGGCCGCGGCGCTGGCACAGGACATCGACGCGCTGGCCGCCCAGCCCCTTCCCCCGGAGCTGGCCGCAGCTCTGACCCAACTGCAGCAGGGGGCGGCCAGTCTTCAACAGAACCTCAGCGCTTACACCGCCGGGGTGGACACGGCAGCCGCCGGAGCCGCGGCGCTGAACGACGCGAGCACCGGCCTGCCCGCCCTTGCGGACGGCCTTGGCCAGATGGCGGGCAAGTCCGCTGAGCTGACCGGCGGCCTCACCACGCTTCAGCAGGGCACCGCCACCCTCGCCCAGCAGGCTCCCCAACTGGTGCAGGGCATCGACCTGGCGGCGCAGGGCGGCCAGAAATTGCAGCAGGAGGGCACCAGCGTGGTGCGCCAGGGCGCGCAGGACTTGAGCGGCGGCCTGGAAAAGCTGGCCGGAGGCAGCGCCGCGCTGCAGACCGGGCTGGGCGACCTTTCCGCCAAGCTGCCCGCCCTCACCGACGGGCTCACCCGGCTGCAGACCGGCGTGGGCGAACTGGAAAAGGGCGCCGGCCAGCTGGCGGACGGCACCGGCGAGCTGCAAAAGAACAGCGCGGCGCTGAACAGCGGCGCGGCGGCTCTGGCGGACGGCGCGAGCCAGATCGGCGACGGCGCTTCCAAACTCTATGAGGGCAGCGGCGAACTGACCGACGGCCTGGACAAGATGAAAGACGGCTCCGCCACGCTGGGCGCTTCCCTTGCGGACGGCGCGCAGCAAATTGCCGAGACCAACACCGGCAAAGAGGTGGCCGATATGATCGCCGCCCCGGTGAATGCCGAGGAGGCCAAACTCACCGAAGTGCCGGACAACGGCCACGCCATGGCCCCTTACATGATGTCGGTGGCGCTGTGGGTAGGGTGCATCGCCTTCAGCCTGATGTACCCCCTCACCGAGTATCAGGGCGAGATGAAGAGCGGCGCGGCCTGGTGGCTGAGCAAAGCCTCGGTGCTCTACCCTGTGGCGCTGCTGCAGGCGGTGGTGATGGTGGGCGCGCTCCACGCGCTGGACGGTTTTGCCCCCGCGCGGATGGGCCAGACTCTGCTCATCGCCTGCCTCGCGTCGGTGACCTTCATGTCGGTGATGTACTTCTTCACCAGCCTGCTGGGCCGCATCGGCAGCTTCTTGATGCTGGTGTTCATGGTGGTACAGCTGGCCGGTTCGGTGGGCACCTACCCGCTGGAAATTTCCGGCTCCTTTGTGAAGTATCTCCATGACTGGGTGCCCTTCACCTACACCGTCAAGGCCTTCCGCAGCGCCATCTGCGCCGGGCAGGACGTGAGCGGCTGCGCCGTGTATCTGGCGGTGTGGGCTCTGGTGTTCACCCTGCTCACCCTGGTGGTGTTCACGGTGCGGGCAAAGCACATCCGTGCCGGCAGACCCACCCTCACCCCTTGGCTGGAACGTCACCGACTGGCGTAACGCAAACATAGAAAAGCCCCGCCCCCGCCCGGCATTGCGCCGGGCGGGGGCGGGGTTTGTTGCCGTGAAGCGCTTACTCTTCGCGGCGGCGGGCGATGATGTACACCACAACGGCGACCACAAGGATCACCGCGGCGGCCACCGCAACGGGAATGGCCGGGGAAACGCCGCCCTGGGCGGGCGCGGTCTCATCCGGCTGCTCAGGCACGGACTCGGCCGGCTGGCTGTCGGGCGCTTCGGGCAGAGTTTCCTCCACCACCAGATAGTAGACGGAGCAGTGCTCCAGAGGCAGCTTCACCAGACCGTTTCCGTCCACCTCAACGGTGGCCACACACTCCGGGTCGCCCGCATCGGGCAGGTAAAACAGGCCGCAGCGGGTGTTGCCGAAGACGGCGGGGTCCACCGTGAGCTCCAGAACGGCCTTGCCGGGCAGCGCGCCGGAGAAGGCGGTGTCCAGCGCGGTCATGGCCGCGTCGCCGGTGTAGCTGCGGATGCGCTCCAGAATGGACTCATCCGGCTGCAGGTTCACGGAGGTGTCGAACACACCGCCGGGCAGCTCGGTGCTGGTCAGATCCGCGCGGTCAAAGGACCAGGCATAGCCGTTGCCCTCCAGACGCAGCACGCCCTCGGTGCGCTCCATCAGCAGCACAAAGGCCATCTGGCTGACGATGGGCTGGTCGTTCAGCCGCAGGGTCACATCCCCCGGCTGGGCGTCGAAGGCGTCCATCACCTGCTGGGCGCTGAACAGCTTCTCCTGGGTGTTGCCGCTGGTGGGCTGGTCCGGGGTCGCGGTGGGCCGGGGCTGGCCGCCGGGCACGGGAGTGCCGGTGGGCGCAGGAGTGGCCGTTGCGCCGGGCGCAGCGGTGGGCTTCGAATCAGCCGTCGGGGTGGGTTTCGGGTCCGTGGTCGGGGTGGGCTTCGGATCCGTGGTAGGAGTGGGTGCGGGCACGTCCGTCAGCTCGCCGCTGGTGATGACGTACTCCGAGCAGTGATCCACCGTGATGATGAATTCATTGGTCTCGGCGTCGTACTGCACATCCACCACTTCGGCGGGCACGATGGTGCCGTCTTCCTTGACCCAGTAGAGGAACAGGTTGCTCACATCGCCGTCGGGCACTTCGCTGGCCTTGATGCGGATGGTGGCCCGGCCGGGCAGGGTGCCGTTGTGGCTGAGGTTCACTTCCTGCAGGATCTTGGCCCGATCGGTCTCGGGCAGCTTGTCCACAGTGCCCTGGGCCTGGTCGGACAGCTTATCGGAGATGTTCAGGTTGGTCTCGATGGTGTCGTTGGTGATCTCACCGAAGGCCCAGGACGCAAAGTCCTTGCCCTCGCTGTTCTTGATGGGAGCGCTGACCGCAAGGCCCTCTTCTTTCAGGGCGGCAAAGGCGTCGGCGGTGAGCACCAGAGAGTCGGTCTCGCCGCTTTCCGGCTGCTGCAGAGGCAGAACGGCGGTTCCGTTCTCTTTCTGGGTGGTGTCCAGGTCCACGCTCAACTTGCTGTGGGTCTGGTCCAGGTAGTAGGGAGAAGAGAAGACCTTGGCGGTCCGTCCCTCGATGATGTCGTTCCCCTCTCCGTTGTTGACCACAACGCCCACGACGGGGCCGGTCTTCAGCTTGCCGGAATCATCGGTCCCCCAATAGTTCTGAGGCACCGACTGCTCAATGTACGCACCGCCCTCGCCGTCATCAATGCCGATGAGGTCGTACTGGTTGCCGACAAAGTCGCAGAATCGCGGCACACCCGGGTGATGATAAGCCATGGTATTGGCATTGAACAGGGTGTTGAAGCTGGTGGCGGTCATCACACCAACCTGGCATTTTTCCACGGTGCAACCCCGCAGGACGATGCTGTTGGCATTGCTGTTGGCGCCCATCACGCCGGTGATGCAGTTCTTGATGGTGCAGTTCCGCAGGGTGAAGGGCGTGGGCAGCTGACCCACGGTAACGGCGGTAAAGGTGTGAAGCACACCGCCGCGCTTGTTGCCGCCGTCAATGACGATGTTCTCCAGCGAAAGGCCCGCGTTGGCCGGGTTGACCCGCACGATGTAAGCCAGCCGGGGAAGATTCGGGCCCTCCAGCGGCTCGGAGGGTTCATAGTTCGGGTCGCCGGTGAAGATGGCCGGGTCAGAGGGGTCCTTGCTGCGCAGGATGACGTTCAGGCCCTCCAGCTCCAGATCCATGGCGTATTTGCCGCCCCCCAGCTCGATGATGGTGGGCACGGCGGTGGTCTCCAGCCGGTCCAGGATCGCCTGCAGCTCCTGGGCGTTTTTGGCGCTCTCGGTGGGAAGGCTCTCGTTGCTGTGCACCCGGAAGGTGTAGCCAATGGTCACCGTCTCCGGGGTCTTGTCGAGGTCGCAATAATCGCCCCGGTTCAGCTTGATTGTGGCGGTCACATCGCAGGTGCCGGTGCCCACAGGAGTGAGCTGGATGCCATAGGCTTTGTCGGAATTGTTGATCGTATCGCGCACATCCGCCTTGTCGAGGTTGGCGGTGATCTTCAGAACGCTTTCATCGGAGCTGGCAAAGGTGATCTCTTTGATGAGATCGCTGCCGAAGGTGCACGCTCCGTCCTCTCGCAGGCCGTAGAAGAACAGCTCAAAGGGGCCGTCCTCCACGATGCGGTCACGGGCAACGCTGACCTGCTCGAAGTTGAGGTTGCCGTTTTCGAGCGCCACTTCCAGAGAGTCCACCATCTTGAAATCCACGCTCCGGTTCGGCATGAGAGATTCGTAGCGGCCGGCGCCTGCATACTTGGCGAAATTGATGATCAGCTTCACAGAGGACTCGCCGCCGCCATTTTTCAGGCGGGTGGGGATGGTGACCACTGCCTGGCCCTCCACCTGGTCGGCCAGGTAAACGATGCCGAAGGTGGACTTGCCCTCGGCCCAGAGGACCTTGAAGTTATTTTTCGCGGCGCCGGTCACCACCGGCGCACCGGCAACCACAGGAGCGTTGGGGTCTGGCTCGTCCCT
This sequence comes from Candidatus Allofournierella merdipullorum, assembly GCA_019116345.1. GTDB lineage: Bacteria > Bacillota > Clostridia > Oscillospirales > Ruminococcaceae > Allofournierella_A > Allofournierella_A merdipullorum. Next base: position 5,320 of record DXBV01000047.1, on the reverse strand, counting down.
GTTCTCTCCCACCAGTTCAAAGCTGCGCATCTCTTCAAAATCCACCCGTTGTTCCACGGCGCGGTCGATGATGCGACCCTTTTGGATCTTGTCGTTGACTTCGGCCCAGCCGGTGGAAGCGTCAACGGCGATCTTGTCCAGCAGCTCGCCGTTGCGCAGCACGTCAAAGGTGACGGGGTCCGCGCCGTCGGAGTCACTGTCCCGCAGGGGGAACATCACATAAGCCCAGACTTCGATTTTTTTGCCGCTGGCCGAGTCAAAGTATTTCACCGGCGCGACAATGCTGAACGTATCTGTCTCGTCACAGGCAACAGTGATGCCGCTGTCTTGCAGCTGCTTTTCGCTGGCGGCATATCCGCCGTCGGGCATACGGGGGATCACCTGATAGCAACCCGCAAAGGCAGGGGGGATGGAAATACCAGTGCCGTGGGTTTGCAAGATGAAATAGGGGTTTTCCCCGACCGTCAGCGTAAATGCGCCGTCGGCATTACCTTCGCCGAAGTCGAATCGATCGCTGTTCAACGTGAACCGTCCGGACATTCCCACGCTCCACTGATTCGCTTTGTAGCTGAGCTCCACGGTGCGGCCGTCCGACAGCAGAGTCTGCTGCATCCAGAGTACGCCGGAACTATAGGGTACTTCACTCGAATAGATCTCAAAGGTATCGGTGGAGGCAGGCACTTCCCCCAGGCCGGGGGTATACAGACGCAACTGCACTTTGCCGGATATATCGACATAAATCGTCTTGCCGGACGCCTCCACCAGCTTGTCGCCCTCCACCACATACCAGGCAGCCGGCTTGCGGTCGTCTGTGCGGGTGTAGCTCAGATGGATGGTATGATTTTTTTGGGTAAAGACATCGGTAAAGGTCACAGTGCCCGTTACAGGCTGATTCAGGGGGATCTGATCCAGGTTCCCCTTGGAATACAAAGATCCCTTTTGGCCCGAAAACTCTTTCCACACTTTGTTGTAGTCCGGCGAGAAGTAATTTGCCAGATCGCCTTCCAGTTCAGGGTATCCGCGCATCAGCCCGAAAACGTTTTTGCCGTCGACCGTGCAGATCTCATGAGGATCCCAGGCAGGCACGTCATACTGGAACTCAGATTCACCCACACGGGTCACCTGCGCCGGGTTCTCCGCGGTGGCAACGGTCCCCTCCAGAACGCCCGCGGATTCATGAATCGCTTTGGTCAGCGTGATGGTCTGGGAGTCCTGTCCGTCGGGCTGGAAGGTGATGCTGACTCTGTAATCGGAATCATTCCGGCACAGATCCCAGAAAGTCTGAGCATTCATATTGTCCTGATACTGCAGCTCGACGGTCGCGGTGGAATCCTCGCTGCTGGTGCCGCACACCGGCAGCAGAATATCGGTGGAGATGGGCGTCTCGCCCATTGTCGGCCTTTCAAGGCAGGTAACAGTCACGTTGGAAACATCCACGATCTGTTTTTCGCCATTGTTGTCAAAATACAGCGAAAAAGAGGATGTATTTTCCGGCAGGGTCCCGCCGTCGTATACATATTGGGGCGTGCCATCTTTATCGAGATACTTCACGCACAGGCCGGTGCCTTCCGCAAGGGGTTCAGCGGCCGGCGCCGTTTCGGGCGCTGCGTCAGCCGCAGGGACGAGTTCTTCCGCCGGCTGGGTCTCCGGCTCGGCCTGTGCGGTGCTTTCCGTCGGCTGCGCCTGGCTTGCGGAGGGCACGGTCTCCACCGTTACGCCGCCCTGGGCGAACACCAGCGGCGAGAAGGTGCTCACCGCCAGCGCGAGGCACAGCCCCGCAGCCACAAGCCGACGGACGATGCTCTGCTTTTTCTCTTTCATCATGTTCCTTCCTTTCCCCGATCGCCCGATGACGATCGGGCCCCGTTGGTCGCTCCGGATAAAATATTTTATTGCGATAAATTATCCGTCTCTAAAAGGATACATCGTTTTGAAGAAAAAATCAACAGGTTTTTTTGTTCCGCGCGCAGAAGGTCAGGCGACCCGGGTGAGGCGGCATTCCAGCCGCTTTTCCGGGAAGGCGCTCATGGGGTCCCGGTAGCTTTCCACCAGAACGGTGGTTTGCCCGTCGGCAGCCTCGGTGAAGGACACGGGGTAGTAATCCCCCTCCTGCGGCGCGGCGTACACATAGACGCTGCCGGCCGCGTCGTAGACCGCCGGGTCGGTGCAGGAAAAGCCCTGAATGCCGAAATATTCCTCCGCCAACTGCGCCATGCGCTCTTCGGTGAAGGGCGGCGTTTCCTTCTTGTCCTCCACGGCGCTCTCCATGCACACCTTCGCCACGGTGACGGGCGAGAGGTCGCCGACTTCAAAGCCCGCCGTGTTGTCGCTGAGGTTGCGGGCCAGGCGCACTGCCAGCCGCACCGCCTCGTTCTCCCCTTCCAGCAAACGGATGTCCTCGTACTTTTTCTGGGGCATCAGACAGGAGACAAACGGCTCATCCCGATAGCCGGTCTGGGAAAGGCGCGCCACCAGCGTGCCGGCGCCCTCGCTGTAAACGCCGCCGCCCTCCAGCACCTCCACCGTCAGATACACCTCTGCCGTGCGATTGCTGTTGCAGTAGAGCCGGGCGTCCTTCACCTCCAGCCGCACCCGGCCGAAGGGGGCGTACACCGGCTCATAGTAGGCCGGGTCCATGCTGGCCAGCTGTGCCAGCTGCGCCGGGTCACTGGTCTCCAGCGCTCCCACCAGTTCGGCGGCGGCGGCGCGGAACTGTTCCCGCTGCTCGTCCCCCACAAAGGGCGAGGAGACCGGCATATAGTGCCCTTCTGCCAGGACTGGGTTGGTGAGGGTGCAGGCAAACACCGTGCACACGCCGATGGCCAGCACCGTCTGAGCCCAGCGGGGCAGCTGCTTCCAGTTCAGCGCCCGCAGGATGCGTTTTTTCGTGTCGCTCTGGCCAAAACTTGCGTATTGCAGCGAGTGGCGGCGGGCGTCCGCCCAGTTCAGCAGCGTCTGAGCATACTCCACCCGGCGGCCGGGCTCCAGCAGTTCCAGCACCCGCTCATCGCAGGCGGCCTCCATGTCCTGGATCATCAGCCGCCGCGCCAGCCAGGCCAGCGGGTTGAACCAGTGGAGCACCGCCGCTGCGGTGAACAGTTGCAGCACCATGTGGTCTTTGCGGCGCACGTGGGTCAATTCGTGGAGCAGGATATACTCGGTCCCCTCCTGCCGCTCCAGCATCCCGGAGGGCAGAGCCACCTTCGGATGGAAAAAGCCGAACACCAGCGGCGAAGCCACAGCGGAAGTATAGATCACCGGCACCCGCCTGCCGCCCGCCGCTTGGCGGAACACCGTTTCAAAAGCGGTCAGGTCGGCGCTGCGGCCCCGGGCCAGCTTTATACGCAGCACAAAATAGCGTGCCAGCACCCAGACCGCCTGGGCCAGCACGCCCGCGCCCCACACCGCCGCCAGCACCGACAGCAGCTGCTTTGTGAGCATCTGCTCACCGCCGGCCACGCTTTGCAGCACCGGCTGATAGGGGTCGAAATATTCCACCGAGACCAGCATCCCGCCGGGGGTGGCAAGGTTTTCGTCGAAGAGGTTGAACAGGCTGGCGGGGCTGGGCAGCGAGTAAGGCACCAGCATACGGAACAGGAGCGGCAGCCAGAGCAGATACAAAAAACTCGCGCTGCCAAGGCCGCGCAGAAGCCTGCGCCCAAGCAGCACGAGCAGAAGCAGAAAGCTCGAGGCGATGCTCATATTCAGGATGGAAACGAAAAGGTCCATGGCTGTTCTGACGCTCCGCCTTTCAGTCTTTGTTTCGTTTTTCGTCGATCATAGCCTGCAGCTCGTCCAGGGTCTTTTCCGAAAGCTGGTCCGAGTTCAGGAAATTGGCGAACAGGCTGGCAAAGCTGCCCCCGAACATACGGTCCACCAGGGTGTTGGTCTCGGCGCTCTGCACCTGCTGACGGGAGACGATGGCCGTGACCAGATACTTGGGGTATTCCCGGGAGACGGCGCCTTTGCCTTCCAGGCGCTTGAGGACGATGTAAGTGGTGCTCTTTTTCCAGTTGTACTTCTTCAAAAATTCCTCGGCCAGATCCGCGGCGATGCAGGGCCCGTGCTCCCACAGGTATTCCATCACCAGCAGTTCCGAATCGAAGATCTTGATCTCGCCCATCTTTTTCCCTCCCGTTTTATCATTGTAAATTTATATCCAGTTTAACCGCACCGGTCCCGAATGTCAAGACCGCGCCCCAGCCGAGGGGCTTTCGGCAAAGGCGCGGTCTCAGGCATTAGGCCGGCTCTTCGGCAAAGTTGCCGGTGTAGAGCTGGTAGTACTTGCCCTTCTTTTCGATCAGTTCGTCGTGGGTGCCGCGCTCGATGATGCGGCCCTGTTCCAGGACCATGATGCAGTCGGCGTTGCGCACGGTGGACAGCCGGTGGGCGATGACGAAGGTGGTTCGCCCGTACATCAGCGCGTCCATGCCGCTCTGCACCAGCGCCTCGGTGCGGGTATCGATGGAGGAGGTGGCCTCATCCAGGATCAGCACCGGCGGGTCCGCCACCGCCGCCCGGGCGATGGCCAGCAGCTGCCGCTGGCCCTGAGAAAGGTTCGCGCCGTCGCCGGTGAGCATGGTGTTGTAGCCGTCCGGCAGGCGGTTGATGAAGCCGTCGGCGTTGGCCAGTTTGGCGGCGGCCATGCACTCCTCATCGCTGGCGTCCAGCCGGCCGTAGCGGATGTTGTCCATCACGGTGCCGGTGAAGAGGTGGGTATCCTGCAGAACGATGCCCAGAGAACGGCGCAGGTCCGGCTTTTTGATCTTGCTGATGTTGATGCCGTCGTAGCGAATTTTGCCGTCGGCGATGTCGTAGAAGCGGTTGATGAGGTTGGTGATGGTGGTCTTGCCCGCGCCGGTGGCGCCCACGAAGGCGATCTTCTGGCCGGGCTTTGCCCACAGGCTCACATCGTGGAGCACCAGCTTGTTCTCGTCGTAGCCGAAGTCCACATCCTCGAACACCACACTGCCTTCCAGCTTGGTGTAGGTGGTGGTGCCGTCGTGATGGGGGTGTTTCCAGGCCCACACATTGGTGCGCTCGGCCACTTCCTCCATCTGGCCGTCGGCGTTCTCCTTGGCGTTCACCAGCTCCACATAGCCCTCGTCGGTCTCATGCTTCTGGTCCATCAAGTCGAACACACGCTGGGCGCCGGCGGCGGCGATGACCACGAAGTTCACCTGCTGGCTCACCTGGGTGATGGGCTGGGTGAAGTTCTTGTTCAGGCCCACAAAGGTGACCACGGTGCCCAGGGTCACGCCCGCCAGACCGTTGATGCCCAGCACAGCGCCCACGATGGCAACCAGGGCGTAGCTCAGCC
>DXBV01000046.1 GCA_019116345.1 Candidatus Allofournierella merdipullorum | reverse complement strand
CAGGGCGGCTACACGCCGGGCAACGGCGAGCCCCGCCAGGTGCCCATCATTCAGAGCACCACCTTTAAATATGCCACCAGCGAGGACATGGGCAAACTGTTCGACCTGGAGGCCAGCGGCTACTTCTACAGCCGGCTGCAGAACCCCACCTGCGACACGGTGGCCGCCAAAATTTGCGCGCTGGAGGGCGGCACCGCCGCCATGCTCACCAGCTCCGGCCAGGCCGCCAGCTTCTATTCCGTGTTCAACATCGCCGGCTGCGGCGACCACGTGGTGAGCAGCAGCACCATCTACGGCGGCACCTACAACCTTTTCGCCGTGACCATGAAGCGGATGGGCATCGAGTTCACCTTCGTGGACCCGGACTGCACCGAGGAAGAGCTGAACGCCGCCTTCCGCCCCAACACCAAGGCCGTGTTCGGCGAGACCATCGCCAACCCCGCCCTCACCGTGCTGGACATTGAAAAGTTCGCCAAGGCCGCCCACGCCCACGGCGTGCCCCTCATCATCGACAACACCTTCGCCACCCCGGTGAACTGCCGGCCCTTCGAGTGGGGCGCGGACATCGTGACCCACTCCACCACCAAGTACATGGACGGCCACGGCTCGGCGGTGGGCGGCGCCATCGTGGACAGCGGCCGCTTCGACTGGACCAAGTACCCCGACAAGTTCCCCGGCCTGTGCACCCCCGACGAGAGCTACCACGGGGTGGTGTACACCGAGCGTTTCGGCCTGGCCGGCGCCTACATCACCAAGGCCACCACTCAGCTGATGCGTGACTTTGGCAGCGTGCAGAGCCCCCAGAGCGCCTACCTTTTGAACCTGGGCCTTGAGAGCCTGCATGTGCGCATGAAGCGTCACTGCGAGAACGCCCAGGCCGTGGCGGAGTTCCTCCATGACCACCCGAAGGTGGCCTGGGTGAGCTACTCCGGCCTGCCCGACGACAAGCACTATGCCCTGGCTCAGAAGTATCTGCCCAACGGCGGCTGCGGCGTGGTGAGCTTCGGCGTAAAGGGCGGGCGCAAGGCCGCCGAGACCTTCATGAAGCACCTGAAGCTGGCGGCCATCGAGACCCATGTGGCCGACGCCCGCACCTGCTGTTTGCATCCCGCCAGCGCCACCCACCGCCAGATGAACGACGAGGAGCTGGCCGCCGCCGGCGTGAGCCCCGATCTCGTGCGCTTCAGCTGCGGTCTCGAGGACAGCCGCGACCTCATCGCCGACATCGCCCAGGCGCTGGAGCAGGCCTGACCATTCCCATTTGAAAGGAGAGCGGCAGAGTGCCTCTCATCATTCCCAAAACACTGCCCGCCTACGGGGTGCTGGGCAGCGAGAACGTCTTTGTCATGCACGAGCGCCGGGCCCGCACCCAGCACATCCGGCCGCTGCGCATCGTGGCGCTGAACCTGATGCCCACCAAAATCGCCACCGAGACCCAGCTGGCGCGCCTTTTGGCCAACAGCCCGCTGCAGGTGCAGCTGACCCTGCTGCACACCGCCAGCCACGCCGCCAGCCATGTGCCCGGCGGCCACATGGAGGCCTTTTACAAGACCTTTGACGAAATCCGCAATGAGCGGTTCGACGGCATGATCATCACCGGCGCACCGGTGGAGCAGATGCCCTTTGAGGAAGTGGACTACTGGCAGGAGCTGTGCGAGATCATGGACTTCACCCGCACCAATGTCTACTCCACCCTCCACGTCTGCTGGGGGGCCCAGGCGGCGCTCTACCACCACTTCGGCATTGAGAAGCGTCCTCTGCCCGAAAAGATGTTCGGCATCTTCCCCCACCGGGTCACCCGGCCCTCGAACCCGTTGGTGCGGGGCTTCGACGAGGAGTTCTGGGCGCCCCACTCCCGCCACACCGGCGTGGACGAGGAGCAGGTGAAAGCCTGCGAGGCCCTGCGGGTGCTGGCGGAGAGCGACGAGGCGGGCATCTACCTGATGAGCACCGACAGCGGGCGGCAAATCTTCGTCACCGGCCATCCAGAGTATGAGCGGCTGACGCTGGACGCGGAGTACCGCCGGGACGCGGCCAAAGGCCTGCCCATCGCCCCGCCCAAGCACTACTACCCCGGCGACGACCCGTCCAAAGAGCCGGTCTACCGCTGGCGGGCCCACGCCTTTTTGCTCTACACCAACTGGCTGAACTATTACGTGTACCAGAACACCCCCTACGACCTGGGCGAGCTGGACACCCTGTGACCTGACGCGCGCGCCGGGGGCCTTCACCGGCCTGCCCGGCGCGCTTTTTTATAAAGGAAAGGAGTGGTCTCATGCGCATCCTCGTGGTGGAGGACACCCGGGACATGAACCGGCTCATCGTCAAAGCCCTCACCAAGGCGGGCTACAGCGTGGACGGCTGTTTCGACGGCGAAGAAGCGCTGGACTATCTGGCCGGGGCGGAATACGACGCCATGGTGCTGGACGTGATGATGCCCAAACTGGACGGCCACCAGCTGCTGGCAAAGCTGCGGGCCGAGGGCAGCGACCTGCCGGTGCTGTTCCTCACCGCCCGGGACTCCATTGCCGACCGGGTGGAGGGGCTGGATCTCGGGGCGGACGACTATCTGGTGAAGCCCTTCGCCTTTGAAGAGCTGCTGGCCCGCATCCGGGCCATGACCCGCAAGCACGCGGGCAGCCGAACCGACACGCTGACGGTGGGCGATCTTGTGCTGGACACCCGGGGCCGCACCGCCCGCCGGGCCGGGCGGGACATCCCCCTGCTGCCCAAGGAATACGCCATTCTGGAACACCTGATGCGCAACCCCGGCGCGGTGCTCAGCCGGGAACAGCTGGAGGACCGCATCTGGAACTACGAAAAGGCGGGCAGCTCCAACAACATCGACGGTTACATGAGCCGCCTGCGCAAAAAAATCGACGCGGACGTGCCCGAAGACCGGCGCCTGCTGCACACGGTGCGGGGCTCCGGCTGGGTGCTGCGCCCGCCCAAGGAAGGAGGCGCGCTGTGAAGCCTTCTTCCATCAAAACGCGCATCACGCTGCTCATCACCCTGCTGGTGGTGGCGCTTTTTTCGCTGATGCTGCTCTTTGCCTTCAGCATGAGCAATTCGGTGGTGCAGCGCACCGCCCGCCAACAGCTGGCGGACACGGTGCGGGCCAACGCTGCCTTTGTAAGCCTTGGGGACGACGGCAAACTCGCCACCGCCGAGGGCTTTGCCTTCTCCCGCGGGGGCGTGACGTGCCTTGTCTACAGCAAGGCCGAAGCCCTGTTGGCGGGGCAGCTGCCGGTGGGCTTTTCCGGCGCCGTTCCCTTTGAAAACGGCACGGTGCGCACGGTGGAGGCCGCCGGCGGGGACTGGTATCTGCTGGACCTGTGGGTAGCCCACGGCTGGGAGGACGGCGTGTGGCTGCGGGGGCTGATGGAGGTGCCGGACACGGCGGCCGCCGCCCGCAACCTGCTGCTGGCCGCGGCGGTGGCCCTGCCCCTCTTTGTGCTGGTGGGGGCGCTGGGCTGCTATTTCATCCTGCGCCGCTCGCTGCGGGGGCTGGACACGGTGAACGCCGCGGCGGCCTCCATCGGCGAGGGCAAAGATCTCTCGGTGCGCATCGGGCCGGTGCCCGGCGGGCGGGAGCTGACCAAACTGGCGGAAAACTTCGACGCCCTTCTCGAACGGCTGCAGCGCAGCTTTGAGGCGGAGCGCCGCTTCACCGCCGACGCGTCCCACGAACTGCGCACCCCGGTGGCGGTCATCAAGAGCGCCTGCGAGTACGCCGAGGCCTTTGACGAGACCGACGAGGAACGCCGGGAGACGCTGGGCATGATCCGCCGCCAGGCGGACAAGATGACGGCCCTCATCGGCCAGCTGCTGGCCCTCACCCGGCTGGACCAGGGCACCGAGCCGCTGCGCGCCGTGCCGCTGGACCTGGGTCAGCTGGCCCGCAAGACGCTGGAAGAGCAGGGCTGCGACCCCGCCCGGCTGCGCCTTGCGCTGGCCGAGGGGGTGACGGTGAAGGGGGACGAGGCGCTGCTGGGTCGGCTTATAGCGAACCTTGCGGACAACGCCTTCAAATACGGCCTGCCCGGCGGCACGGTGACGGTGGAGGTGCGCGCCGAAAACGGCGAAGGGCTGCTCACCGTGGCCGACGAGGGCCCGGGCATCCCCGCCGACCAGCAGGAGAAGATCTGGCGGCGGTTCTACCAGGTGGACGCCGCCCGGGGCGACGAGCAGCAGGGCGTGGGGCTGGGCCTCTCGCTGGTGCAGCGCATCGCCCAGCTTCACGGCGGGCGCATGACGCTGGAGAGCGCCGAGGGCGTGCCCAGCGCCTTCACCCTCCACCTGCCGCTGGCATAAAATCACATTACAGGACGGGAAACCGGCGGTTTCCCGTCTTTTTTTGTTTTTCCGCCTTGCCAAGCGGCTACCCCGGTGGTACACTGGAAGGGCTGCGCCCGGGCCGCTTGCGGTTTTTGGCCCGGCGCAGCCATCGCTTTGAGAAAATGAGGGAGCAAACATGAAACAGTTTTGGAGCAGCCTTCGGGCTGAGTTCAAGGGCTACAACGCCGCCCGCCTGGGCGGCGACGTGATGGCCGGCCTCACGGTGTGCGCCGTGGCGCTGCCGCTGGCGCTGGCCTTCGGCGTGTCCAGCGGGGCCTCCGCCGCCTCGGGCCTTGTCACCGCCATCGTGGCCGGCGTGGTCATCGCCTTGCTGGGCGGCGCATCCTACCAGGTGTCCGGCCCCACCGGCGCCATGAGCGCCGTGCTGGTGGGCATCGTGGCCCGCTACGGCCTGCAGGGCGTGTTCCTGGCCTGCTTTGCCGCCGGCGCGCTGCTGCTGGCCGCCGGCGTGCTGCGGCTGGGCAAGCTCATCGGCTTCATCCCCATGCCGGTCATCATGGGCTTCACCTCCGGCATCGCGCTGGTCATCGCCCTGGGCCAGGTGGACAACTTCTTCGGCACCGTGTCCGAAGGGGCTTCCAATCTGGAAAAGCTGGCCTCCTACGCCCGGCTGGGTTTCCGGCCCCAGTGGCAGTCGGTGCTCATCGGTGCGCTGGTGGTGGCGGTGATGGTGCTGTGGCCCAAAAAGTGGGGCGCCCGGGTGCCCGGCTCGCTGGTGGGCATCGTGCTGGCCACCGTGGTGGCCACCGTCGCCGGCTTTGATGAGCTGGCGCTGGTGGGCGACATCCCCCGCACCCTGCTGCTGGAGGACCGGCTGGACCTGATGAAACTTGACCTCTCCATGCTCAGCGGCCTTGTCTCCCCCATCGTGACCATCGCCGCCCTGGCCATGATCGAGAGCCTGCTGTGCGGCGCTTCCGCCAGCCGGATGAAGGACGAAAAGTTCAACGCAGATCAGGAACTCATCGCCCAGGGCGTGGGCAACATGGTGCTGCCTCTCTTGGGCGGCGTGCCCGCCACCGCCGCCATCGCCCGCACCAGCGTGGCGGTGAAGAGCGGCCAGCAGACCCGTCTGACCAGCGTGTTCCATGCGGTGTTCCTGCTGGCGTCCATGTTCCTGCTGGGCGGGGTGATGGCCCGGCTGCCCCTGGCGGCGCTGGCCGGCGTGCTGATGGTCACCGCCTGGCGCATGAACGACTGGGAGGGCATCCGCTACCTGCTGGGCCACCGCTTCAAGTCCGGCATCAGCCAGTTCTTCATCACCATGGTCGCCACCGTTGTGGCGGACCTGACGGTGGCCATTCTGGTGGGCATCGTCTATTCGGCCATTCTCTACATCGCCAAGGCCAGCCACATCAACGTGAGCTTTTCCCACATCGACGCCTCCCGGCTGCCCGGCGAGTCGGCGGCTGCGATGCCCAACGCAGGCGTGGCCTATGTGACCGGCTCGCTGTTCTTCGGCGTGGTGGACGAGTTCAATCGTCTGATGGAACAGATGCCGGCCTACGACCAGGTCATCTTCTCGCTGCGGGGCATGCCCACCATGGACGTGTCCGGCGCGCAGGCGATGATGGAACTGTGCGCAAAGCTCAAAGAGCGGGGCTGCGGCGTGGCCTTCTGCGGCGTTGCGCCGGAGGTGCGCGTTTACTTCGACCGGGCAGGCATCACCGAGCTGGTGGGCGAGGAGGCCTTTTTCTGGAGCGCGGACCAGGCCATCTTCGCGCTGCTGGAACAGCAGGGCGCGGCGGTCTGAAACATTCAACGGGGCGGCTTTTGAGCCGCCCCGTTTTCTTTGAAAAAATTTTTGAGAATTCCTCTCAAATTTCATGTTCGTTTCATGTTGGGGGCCTATACTGGCATCAGAACAAAACAGGAAGGAGAATCCCCTGATGAAAAAATTGATCGCTGCGGCCCTTGCCGCTCTCACCATCGCCCTTTTCACCGCCTGCGCCGACGCCGGCCAGCTGGCCTACATCGGCGACGAAGCCGCCCGGGCCGCCGCCCTTTCCGGAGCGGGGCTTTCCGCCGACGCGGTGACCTTCACCGGAACCGAACTTACCCGCCGGGACGGCGTGGAATACTACGTCGTTTCCTTCACCTCCGGAGACAGCCGCTACGAGAGCCAGGTGGACGCGCTTTCCGGCGTGGTCATCCAGTCCGAAACCGCGCCCCTGAGCCAGAGCGCTTCCTCCGCTTCCGCCGCCTCCCTCACCGCCGAGGACGCCAAGGCCAAGGCGCTGGCCCACGCGGGCCTTGCCGCCGCCGACGTGACCTTCATCAAAGCCGAACTGGACCGGGACGACGGCCGCCTTGTTTACGACGTGGAGTTCTACACCGCTGACAACAAGGAATACGATTACGAGATCGACGCGGCCACCGGCGATGTGGTGAACTTTGACTACGACGTGGAGCACTACGCCCCGCCCGCTGCCTCCGGCAGCCAGTCCGGCGCCGCTTCCGCCGCCTCCCTCACCGCTGAGGACGCCAAGGCCAAGGCGCTGGCCCACGCGGGCCTTGCCGCCGCCGACGTGACCTTTGTGAAGGCCGAGCTGGACCGGGACGACGGCCGCCTTGTCTACGACGTGGAGTTCTACACCGCCGACTATAAAGAATACGACTACGAGATCGACGCGGCCACCGGCGACGTGGTGAGCTACGACTACGACGCCGAAAACTACGCCCCGCCCGCCGCCTCCGGCACCATCAGCGCCGAGGACGCCAAGGCTCTGGCGCTGGCTCAGGTGCCCGGCGCCGCTGCTTCGGACATCCGGGAGTTTGAGACCGACCGGGACGACGGCCGCGTGGAGTACGAGGGCAAGATCGTTTACGGCGGCATGGAGTACGAGTTTGAGATCGACGGCTACAGCGGCGCCATCCGCAGCTGGGAGGCCGAACCGCTGCACTGACAACCACACAACAAAAAGAGCGCCGGGCGTTGCCGCCCGGCGCTCTTTTTTGTTGATGCTCAGTTCTCGTCCAGCAGCAGCTGGTCCACCTTGCCGATCATCACGTCCTGCTTGATGTAGTTCAGGCCGTAGGTCTCCACATAGCTGTCGTAGTTGTCGCCCAGCATCTCTTTCAGCTCGGCTTCCTCCACGGTCATGCCCTCCTGCTCGGCGATGGCCTGACGGATCAGGCTGAACTTGGCCGCCTCGGGCAGCTGCTCGTCCAGCATGGCCAGGTAGTCGGCCTCGCTGCCGTAGCCGGACAGCATCATCAGCATATCCACAGACAAACCGTAGCTGGCCGCCTGGTTGTTGATGGCCGCCAGCTGGGCCTCCCGCATGTTCTCCGCGATGGAGGCGGGCACCTCGGTGATCTCGCTGTTCTCAGACAGGTAGTCCAGCATGTAGTTGTACTTCTTGGTGTTGCGGATGGCCTCGGCGATGCCCTCCTCCGCCTCGGCGGCGGTGGTCCAGCCGTAGGTGGCCTGCAGGTTCTCCGCCACGAAGGCGTCGTCCATCTCAGGGTAGTTCAGCGTGTCGCCCTGGATGTAGTTGATGGTGGTGGTGAACACGGCGTCCTTGCCCGCCAGCACGATGGTGTTGCCGTCGGCGTCGGTGGAGTCGTTGTAGTCCTCGGGGAAGGTCACGTTCACGTCAAAGGTCTCGCCGGGCTTGTGGCCGATGAGCTGCTCCAGGAAATCGTCGATGTAGCTGGTCACGCCGATGGTCACGGTGGTGCCGGCGCCATTGGTGTTGCCGCCGGTGAACTCCACGCCGTCCACGCTGCCCACATAGTCGATGTTCACGGTGTCGCCGTCCTCCACCGCGCGGTCGGTGATCTCATCGTAGTAGGCCCACTGGCTCAGCAGGCTCTCGCGGTTGCTCTGCAGCTCCTCCTCGGTGGGCTCGATCTCCTCAGAGGGGATCTCCACGCCCTTGTACTCGGGCAGGGTGACGTAGTCCAGCGCGTGGATGTCCTTCCAGAAGCCGTTCTCGTCAATGTACTTGCTGTAGTCGATCTCCACCATCTCGGGCACGTCCTGAGAGGCGGAAGAGCCGGAAGTGGAAGAAGAGCCGGAGGCGGAGTTGCTGCCGGCAGTGCCGCAGCCCGCCAGCGCGGCGGTCATGGTAAGCGCCAGGGCAGCAGCGCCCAGGCGGATCATCTTGCTTTTCAAGGTGGTATTCCCTCCTGTAATTTCGCGGCCCGAAGCACCGCGCAGTATCGGTTTTTATTATATCACGCCTTGTCAAACCGTCGAGGGCTGCCGCCATAAATTCACAAATTTGTATCTATTTTTATACCTTTTGTAAATTTCATTCCGGGTTATACCTGTTTTTGTTTGGCTCGGGCCGGGGAATGCGCTATAATTGAAAAAAACGGGAAAGAGGGGCACAACATGGATTACAACAAGGAATCGCTGGCGCTGCACGCCGCGCACAAAGGCAAGCTGGAAGTGGTGGGCAAGGTGCCGGTGAAAACCCGGGACGACCTTTCCCTGGCCTACACTCCCGGCGTGGCGGAGCCCTGCCGGCGCATCGCCCAGGACCCGGACGCAGTCTATGACTACACCGGCAAGGGCAATCTGGTGGCGGTGGTGACCAACGGCACGGCGGTGCTGGGCCTGGGGGACATCGGCCCCAAGGCGGGCCTTCCGGTGATGGAGGGCAAGGCGCTGCTGTTCAAGGCCTTCGCCGGAGTGGACGCCTTCCCCATCTGCCTGGACACGAAGGACCCCGCCGAGGTGGTGCGGGCGGTGGAGCTCATCGCTCCCGGCTTCGGCGGCGTGAATCTGGAGGACATCCGCAGCCCCGAGTGCTTTGAAATTGAACGCGTTCTGCAGGAAAAGCTGGACATCCCCGTGTTCCACGACGACCAGCACGGCACCGCCATCGTGGTGACGGCGGCGCTGCTGAACGCTCTGAAGCTGGTGGGCAAGCGGCTGGAAAGCGTGCGCATCGTGTTGAACGGCCCCGGCGCGGCGGGCACCGCCATCATCAAGATGCTGCTGGCGGCGGGCGCCACCGACGTGACCGCCGTGGACGAGCACGGCATCCTGGTGGAGGGCCGGCCGGCGGGCCTGGCCGACCACAAGGCCTGGCTTGCCACCGTGACCAACCCCCGCCGCCTCACCGGCGGGCTGGCCGAAGCGGTGAAGGATGCGGACGTGTTCATCGGCGTGTCGGTGCCCGGCGCGCTGAAACAGGAAATGGCCGCGAGCATGGCCAAGGACGCGGTGGTGTTCGCCATGGCCAACCCCACCCCGGAAATTCTGCCCGACGAGGCAAAAGCCGCCGGCGTGCGGGTGATGGGCACCGGCCGCAGCGACTTTGCCAACCAGATCAACAACGTGCTGGCCTTCCCCGGCGTGTTCAAGGGCGCGCTGTCGGTGCGGGCCAGGTGCATCAACGACGCGATGAAGGTGGCGGCGGCGAAGGCCATCGCCGGCCTCATCGGCGACGACGAGCTGAACGAGGACTACATCATCCCCGGCGCCTTTGACGAGCGGGTGGCCGGTGCGGTGGCTGACGCGGTGGCCGCCGCCGCCCGGGAAAGCGGGGTGGCCCGGCTGTGAGAGAGATCAAAGCCGAGGCCGTCGCCGAGGCGGTGGCGACCCTGTGCATCGAGGCCAACGCCCACCTGCCGGCGGATGTGGCGGCGGCCCTTGCCGCCGCCCGGGCCGCCGAGCCCTGGCCTCTGGCAAAGCACACCCTGGGCCTTCTGGAACAAAATCTGGAAATGGCAAACGCCTGCGCCCTGCCCATCTGCCAGGACACCGGCATGGCCGTGGTCTTTGCGGAAGTGGGCCAGGAGGTGCACATCGACGGCGATTTTGAGGCAGCGGTGAACGAGGGCGTGCGCCGGGGCTACGGCGACGGGTACCTGCGCAAAAGCATCGTGGGCGACCCTCTGCGCCGGGCGGGCACCGGCGACAATACCCCCGCCGCGCTGCACCTGCGCCTTGTGCCCGGCGACAAGCTGCGGCTGACGGTGGCCCCCAAGGGCTTCGGCAGCGAAAACATGAGCCGCCTTGCCATGTTGCGCCCCGCCGACGGGGTGGAAGGGGTGGAACGCTTCGTGCTGGAAACGGTACGGCTGGCGGGCCCGAACCCCTGCCCGCCCATGGTGCTGGGCGTTGGCATCGGCGGCAGCTTTGACGGGGTGGCCCTGCTGGCAAAGCAGGCGCTGCTGCGCCCGCTGGACAAACCCAATCCGGACGAATACTACGCCGCTTTGGAGAAAAAGCTGCTGGCGGCGGTGAACGAACTGGGCATCGGGCCCCAGGGCTTCGGCGGCAAGACCACCGCCCTGGGCCTTGCCATCGAGACGGCCCCCACCCACGTGGCAGGGCTGCCGGTGGCGGTGAACGTGAGCTGCCACGCCACACGGCGGGCCAGCGCGGAACTGTGAGAGGGGTGCAAAGATGGAACACAGACTGACCACTCCCTGCACCCGCGAGGCGCTGGCTGCCCTGCGGGCGGGAGACACAGTGTTGCTCTCGGGCGTCGTTTACACCGCCCGGGACGCGGCCCACAAACGAATGATGGAGTGTTTGGACAGGGGCGAGGCTCTCCCCTTCCCCCTGGAGGGCAGCGCGGTCTACTACGTGGGCCCCACGCCGGAACAGCCCGGCCGGGTCATCGGCTCGGCGGGCCCCACCACCAGCGGCCGGATGGACCCCTACTCCCCCCGTCTCATACGGCTGGGCCAGCGGGTGATGATCGGCAAAGGCGCCCGGGACAAGGCCGTGAAAGAGGCCCTGAAACAAGAGGGCGGCGTGTACCTGGCGGCGCTGGGCGGCGCGGGCGCGCTGATGGCCGCCTGCGTGAAGGAGCTGGAGATCATCGCCTGGCCGGATCTGGGCTGCGAGGCGGTGCGGCGGCTGGTGGTGGAGGACATGCCTCTCACCGTGGTGCTGGACCCCATGGGCGGCGACCTCTACGAAAGCGGCCCGGCGGCGTATCTGGCCGCGCGGTAACGGCCCTTCACTTTTCCGCTTTAAACTGGTAAAAATTTTATGCTTGACAAATGCCGCCGGCTGTGGTTTAATGTCAGTAAATCAATGAGGCGGAGATAAAACTGCACAGCGCGCCTACAGAGAGCCCGGAGGCTGGAAACGGGCGGAAAGCGGGGCAGACAAATGGACCGCCGAGAGCAAGGTGAACGGGGCATCCCCCTCAGTAGCTGCGCCGGGAGGCTCCCGTTACAGGGCGCAGGGCGTGTTGGCGCCCTCACGAGTGGCCCGCCTTTTATGGCCGGGCAAACAAGGTGGCACCGCAGGTTTTTTCAAAGACCTGTCCTTGTAGCAATGCAAGGACAGGTCTTTTTTTATTTCTTTTTCGAAGGGAGGCGCCGGACATGGCAAAACTCAACCCCCGCAACCGTTTCTCCACACGATGGCGCCGATGGCGTCCTTTCAGCTGACCGCCATCCACCCTTTGAACTCAAAAGAAATGAGGAACATACCATGAAAAAGAATCGTCTTTTCGCCGCTTTCACCGCCGCCGCTCTGGCCCTGTCGCTGGCCGCCTGCGGCTCCGCCCCCGCTTCCACCCCGGCCTCCGCTTCCGGCAGCGCCGGCGGCGAGAGCTTTAAGGTGGGCATCGTGCAGTACACCAGCCACTCCAGCCTGGACGAAATTTGCACCGCCATCCAGAGCGAGCTGACCGCCCTTTCCGAAGCAAGCGTCGCCGCCGGCGGCCCGGCCATCGAGTTTGAGGTGCAGAACGGCCAGGCGGACACCGCCACCCTGAACGACATCTGCAAGCTGTTCGTCTCCGAGGGCGTGGACCTCATCATCCCCATCGCCACCCCCGCCGCCACTGCCGCGGCCGCCGCAGTGCAGGGCACCGACATTCCCCTGGTCTACAGCGCCGTGACCGACCCGGTGGGCGCTCAGCTGGCGGACAGCATGGACGCCCCCGGCCAGAACATGACCGGCACCAGCGACTACATCGACACCAATAAGATCCTGGACCTGGCCCTGGCCGCCGACCCCGACCTCAAGACTCTGGGCCTCATCTACAATCTGGGCGAGCCCAACAGCGTGACCACCATCGGCAACATGAAGCCGGTGCTGGAGGAAAAGAGCATCGCCGCTGTGGAGAGCACCGTGACCAACGCCGGCGAAGTGCAGCTGGCGGTGCAGAACCTGCTGGCCCAGGGCGCCGAGGCCATCTTTGTGCCCATCGACAACACCGTGGCCGACGGCATGGCCGTGCTGGCCTCCACCGCCATTGAGGCGGGCGTGCCGGTGTACACCGCCGCGGACAGCCTGGTGCGGGACGGCGGCCTTGCCACCACCGGCGTGAACTACACGAAACTTGGCGAGCTGACCGCCCAGATGGCAGCGGACGTGCTGAACGGGGCCGACCCCGCCGCCACCCCGGTGCAGGTGCTGAACGACGGCATCACCACCGTGAACACCACCACCGCCGCGGCTCTCGGCATCGACCCGGAGATCTTTGATCTGACCGGCGAAGGCTACATCGCCGTGGAGTAAATCGTTTTGCGCCCCCGGCGCGGCTCACCCGCGCCGGGGCACTGACTTTGTTTTGTAAGGAGCGTTTTTCATGACCGCAATGCTTTTGGAGAGCGCGGTGGAGCAGGGCTTCATCTACGCGCTGGTGGCGCTGGCGCTGTATCTCTCCTACCGGGTGCTGGACATCGCCGACCTCACCACCGACGGCACCTTTGTGCTGGGCAGCGCCGTATCCGCCGTTTTTTCCGCCGCGGGCAAGCCGGTGCTGGGCCTTGTGCTGGCCTTCTTTGCCGGCTGCGGGGCGGGCTTCGTCACCGCCTTCCTCCACACCCGCATGAAGGTGCAGGCCATTCTGGCGGGCATCATCACCATGACCGGCCTTTACACCATCAACCTGTGGACCATGGGCAACCGGGCGGACCTGCCTCTGCTCAAGGCGGACACGGTGTTCACCCGGGCGGCGGCCCTGCTGGGCAGCGACTGGAGCAAGCTCATCGTCTGCGCCGCCATCACACTGGCCGCCGCCGCGGCCATGGCCCTCTTCCTCAAGACCCAGATCGGCCTGTCCATCCGGGCTACCGGCGACAACCGTGACATGGTTTCCGCCTCCTCCATCGACCCCGCCTTCACCATCACCGTGGGCCTGTGCATCGCCAACGGCTGCACCGCCCTCTCCGGCGGCGTACTGGCCCAGTACCAGATGTCCAGCAGCATGAGCCTGGGCACCGGCGTGGTGGTCATCGGCCTGGCCAGCCTCATCATCGGCGAGATGTTCACCCGCCGGGGCGGTGTGTGGCGCGGGGTGGCCGCAGCGGTCATCGGTTCCATCGTCTACCGTGTGCTGATGGTGTTCGCTTTGCGCACCAGCGCCAACCCCTCCAACCTCAAGCTCATCAGCGCCGTCATCGTGGCGGTGGCCATCAGCTGGCCCGCCCTCTCTGCCTGGGTCAAGCTTATGCGGCGGAAACTGGCCGCCAAGGGAAAGGAGGCGCGCTGAAATGCTCACTCTGACCAACATCACCAAGACCTTCAACCCCGGCACGCTGAACGAGAAAAAGGCGCTGCGGGGCATCGACCTGCATCTGGACGCGGGGGATTTTGCCGCCATCGTGGGCTCCAACGGCGCGGGCAAATCCACCCTGTTCAACGCCATCGCCGGCAACTTCTTCACCGACACCGGCCGCATCGAGCTGGACGGGCGGGACATCACCTTTGAAAAGGAGCACCGCCGCAGCCGCGAGATCGGCCGGCTGTTCCAGGACCCGCTGCGGGGCACTGCGCCTCACATGACCATCGAGGAAAACCTGGCCTTGGCTTACCTGCGGGCGTCCAAGGTGGGGTCGGGCTTCTCCCGCATCTGTGCCAAAGAGCGCGCGCTGTTCCGGGAGCGGCTGGCTCAGCTGGACCTGGGCCTTGAGGACCGGATGAAGCAGCCGGTGGGCCTGCTCAGCGGCGGCCAGCGGCAGGCGCTGACCCTTTTGATGGCCACGCTGGTGACCCCGAAGCTGCTGCTTCTGGACGAACACACCGCCGCCCTGGACCCGGCCACCGCCGAAAAGGTATTGGCGCTGACCACCTCCATCGTGGCCGAGCGGAAGCTCACCTGCCTGATGATCACCCACAACATGCACAGCGCGCTGGCGCTGGGCAACCGCACGCTGATGATGGACGACGGACGCATCGTGCTGGACGTGAAGGGCGAAGAGCGGGCGAAGATGACGGTGGAGGACCTGCTGGCCGCCTTCAGCAAGAACGCCGGCCGTGCCATGGAAAACGACCGCATCCTGCTTTCCACCGTGGAATAACAAACATCAAAAAAGGCCCCCGGCGCTGCATTGCGCCGGGGGCCTTTGCTTTGTATAAAATCAAGAGGCTTGCTTCAGACTGGCTTCAAAGCCGCTGGAATAGACGACTTCGTCCTCCTCGTTCAGCATCCACATGGCCTCCACGTTCTCCAGGCTCTCCACCAGGGCCTGCCCTTCCTCCAGGGGCATGCAGTAAAGGCCGGTGGACAGGCAGTCGGCAAGGCCGGAGTCCGGCGCGAGAACGCTCACCGCCGAATAGTAGTTGGCCGGCATGAGGGTGTCCGGGTCGATGAGGTGGTGGTAGCGCACGCCGTCCAGCTCGTAGTAGCGCTGGTAGTTGCCGCTGGTGACCAGAGACATATCCTCCACCTCCACCACCGCCACATAACCGCCGCTCTCGGAGGGCACAATATCCGCGGTGGTGGTCCAGGGGTTCTGGATGCCGCCGGTCCAGCGGGAGTAGTCCGGCTTGTGGCCGATGCTGCGCAGGTTGCCGCCCACGCTGATGAGGGCGCTCTTGAGGCCCCGCTCCCCGGCGGCCCGGGCCACCATCTCTGCGGCATAGCCCTTGCCCACGCTGCCCACGTCCAGCTGCAGCTCCGGGTCGGCAAAATACACGGTGGAGGCCGCCTCGTCCAGAATGAGGTCGTTCATGTCGCAATGCTCAGCGGCGGCCAGCAGCTCCTCCTCCGAGGGCACCGCGGCCTTGGAAGGGTCGTCCATCGCCGTTTCCCGGTAGTCGTGCCATATCTTGAGCACGGTGCCGAAGGCCACGTTCATCTTGCCGCCGGTGGTCTCGTGCATGGCCCTTGCCTCGGTGAGAAGGCCCATGATGCGCGCGTCCACCGTCACCGGCTCCTGGCCCGCCCGCTCGTTCACGTCCCGCAGGTTGGTCACGCCGGAATAGGAATAGTAGATATCATACAGCTGATGGTACTCCACCAGATCAGCGTGGAGGGCCTCCATCTGGCGGTTCCACTCCTCCTCGCTCTCGGCATAGCCGATCACGGTGGTCACGGTGTCGAACACGTCGAACCAGCTCACGGTGTAGCGCTCGTACCCGGCCAGTTCCGGGTCCTGAGGCGCGGAGGAAGAGGCCGTCCCGCCGCCGCAGCCGCTCAGCAGCCCGGCGCACACCGCAAGGCCCAGCACAAAACTCACAACTCGTTTGCCCATGGCTTCTCCTTTTCAAAGGGCGGCTTTCCGCCGCCGGATGGAAAAAAGGGGCCGGGCCTTGCGGCCCAGCCCCGGGGTTCTATCTCGATCTCAGACGTTGGTCGTCGATCAGGCCATGGCGCGGCCCACCGCGTCGATGAAGGCCACCACGTTCATGGTGCAGGAAGCAGCCAAGTCAGCCACGTCGGGAGCGTTGTGCTTGTCGGGCAGCACGGTGATGGCGCTGACCTCAGAAGCGGTCTTGCCGGTCAGGTAAGCAGCGAAGGCGTTGGCCTGCTCGTTCCACTCCTTGCCGATGGGGCTGGCGCCACGCATGCCGTAGTCGTCGCCCTGCTCCATCTTGGGAACGATGGTCTCGCTCTTGGGAGTCACGGCGCCCTCGGTGGTGACGTCAAACTTGGCCTGGGTGCAGTTCAGCAGGGTGCTGGTGATCTTGCCGTCCTTGTCGTAGGTGACAGCGGCGTAGGTGGTGTCGGTCTGGACCAGGCCGGCCTCGTCAGCGGTGGGCAGCTTGGAAGAGCTCATCTCGGTGGACAGGCCCAGGCCCAGGGTATCCTCGGCGGTGGCGCCCAGATCCTGAGCGTTGTTGCAGGCCTCCACGATGGCAGCCTTGATGTCAACAACGTTCATGGTGCAGGAAGCAGCCAGGTCAGCAACGTCGGGGCCGAAGTGCTTATCCTTGCCCAGCAGAGCGATGGCCTCGACCTCAGCAGCGGTCTTGCCAACAACGTAAGCAGCGAAGGCGTCAGCCTGCTCGTTCCACTCCTTGCCGATGGGGCTGGCGGGGGTCATGCCGTAGTCGGTGCCCAGCTCCTGCTTGGACTTGAAGGTCAGGGAGGTGTCGAAGCTGCCGTCAGCGTTCACGGGCACCTTGTTCTGAGCCACGTCGATCTTGCAGGAAACGATCTTACCGCTCTCGTCCACGGTCACGGCGGCGACAGTGCTGTCGACCTGAGCCATGCCGGTCTCGTCGGCGGTAGCAGCAGTGCCTTTCAGGCTGGAAACGATGGCGATACCGGTCTTGACCTTCTTGCCAGAGCCGCCGCAAGCGGTGAAGCTCAGAGCCAGAGCCAGGACCATGACCAAAGCCAAAACTTTTTTCATGTTGTCTTACTCCTCTCAAAAACGAACATATACATCCTTTGCCCTTTTGGGCAGCACCCCTATTATACCTGTGCGTCAGATGTTTGTCAATGTCAATTGGTGGGTAAAAGATGACAGAATGGTTCCAATCGTGCAAAACTTTTCTCATTTTTGCCGCTGTTCCACTTCCCTGCGCTCCGCCGCCAGCTCTTTCAGCAGGCTGTCAAACGTCCAGGAGCGGTTGGTGTCGGTGACCACAGCCTTCAGCGGGATGCTCACCTGCGCCTGCCGCAGCCGGTCGAGAAAGCCGTCCAGCGCCTTGCGGTCCAGCCCCCAGAGCACCAGCGCCGGCACATCCTCCGCCGCGCCCTCTCCGCGGCCTTTCGGCGCGCCCGGCAAACCGCACAGTTCGCCCACCGTCCGGCCCAGCTCCCCGGGCTCCACGGTGCGAAGGCGCACCCCCGCGGCGGCGCAGACGGTTTCCAGCCCCGGCGCGGTCACGTTCCAGGCAAGGGCCGTGGGCGGGGGCAGCGTGGCAATGTGTGCTTTCATAGTGGACCTCCCGGGGCTGCGCGCCCCTTATTATATAGTAATATAAAGGGATTATACCCCATCCGCCGCCCGGAGGCAACGAAAGCCGGCCGGCGTTTATAAATTTTTTGTGAAAGCCCTTGACATTCCGCAGTGCCGGGAATACAATATTAGCAGTCTAGGCACGAGAGTGCTAAAACCAAGAATATCTCCAAGCAAGTTTGCTTTTGTAAAGGGGGACGGACTGTATGAATCCCAACAAATATACCCAAAAGACGCTGGAAGCGCTGCAGAGCGCCCAGCAGCTGGCCATCGAGTACCAGAACCAGGCGCTGGAGCCTGAGCACCTTCTGGCCGCGACTGCCAGCCAGCAGGACGGGCTGATCCCGCAGCTTCTGGTGAAGCTGGGCGTGGAGCCCGGCAATTTCGCCGCGGCCGCCGCCCAGAAGGTGGCCGCCCTGCCCCACGTGACGGGCACCGGCCGCGAGGCAGACAAGATCTACATCTCGCCGGCCACCGACAAGGTGCTCACCGCCGCCGAGCACACCGCCGAATCCATGAAGGACGAGTACGTCAGCGTGGAGCATCTGTTCCTGGCGCTGATCGAGCAGCCCAATGAGGCGGTGCGGCAGGTGCTGCGCAGCTTCGGCATTGACAAGAACCGCTTTCTGGAGCAGCTGGCCACCGTGCGCGGCAGCCAGCGGGTGACCAGCGACCACCCGGAAGAGACCTACGACGCGCTGAAGAAGTACGGCCAGGATCTGGTGGAGCTGGCCCGCCAGCAGAAGCTGGACCCGGTCATCGGCCGTGACACCGAGATCCGGAACGTCATCCGTATTTTGTCCCGCAAGCGCAAAAACAACCCCTGCCTCATCGGCGAGGCGGGCGTGGGCAAGACTGCCATTGCCGAGGGCCTGGCCCAGCGTATCGTGCGGGGCGATGTGCCGGAGAATCTGAAAGACCGCACCATTTTCAGCCTGGACATGGGCGCGCTGGTGGCGGGCGCCAAGTACCGGGGCGAGTTTGAGGAGCGTTTGAAGAGCGTTCTGAACGAGGTGAAGAAGAGCGAGGGGCAGATCATCCTGTTCATCGACGAGCTGCACACCATCGTGGGCGCGGGCAAGACCGACGGCGCCATGGACGCGGGCAACCTGCTGAAACCCCTGCTGGCCCGGGGCGAGCTGCACTGCATCGGCGCCACCACCCTGGACGAGTACCGCCAGTACATCGAGAAGGACCCGGCGCTGGAACGCCGGTTCCAGCCGGTGCAGGTGGACCAGCCCACCGTAGAGGACACCATCTCCATCCTGCGCGGCCTGAAGGAGCGCTACGAGGTGTTCCACGGCGTGAAAATCCAGGACAGCGCCCTCATCGCGGCGGCCACCCTTTCCGACCGCTACATCACCGACCGGTTCCTGCCGGACAAAGCCATCGACCTGGTGGACGAGGCCTGCGCCATGATCCGCACCGAGATGGACTCCATGCCCTCGGAGCTGGACGATCTGCGCCGCAAGATCATGCAGCACGAAATTGAGGAAGCCGCCCTGAAGAAGGAGACCGACACCCTCAGCGCCCAGCGGCTGGCGGCGCTGCAGAAAGAGCTGGCCGAGATGCGCGCGAAGTTCAGCGCCATGAAGGCCCAGTGGGACAACGAGAAGTCCAGCATCGGCAGCGTGCAGAGCCTGCGGGAGGAGATCGAAAAGACCAATGCGGCCATCGAAAAGGCCGAGCGGGAGTACGACCTGAACAAGGCCGCCGAGCTGAAGTACGGCAGGCTGCCGGAGCTGAAAAAGCAGCTGGCGGAGCAGGAGAAAAAGGCGGAGTCCGCCGGCGAAAAGCAGGACACCCTGCTGCGGGACCGTGTCACCGACGAGGAGATCGCCCGCATCGTGGCCCGCTGGACCGGCATTCCCGTGGAGAAGCTGGTGGAAGGCGAGCGGGAGAAGCTGCTGGGTCTGGAGAACATCCTGCACCAGCGTGTCATCGGCCAGGAGGAGGCGGTGCAGAAAGTCACCGAAGCCATCCTCCGCAGCCGGGCCGGCATCGCCGACCCGAACCGCCCCATCGGCAGTTTCCTGTTCCTGGGC
>DXBV01000045.1 GCA_019116345.1 Candidatus Allofournierella merdipullorum | reverse complement strand
GTGGATGGGCAAGCTGTACCGCTGGCTGGGCCTGAAGGTTGGCCTGATCGTGCAGGGCATCACCAACGAGCAGCGCCACGCCGCCTATAACGCGGACATCACCTACGGCACCAACAACGAGTTCGGCTTTGACTACCTGCGCGACAACATGGTGGTCTACAAGGAGAACATGGTGCAGCGCGGCCACTTCTTCGCCATCGTGGACGAGGTGGATTCCATCCTGATCGACGAGGCCCGTACTCCCCTGATCATCAGCGGCAAGGGCGACGATTCCAGCGACCTGTACCAGCAGGCCGACGCCTTCGCCAAGACCCTGAAGATGAGCAAGATCGTGGAGCTGGACGACAAGGAAGATCAGGACGCCCAGGTGGACGGCGACTATGTGGTGGACGAAAAGCACAAGACCGCCACCCTCACCGAGAGCGGCATCAAGAAGGCCGAGGCCTACTTCCATGTGGAGAACCTGGCCGACGGCGCCAACATGACCCTGGCCCACCACATCAACCAGGCCATCAAGGCCCGGGGCGTGATGAAGCGGGACATCGACTACGTGGTGCGTGACGGCGAGGTCATCATCGTGGACGAGTTCACCGGCCGTCTGATGATCGGCCGCCGCTACAACGAGGGCCTGCACCAGGCCATCGAGGCGAAGGAAGGCGTGCAGGTGGCCGCCGAGAGCAAGACCCTGGCCACCATCACCTTCCAGAACTACTTCCGCATGTACGAAAAGCTTTCCGGCATGACCGGTACCGCCAGCACCGAGGCGGACGAGTTCAGCGAAATTTACGGCCTGAACATCGTCACCGTGCCCACCAACAAGCCCTGCCAGCGCAAAGACCTGGCGGACAGCGTCTACAAGACCGTGGCCGGCAAGTACGACGCGGTGGTGCAGCAGGTGGTGGAGTGCCACGCCAAGGGCCAGCCGGTCCTGGTGGGCACCGTGAGCATCGAAAAGAGCGAGACCCTCAGCAAGCTGCTCAGCCGCAAGGGCATCAAGCACAACGTGCTGAACGCCAAGAACCATGAGAAGGAAGCCGAGATCGTGGCCCAGGCCGGCAAGAAGAACGCCGTCACCATCGCCACCAACATGGCGGGCCGCGGCACCGACATCATGCTGGGCGGCAACGCCGACTTCATGGCCAAGGCCGACCTGCGCAAGGAGGGCTTTGCCGAGGAGCTCATCGCCGAGGCGGACGGCCATGCCGACACCGACAACGAGGAGATCCTGGCCATCCGCGCCCGCTACGAGGAGCTGCTGAAAAAGCACAAAGCCCAGATCAGCACCGAGGCCGAGGAAGTGCGGGCCGCGGGCGGCCTGTTCATCATCGGCACCGAGCGCCACGAGAGCCGCCGTATCGACAACCAGCTGCGCGGCCGTGCCGGCCGTCAGGGCGACCCCGGCGCGTCCCGGTTCTTCCTCAGCCTGGAGGACGACCTGATGCGTCTGTTCGGCGGCGAGCGGGTGCAGAACCTGATGAATACTCTGGGCCTCGAGGACGACATGCCCATCGAGAACCGGATGCTCACCGGCACCATCGAGAGCGCCCAGAAGAAGCTGGAAGCCCAGAACTTCGGCATCCGTAAAAACGTGCTGCAGTTCGACGACGTGATGAACAAGCAGCGCGAGATCATCTACGGCCAGCGCCGCAAGGTGCTCAACGGCGAGGACCTGTCCGCCACCGTCCGCACCATGCTGGACGAGAACATCAAGGCCAGCGTGGAGAGCTTCTGCGCCGGCGAAGTGCCCGCCGACTGGGATTTCGCCGCCCTGCGCCGCCATTACCAGGGCTGGCTGACCCGCCCCACCGACTTCGTGTATTCGGAGGAGGAGCTGAAGGGCCTCACCCGCGACAAGGTGGCCCAGGTGCTGCAGGAGCGGGGCGCCGCCATTCTGGACGCCAAGGAGAAGCAGTACGGCTCGCCGGTGATGCGTGAGCTGGAGCGTGTGTGCCTGCTGCGCAACGTGGACACCAAGTGGATGGAGCACATCGACAACATGGACCAGCTGCGCCAGGGCATCTACCTGCGCAGCTACGGCCAGCGGGACCCGGTGGTGGAATACCGCATCGAGGGCTTCGAGATGTTCGACGCCATGGTGGACAGCATCCGTGAGGACACCGCGCGCATGCTGCTCACGGTGCAGATCCGCACCGAGCAGCCGGTGCAGCGCACCCAGGTGGCCAAGCCCACCGGCGACGCCGCCACCCCCGGCAAGGGCACCGTGAGCACCGGCAAGAACGGCCCGGCCAAGGTCGTTCGCATCGGCCGCAACGATCCCTGCCCCTGCGGCAGCGGCCTCAAGTGGAAAAAGTGCACCTGCAAAGAGTATCACCCCGATTGATAAAAAAACAGGCGGGCGCCGGCAGTTTGCCGGCGCCCGCCCTTTTTCTGCCCAATACATAAATCCCCCCGCCGCGGGAGAAACTGCAAACAGAACTTTTTTGCGAGACGGGAGGAGACCCTGTTTGAAGATAACGGTGGAAGAATACGGGCGGCTGGTGGGAAAAGCCAGCCCCCACTCCAAACTGCTCAAGGACTGCCTCTGGGCCTTTTTGGTGGGCGGAGGCATCTGCCTTGCGGGCGAGGCGCTGCGCAAGGCCTATATGGCGGCGGGCTTTGTGCGCAGTGACGCCGGCTGCATGACCAGCATCACCCTCATCGTGCTCTCCGCCGTGGTCACCGCCCTGGGCTGGTACCAGAAGCTGGCCGCAAAGGCCGGGGCGGGCACGCTGGTGCCCATCACCGGCTTTGCCAACGCGGTGGTCAGCCAGGCCATCGAGGCCCGCAGCGAGGGCTTCGTCACCGGCGTGGGGGCAAAGATGTTCCAGATCGCCGGGCCGGTCATCGTCTACGGTGTGCTGGCCAGCACCGTTTGGGGGGCGCTGTATACCTTCCTGCGCCCCTTCATCTAAAGGGGGCGGCGGGCTGATGCGCAAGGGCGATACCATTCTGTTCGACGCGCCGCCGGCCGTTCTGGCCCAGGGGGCCGTGGGCGGCAAAAAGGAGGGGGAGGGTCCCCTGGCGGCGGACTTTGACCTGCTGTTCCCCGAGAACAGCCTGGGCGAGGCCACCTGGGAGCAGGCGGAGAGCCGCCTGCAACAGCACTGTCTGGAACTGACGCTGCAAAAAGCCCGGCTGCCTCTGGAGCGGCTGAGCCTGGTGCTGGGGGGCGATCTGCAGAACCAGTGCACCGCCACTGCCTACCACATGAGCCGCACCGACGTGCCCTTTGCCGGGCTTTATGGGGCCTGCAGCACCATGGCCGAGGCGCTGGGGCTGGCGGCCTGCCTTGCGGCGGGGGGCTGCGTGGAGGTGGCGGCGGCGCTGGCCAGCAGCCACTTCTGCGCCGCGGAGCGGCAGTTCCGCACCCCTCTGAGCTACGGCGGCAAGCGCACTCCCACCGCCCAGTGGACCGCCACCGCCGCGGGCTGCTGCCTGGTGGCGCCCCACGGGGCGGGGCCCCGGGTGGCCTCGGTCACCTTCGGCCGGGTGCGGGACTATGCCGTCACCGACCTGACCAACATGGGGGCCGCCATGGCCCCCGCTGCCGCCGAGACCATCCTGCGCCACTGTGCCGACACCGGGCGCACCCCCGCCGACTTCGACGCCGTCTACACCGGCGATCTGGGTCTGGTGGGCAGCCGCCTGCTGGCGAAGCTGCTGGAAGCGGAGGGCCTTGAGATGAAAAACCACACCGACTGCGGCCTTGAACTTTACGACGTGCACAAGCAGGAGGTGCAGGCGGGAGGCAGCGGGGCGGGCTGTTCGGCGGCGGTGCTCTGCGGCCGGGTGCTGCCCGCTTTGCGCAAAGGGAAACTGCGCCGGGTGCTGTTCCTCTCCACCGGGGCGCTGATGAGCCAGATCACCAGCCAGCAGGGGATGAGCATCCCCGGCGTGGCCCATCTGGTGGAACTTGCGAGCGAGGAGGCGGAACGATGACCTATCTTTGGGCGTTTGTGGTGGGTGGCCTCATCTGCGTGGCGGGGCAGCTGCTCATCGACCTGACCAGCATCACCCCCGCCCGGGTGCTGGTGACCTATGTGGTGGCGGGCGTCGTGCTCAGCGCGCTGGGCCTCTACGACCCGCTGGCGGAATTTGCCGGCGCGGGGGCCAGCGTGCCGCTGCTGGGCTTTGGGCACCTGCTGGCTCAGGGCGTGGTGGACGCGGTGGAGAAAAGCGGCCTTTTGGGCGCGCTCTGCGGCGGCTTTTCCGCCGCTGCCGCCGGGGTCACCGCCAGCCTTGTCTGCGGCGTGCTGGCCGCGGCTTTCAGCCATTCCAAAGACCAGAACTGAAAACAAAAAGCGGCTCCCCGCATCGGGGAGCCGCTTTCGTTATGCCTTTTTCAGAACAGGCCGGTGATGCGGCCGTTCTCGTCCACGTCAATGTTCTCGGCGGCGGGCTTTTTGGGCAGGCCGGGCATGGTCATGATGCTGCCCATGATGACCACCACGAACCCCGCGCCGGCGCTAAGGCGCACATCACGCACGGTCATGGTGAAGCCCTCCGGCGCGGCCAGCAGGGTGGCGTCGTCGCTGAAGGAGTACTGGGTCTTGGCAATGCACACCGGCAGCTTGCCGTAGCCCATGGCCTCAATTTCCGCCAGCGCCTTCTTGGCGGGGGCGCTCCAGCTCACCGCCGCGGCGCGGTAAATTTTCTTCGCCACCGCGTCCACCTTCTCCGCCAGCGGGGCCTCGTCCGGGTAGGTGAAGTTGAGGGTGGTCTCGGGCTGCAGGATGCTCAGCACCGCTTTGCCCAGTTCAAGGCCGCCCTTGCCGCCGTCGGCAAAAACGGTGGCCAGCTCGCAGGGCACGCCCAGGTCGGCGCAGATGTCCCGCAGACACTCGTGTTCCTCGGCGCTGTCGGTGGGGAAGGCGTTGATGGCCACGCACACCGGCACGCCGAAGCCCCGCATGTTCTCCACATGGCGGGCCAGGTTCGCCGCGCCCGCCTTCAGATAGTCTACGTTGGGCACGCCCAGCTGGTCCTTGGGGCAGCCGCCGTGATGCTTCAGCGCCCGCACGGTGGCCACCAGCACCACCGCGTTGGGGGCAAGGCCGGTCATGCGGCACTTGATGTCCAGGAATTTCTCCGCGCCCAGGTCCGCGCCGAAGCCCGCTTCGGTGACCACATAGTCCGCCAGCGACAGGCTCAGCCGGGTGGCCATCACGCTGTTGCAGCCGTGGGCGATGTTGGCGAAGGGGCCGCCGTG
Organism: Candidatus Allofournierella merdipullorum; assembly: GCA_019116345.1. Lineage (GTDB taxonomy): Bacteria > Bacillota > Clostridia > Oscillospirales > Ruminococcaceae > Allofournierella_A > Allofournierella_A merdipullorum. The sequence goes on along the minus strand of DXBV01000045.1, from coordinate 9,699 downwards.
GATGATGGCGGGGTTGTTTTCCAGCGTCTGGACGAGGTTGGGGTCGAAGGCGTCCTTCAACAGGGCGGTCATGGCGCCCGCCGCGCCGATCTGGCCGGCGGTCACAGGCTGGCCCTCGTAGGTGTAGCCCACCACGATGCGGGACAGCCGCTCCTTCAAATCTTTCAAATCGGTGGCCAGGCAGAAAATGGCCATCACTTCGCTGGCCACCGTGATGTCAAAGCCGTCCTCCCGGGGGGTGCCGTTCACCTTGCCGCCCAGGCCGTCGGTGACGTAGCGCAGCTGCCGGTCGTTCATGTCCACGCAGCGCTTCCAGGTCACCCGGCGGGGGTCGATGTGGTGGGGGTTGCCCTGATAGATGCTGTTGTCCACCATGGCCGCCAGCAGGTTGTTGGCCGCGCCGATGGCGTGCAGGTCGCCGGTGAAGTGGAGGTTGATGTCCTCCATGGGCACCACCTGGGCGTAGCCGCCGCCGGCCGCACCGCCCTTGATGCCGAACACGGGGCCGAGGCTGGGCTCACGCAGGCAGAGCATGGTCTTTTTGCCCAGGGCGTTCAGCGCGTCCGCCAGGCCGCAGCTGACGGTGGTCTTGCCCTCGCCCGCCGGGGTGGGGCTGATGGCGGTGACCATAATCAGCTTGCCCTGTTTCTCGGCCTTTTTGGCCAGCCGGTGGTCGATCTTCGCCTTGTATTTGCCGTAAAGGCTGATGTCATCCTCGCCAAGGCCCAGCCCCGCCGCGATCTCGGTGATGGGCTTCAAGGTCGCCTCCTGGGCGATCTGGATATCCGTTTTCATGCGCGCCACCCTTTCTGTCACATCGCGGGAGCCGGCGGCCCCCGCACCTTTTCTATTCTCCATGGTAGCAGAACCGGCCGCCGGTTACAAGGCCCGCCGCAAAAGTAACACTTTCCAGCCCCGCCGCGGCCTTGTGCCTCCGGGCGCGGTTGTGCTATAATATATTCTGTATTTTTATGACCCGCCGCCGGGTGAATGTCCAAACGCAACGGATAAAAACGGCGGACTATACTGATTGTAAAGGTCGGGAAGCTGCGATGATCGACAACGAAGCCCTCCATTATCTGGACAACGCCGCCACCACCCGGGTGGCCCCCGAGGTGGCCGACGCCATTTACAAAACCATGACGAACCACTGGGGCAACCCCTCCAGCCTCTACACCCCCGGCGTGGAGTCCAAGGAGCTGCTGGACAAGGCCCGGAGCATCGTGGGCCGCACCCTGGGGGCCGAGCCGGGGCAGGTGTTCTTCACCGGCTGCGGCAGCGAGAGCAACAACATCGCCCTGCTGGGCGCGGCGCTGGCCCGGCGCAGCTGGGGCAAGAAAATCGTCGCCAGCGGTTTCGAGCATCCCAGCGCGGCGCTGCCCCTGGCCCGCCTGGCCGAAGAGGGCTTTGAGGTGGACTTCGTGGCTCCCGGCGCGGACGGGCATCTGGACGTGGACGCCCTGGCCGACCGGGTGGACAAGGGCACCATTCTCGTCACCTGCATGCAGGTGAACAACGAGACGGGCGCAAGGCAGGACGTAAAAAAGCTGGCCGCCCGGGTGAAAGCGGCCAACAGCCGCACCGCCGTGCATGTGGACGGCGTACAGGCCTGGATGCGGGTGCCGGTGAGCCTGGAAAACATCGACAGCTACACCGTCAGCGGCCACAAAATTCACGCCCCCAAGGGCGTGGGCGCGCTCTATCTGCGCCGGGGCTATAACATCCAGCCGCCCTATCTCGGCGGCGGGCAGGAGAAGGGCCACGGCGGCGGCCAGGAGCAGGGCGTGCGCCCCGGCACCGAGAACCTGCCCTACGCGGTGGGCCTCGCCACCGCCGCCCGGCGGATGGAAAAGACCTTCGCCGCCCGGGCGGCCCATGTGGCGGCGCTGAACGCCCGGCTGCGGGCGGGGCTTGCCACCCTGGACGTGGTGCTCAACAGCCCGGAGGACGCGGTGAGCGAGGTGCTGAACTTCAGCACCATGCGGGTGAAGAGCGAGACGATGCTCCATTATCTCGAGCAGACGAAGGTGTATGTGTCCAGCGGGTCGGCCTGTTCCCGGGGCGCTGCCAGCCACACGCTGGCGGCCATGGGGCTGGACGCCCGGCGCATCGACACCGCCCTGCGGGTGAGCTTCTGCGCCGAGAACACCGAGGCGGACGTGGACGCCCTTCTCAACGGCCTGGAACAGGGCCTGAAAACGCTGGCGCAGCTGCGCTGAACAAGGAGAAACGACGATGAAAGAAGTCATTTTGTGCTACCAGGGCGAGATGGCCCTGAAAGGCCTGAACAAGGCCACCTTTGAGGCGGCCCTGGCCAAGGCCATGCGCTTTAGAGTGCGGGAACTGGGCCAGTACCAGGTCTACAAGGCCCAGAGCACCATGTATGTGGAGCCCCGGGACGAGGAGGCCGTGGCCAACTTCGACGAGGCCTTCAAGCGGGTGAGCCAGGTGTTCGGTCTGGCGGCCCTCAGCCGCGCGGCGGTGTGTGAAAAGGATTTTGAGGCCATCAAGAACACCGCCGAAGCCTACCTGGGCGAGACGTTGCGCGGGGTGCGCACCTTCAAGGTGGAGGCCAAGCGCTCGGACAAATCCTTCCCCATGAAGAGCCCGGAGATCAGCCGGGAACTGGGCGGCTTTCTGCTCTCCAAGCACCCCCACCTGAAGGTGGACGTGCATCACCCGGACATCGTGGTCATGGTGGAGGTGCGGGACTACGGCGCCTACATCCACGGACCCAAGGTGCCCGGCCCCGGCGGCCTGCCGGTGGGCACCAGCGGCCGTGCGGTGAACATGCTCTCCGGCGGCATCGACAGCCCGGTGGCTGCCTGGTACATGGCCCGCCGCGGCCTTGCCTTGCACCACATCCACTTCGCCAGCCCGCCCTACACCAGCGAGGCGGCCAAGCGCAAGGTGCAGACCCTGGCCCAGACCATCAGCGGCTACACCGGCAGCTGCGTTTTGTATGTGGTGCCTTACACCACCCCCCAGGAGTACATCCGGGACCACGCCCCCGACGTTTTGTTCACCGTGCTCATGCGCCGCAGCATGATGCGCATCGCCAACCGCATCGCGAAAGAGATCGACGCCAAGGCTCTGGTCACCGGCGAAAGCCTGGCCCAGGTGGCCAGCCAGACCCTGATGGCCCTGGCCTGCACCGACGCGGCCCAGGATCTGCCCATCCTGCGGCCCCTCATCGGTATGGACAAGACCGAGATCGTGGAGGTGGCCCGGCGCATCGGCACCTTCGAGACCAGCATCCTGCCCTATGAGGACTGCTGCACCATCTTCACCCCGCCCCACCCCAAGACCAAGCCCACCCTGGCCGAGGTGGAGGCCGCCGAGGCGGAGATGCCCGGCCTGGCCGCGCTGGAAGAGCAGGCGGCCAAGGATGTGGAGCGCATCCGCATCGACATGCGCAAAGCGGAGGAAGACGAGGACGACCTGCTGCTGTGAGGCCGCCGAAAGGGGGAGAAGCACATGACCGCTGAGATCATCTGTGTGGGCACCGAGCTGCTGCTGGGTGACATTCTGAACACCAACGCCCGGTTTTTGTCCCGGGAGCTGGCGGCGCTGGGCATCGACGTGCTGCGCCAGCAGGTGGTGGGCGACAACGCCGCCCGCCTGGAGGGCGAGGTGCGCGCCGCCATGGCCCGCAGCGACCTGTTGGTCTTTTCCGGGGGGCTTGGCCCCACGGCGGACGATCTGACCAAGGAGACGGTGGCCCGGTGCTTTGGCGACGAGATGCGCTTTGAGCCGAAAGTGCTGGAGGAGATCCGCGCCTTCTTCACCTCTACCGGCCGCACCACCCCCGCCAACAACGAAAAACAGGCCATGGTGCCCACAAAGGGCGGCTGGTTCGAAAACCCCAACGGCACCGCCCCGGCGGTGTGGTTCGAAGCGGAGGGCAAACGGGCGGTGCTGCTGCCCGGCCCGCCCGGCGAGCTGGAGCCTTTGTGGAAAAACGCCGTGCGCCCTTTTCTGCAAAAGGGCCAGCACCGGGTGCTGGAAAGCCTGGTGCTGCGGCTCACCGGCATCGGCGAGAGCCACGCCGAGGAGCTGCTGGGGCATCTCTTTAAAAACGAGAACCCCACCGCCGCCGTCTACGCCAAGACCTCGGAGCTGCTCATCCGCATCACCGCCGCCGCCCCCGATGAGAAAACGGCCCGGGCCATGTGCCGGGACTACGCCCAAAACTTCTACCGGCTGGCGGGGGAGTACATCTACGCCGAGGGCGAGGAGGGGCTGGAATACGCCCTGGTGAGCGCCCTGCGAGAAAAAGGTCTCACCCTCGCCACCGCCGAAAGCTGCACCGGCGGCCTTGTGAGCCAGCTGGTCACGAACGTGCCCGGCGCAAGCGAGGTCTTCGGCTTCGGCTTTGTGACCTACGCCAATGAAGCAAAACAGAAACTGCTGGGGGTCAGCGAACAGGCCCTGGCAAACCACGGCGCGGTGAGCCCTCAGGTGGCCGCCGCCATGGCGGCGGGCGCGGCAAAGGCCGCCGGCGCGGACGTGGCCGTCTCCCTCACCGGCATCGCCGGCCCCGGGGGCGGCACCCCCGAAAAGCCGGTGGGCCTTGTGTACATGGGCGCGGCCCGGGGCGAACAGGTGTTCGTCAAGCGTCTGGACCTGGGCAACCGGGACCGGGCCACCATCCGCCTGTCCGCCGCCAAAAACGCCCTGGACGCCGCACGCCGGCTGGCCCTGGGCCTTCCCATCCCCGGCGCTGTCCGCGCCGAGACCATCCCGGAATAAGAGGTGAACACCATGGACGAAAATTGCTCCAGACTGGTGCTGCGGCTGTTCGGCCCGCAGCTGGACCAGGTGACCCAGGTGCTGCGCGCCGCCGCGGACCAGGGCTGCCCGGGCCTGAACCTTCTGATGAAAAACGGCGAGTACGCCGTCTGCGTCACCGCCCGGGGCGGCGACGGGCAGGCGGTCTGCCGTCGCTGGAAGGACTACTTTGAGAGCCGCTTCGGCGACGCGGTGTTCTGCGAGGGTGAGGAGAGCCTGGCCCAGGTGGCGGTGCATGCGCTGGCCGAGGCCCGGCGGCTGTTCGTGGCCGCCGACGCGGCCACCGGCAAGCTGCTGGACGCCGCCCTGGCCGGCTGCGACGAGGCGGGCGGAGTTTACGACTTCGGCGCCCAGAGCTATGCCCATCCCAAGCGGGGCGGCCGGGTGGTGCCCAACAAACACCTTTTAAAGAAATATCCCAACTGCCCGGTGCAGCCCGCCGCCACCCGCGCCCACGCGGCGCTGCGGGTCTCCGGGGCGGACTGGGCCGCGGCCTACTCTCCCGCCGAGGGAGAGCACCCCGCCTTTGTGCTGGTGTGCAGTGAAAAATACGCCTGGGTGCGGCCGCTGCCCGCGGGCGGCGACCAGGAGGCTCTGGCTGCCGGCTGGCTGCTGGACATGCTGCGCCGCATGGCCCAGGGCAAGGACATGGACTCCTTTGTGGAGCGCTTCCGGGTGGGCGGCCCCGCCCCCAAACTGGAACTGCCCGGCGCGGCGCTGGCAGGGCTTGCGTCCTCCGCTCCCGCTGCCGCGCCTAAGGCGCCGGCTGCCCCCGAACCGCCCAAAGCGGCTCCCGCGCCCGAGGCGCCCAAGGCAGCCCCGGCCCCGGCACAGCCTGCTCCGGCTGCCGAGGCCGCCCCGGCCCAAAGCGCCCCCGCGCCGGCCTTCACCGGCAAGGCCCCCCGCGCCGACGGCGCCCCTGCCGACCTGCTCAAACCCGACGAGCAGCTCACCAGCGCGGCGCAGCTGCTGTTCAGCGACGACGCCCCCGTGCCCTCCCCCGAAGGGCAGGAGCAAAAGCCCGCCGGCCCCCACTGGGGACGAATGATCGGCTGCATCCTGCTGGTGGCGGCCATCGCCGGCGGCGTGGCGCTGTGGCTGTGGCAGGGCGGAAAACTGCCCGGCGGCGGCAGCGTGCTGGGCGATGTGGGCTACGGCACCGCCGACTACGACGACGCGGCCCGGGACTACCTGCTGGCCCAGCAGGCCAAGGACGAGGGCGTGGCCGCCTATCTGGCCCTGCCCTCGCTGGACGGCTCGCTGGTCTGGTCTGCCGACGCGGCGGCCCCCGACGCCCAGCCGGGCGTGGTGAACGCCGCCGGGGAGGAACTGCCCCGGTTCACCGGCTCCGAGACCCTGGGCCAGAGCCAGAGCAACGTCATCGTGCGCTGCCCCACTGCCTCCATGGAACAGCTCAGTCAGCTGACCCAGGAGGAAGTGCTGAAGGAAAACAGCGGCTTCACCCTCTACACCGCCGACGGCGACTACCGCTATAAGGTGCTGGCGGTCTACGAGTGGGACCCGAACGAGGAAGGCGAGGCCGCCTTCGACCTGTATTCCATGCAGGACCTGTCCAACTACCAGGATTACCTCACCTTCGTGCTGGGGGCCAAGGCCCGCAGCCTCTATGAGATGCCCGCCGACGTGCGGGACGGCGACGCCTTCGTGACCCTGGTGGCCGACAGCCCCAACGCCGACGGGCGGATGCTGGTCATCACCGGCCGCCAGCTGCGGGAAAACGAGGCCGCCATCCTGTTCGGCAACCAGGTGCAGCCCGCCGAGCAGCCCCTGCTGCCCATGGCCGTCTATGAGAGCGAGGGCCTTTCCGCCCCCAGCCTCACCACCCTCAGCCAGTACTGGCTGAACTGGTACATCACCGGCGGCGCCACCTCCAGCGACGTGCAGGAGGAGGCCGGCATGCCCGATGAGGATCGCCCCCTGAGCGAAGTGGGCGGCGGCGAAACGGTGGAGCCTTCCGCTTCTCCCACGCCGGACGCCTCCGCAAGCCCCGACCCGTCGGCCAGCCCGAACGCCTCCGCCAGCCCGAAGCCCAGCGCTACCCCCTCGGCTTCGCCCTCGGCCAGCGCCGCGCCCACTCCGGGCCCCACGCCTGCGCCTACGCCCGCCCCCACGCCCACCCCGCCGCCCACTTCCGGCAGCACCATCACCGTCACCATGAACGGTGTGCGCCAGGAGATGGACCTGGTGGAGTGCCTGGCCATGATCGCCCGCAACGAGATGGGCGCCAACGCCCCTGTGGAGGCCTACAAAGCCCAGATGGTGGCGGCCCACAGCTGGATCCTCAGCCAGGGCGGCGCGCCCAGCGTGTCCGGCCTGGAGCCCAACGAGACCATCCGCGCCGCCGCCCGTGAGGTGGCCAGCCAGATCCTCACCTACAACGGCAGCGTGGCCTTCACTCCCTACTTTGCCTCCGCGGCCTTCGGCACCAACTCCAGCCAGGAGGTGTGGGGCGGCGCCCGGCCCTACCTCATCAATGTGGACAGCCCCTACGACAAGGACTATGCCTCCAACTGGCAGAGCACCCGGGTCTACTACAAGAGCGAGGTGGCCGCCCGCGCCCAGGAGCGTCTGGGTGTGGATCTGAACGCCTACAGCGACGACCCCTCCACCTGGTTCGGGGATATCGTCAAGAATTCCAGCGGCTACGTCACCAGCATCCGGGTTGGCAACGTCACCACCACCGGCCGCAATCTGCGGGAGAACGTGCTGAACAACGTCAACGGCAAGACCCTGCGCTCCGCCGCCTTCGACGTGGTCTATGACGCGGGCAGCGAGGCCTTCACCTTCACTGTCTGGGGCTACGGCCACGGCTGCGGCATGAGCCAGATGGGCGCCTGGGGCTACGCCGCCAACGGCTGGGGCTATGCGGACATTCTGGCCCACTACTACCCCGGCACTACCCTCGTCACCCAATAAGACCTGAAAAGGCCCCCGCACCCACGGTGCGGGGGCCTTTTGTGCGCAGCAGGCGTACAAAAACAATGTAAAAATATAGTAAAATGGCATAAATTTAAAAGACGCTTTTGTGGCAATGGGCGAAAATGGGCAAAAACGCTCCATTTTTGACGACAGATGGAGTATAATGCCTCTGTAACCCTTTTGACATTTTTGGCCCGCGGGACCGGGCCGCAAAAAAACGAAAGCGAGGGAACGACCCTTTGAACAAGCCAAAGAAAAAACGCAATGCCCTCAAGCTGGCGCTGATCGTGCTGGCGGTGGCGCTGCTGGCCGCCTGCGGCACCCTGTGGTATATGTACAGCCAGGTGGCGCCCGCTCTGGACGAGGGCGAAGCCGGCCAGTTGAATCAGGTGCAGGACCCGGACCTGGCGTCCGAGGGCGACCGCACCTACAACCTGCTGCTGCTGGGCATCGACTACGATACCGACCGTGACTACGCCGAAGGCAAGGGCATGACCGACGTCATCCTGTACATGCAGATCGACCGGGACGCGGGCACCGTGAACGCCTTCCAGATCCCCCGGGACACCTACTACGGCGAGGACATGGGCGACGGGCGCAAGGCCATTGAGGGCAAGATCAACGAGGTCTACGCCAACGGCCCGGACCAGGAGAACCTCATCAACAACATCGCCAACATGATCTATAAGCTCTACAAGCTGCCGGTGGACGACTATGTCACCATCGACATGGCCGCCTTCAAGACCATGCTGAACAACATGGGCGGCATCGAGATGTACGTCCCCTGGGACATTGTCACCGTGGATAAGGAAACCGGCCACGAAGATCTGGTCTGCCCGCAGGGCACCCATCTGATCAGCGGCGACACCGCCGAGCTGATTCTGCGCAACCGCAACTACTCCACCGCCGACTATAAGCGGCTGGAGACCCAGCAGTACTTCTACGCGGCCCTGCTCAAGAGCCTGCTGAACGACTACACCCTGGCCGATTATTACAGCACCTGCAAGGTGGTGGCCCATTACATCGACACCAGCCTGGACATCACCGAGATCTGGGGTCTGTACGCCACCATGCTGAAGATTGACCCGGCCAACATCTACATCGTGCGCGCACCCGGCGGCGCGGCCAACATCAATGGCCACACTCAGGTTTATTATGTGGACCGGGAGAGCTGCGCCGAGATTCTGAACGAGCACTTCCGCAGCCCGGAAAGCCCGGTGGAAGCCGAGAAGCTGGGCCTCATTACCGGCCAGACCTACCTCTACGGCATGAACATCGACGAGGGCCGCACCATGGGCGACGTGATGACCAACGCCGAGGAGGGTGAGGCCGAACTGGCCGCTTCCTCCGAAGCCGCCTCCTCCGAGGCCGCGGGCTGAGAAGCGTCTGCCCACCCCAAATAAACAGAAAAAGGCTCCCCAGCCGGGGAGCCTTTTTTGTTTGCGATTCGGATTAAGAACGCATCAGACCACCGGGGCCATGAGCACCGTGCCGGTGCCCCGGTAAACGTTCACCAGCCCCTCGCCGGAAACGGCGGAGCCGATCAGGCTGCGGGTGGATTTTTCCACCGTGAAGTTCAGGCTGGAGGACCAGGCAATGGCCATGTTGCCGTCGATGCGCAGCTGGTCGTTGTTCAGCTGGAACTCGATCAGCTCGCTGCGTGGCACCGGGCTTTCCACCGCCGTCACGCCCGTGCCCTTCAGGCACAGGTTGAACAGGCCCTCGTTGCCCAGCGCCGCGCTGGACAGATTGGTGCGGGCCACCACCTTCTGCTGCACCGAACCGGAGCAGGCCAGGAACAGGCCGTCGTCCAGCACAAGGCCGTCCCACTGGCCCACGTCCAGCAGGATGATGTGCTTGTAGGTGGGTTCCAGCATCAGATGGCCGGTGCCCTTGTATTCCGGCTTCACCGCGCTCTCCTTGGTGGCCTTGGAGGCCAGCGCCTTGCCCAGCAGATCGCCCACACCC
>DXBV01000044.1 GCA_019116345.1 Candidatus Allofournierella merdipullorum | reverse complement strand
GTGGACCGACTTCCAGCACGACTACATGAACACCCTGCCGGACATGAACCGTCTGGGCGAGTACTACGCCACCAACGAGGAGTACATCCGCAAGTACCGGTTCACCAACGCGTTCCATCCCTTCCACGGCTTCTCCATGATGAGCTGCGGCCACATCGCCGAGATGAACACCAGCGCCATCTACATCGTGGGCGCCCAGGAGCCGGGCATCGCCCGCAGCATGGGTCTCAAGACCCGCGCCACCTTCGAGGAGGCCCTGGCGGACGCGAAGAAGAAGTTCGTGGGCGAAGCTCCCAACATTCTGGCTCTGCCCCAGACCTTCAAGCTGGCGGCTGTGCATCTTTGCATGAAGGACCCCAGCCAGGACTGCATGGACGAGTACGGCAACCATCCCTGCTGCGGCTGAATCCCATTGAACTGACGGGCGGGCCCTGCCGAAAACGGCGGGGCCCGCACCCTCGTGTAATTTGAAAGAAAGGGGGCGGCGCCCATGCAGGTGCTTGCCTATTTTATCATCAGTCTGCTGGCCAGCGTGGCGGGCGCCATCTGCGGCATCGGCGGCGGCGTCATCATCAAGCCCACCCTGGACCTGTTCCATCTGGACAGCGTGGCCACGGTGAGCTTTTTGTCCGGTTGCACGGTGCTGGCCATGAGCTGCTACTCCGTCACCAAATCCCTGCGCGCGGGCGACAGCAAGGTGGACCTGAAACTGGGCACCCCGCTGGCCATCGGCGCGGCGGTGGGCGGCGTGGCCGGCAAGCAGATGTTCGCGGTCATCAGCGCCCGTTTCGCCGAAACGGCGGGGGCGGTGCAGGGGGCGTGTCTGTTCCTCATCACCCTGGCCACCATGCTCTACACCATCAACAAGAGCCGCATCCGCACCCACAAGATTTTCAAGGTGTGGGTGTGCGTGGCCATCGGCCTGGTGCTGGGCATCATGTCCAGCTTTTTGGGCATCGGCGGCGGCCCCATCAACCTGGTGGTGTTCTACTTCTTCTTCTCCATGGACACCAAGACCGCTGCCCAGAACAGCCTCTACGTCATCCTCATCAGCCAGATCACCAGCCTTGGGGCGACCCTCGTCACCGCCAGCGTGCCGCCTTTCGGGTGGCTGAGCCTGGTGCTGATGGTGGCGGGCGGCATCGGCGGCGGCATGCTGGGCCGCGTTGCCAACAAGCGGATGGACAACAAGGCGGTGGAGAAGCTGTTCATCGGCCTGATGGGCGTCATCATGGCCATCAGCCTCTACAACGTCTGGCAGTACACCTTCGCCGTTTAACAAAACAGCAAGCGGAGCGGCCCCGGTCGGTTTGACCGGGGCCGCTTTTTTGCCGGCGGGGGAGGGGACGCGCAAAAGGGGCAGAGCGCCGCCCGGCCGCACCAAGCTGAGGCGAAGCCCGGTTCTCCCCACGTAGTGCGCATCAGAACGGACATTTTCCGTCGGCGTGGAAAATGTCCGAGATGCCGCGTGCGGTGGGGAGGAACCGGGCGGAGCTTTTTTCAAAACTGCCCTTGCCAATGTCCGGGCGGCGCGGGGCTTCGGAAAGTTTGCGCGGGGGTGTCCCCGGGCGGACGCAAAAGTGCGGCAGCCCCGGGTCAATATTCTCCTCGGGCGGACGCGAAAACGCTCCGGGCCCGCCCGGCCTGCCCCGCCCGCTTGCATTTTTCGGCTGGGGGTGTACAATACCATACCGTGAGAGATTTTTTGTGGAATCGGGGGAAAAACGATGGAGCAACAGGAAAAAGGCATTGACCTTTCGCTGCTGAACGAAGAACTGCGCCGGGCGGTGGAGGCCCACACCAAACCCATGGTCTGCTTTGAGGGCCTGAAAGTGACCGTCCTTCGGGAAGGCTATGTGGAGGCCGAGGCCCCCGTCACCGAGAACAGCCTTAACCCCTACGGCAACGCCCACGGCGGCTGGCTGTTCGCTTTGTGCGACACCTGCTCCGGCCTCGCGGCCAGCACCCGGGGCCGCCCCAACGTGACGCTGCAGGCCTCGGTGAACTACATCCGGGGCGTGAGACCCGGCGACACCGTCACCGTCAAGGCATTCAGCCGCCACAGCGGCGGGCGCACCGCCGTGAACCAGGTGGAGCTGTACGACCAGAACGGGCGGCTGCTGCTCACCGGAAGCTTTACCATGTACTACATGGACGCAAAAAAATGAAAAAAGGCAGGGCGAAATGCCCTGCCTTTTTTGTTTTGCACATCCGGGCGGCCGCCATGTTGAAACCCCGGGCCGCCTGCCTGCGTTCAGATATTGAAACTATGGGGCCGGCTGTCCTTTTGCGCCTTGGCGTTCAAAAACATGGGGCCGGGTGTCCTTTTGCACCTTGGCGTTCAAAAACATGGGGCCAACTGTCCTTATGCACTCCCGGCGTTTAAAAACATGGGGCCAGCTGCCCTTTTGCGCCTGGGCGTTCAAAAATTGGAGCCGTTCCAGCCCCAGTGCTCCGTCTCAGCGTACTTCACATACACCCGGTCGGCGGGCACGTCCAGCACGCTGTCCAGAATATCGCACACCCGGCCGGTGAAGGAGTTGTAGTCCTCGGCGGACGCGCCGCCGTAAACGGTCACCTCCGCGATGGCCGCCGGCGCGTCGCTGCCCGCCATCCACAGGGCCTTTTCGCCCTCCACTTCCACCATCAGCCAGGCCTCGCTCTTGCCCGGAATGACCTCGATGGCCTGGCCCAGCATCGCTTTGATGCGCCCGGCCTGGCCCTCGTTCACCGCCACGTTGGCGCTCACCCGAATAAACGGCATGTTCCTTCCTCCTTGTTACTCCGCCGCGGGCAGATGCGCCCGCAGAAACTGCAAAACGTCCTCGTACACCTCGGCCTTGCCCGCCTCGTTCAATATCTCGTGGCGCATGCCGGGGTAGAGCTTCAGCCGCACATCCAGCCCCGCGGCCTTCAGCCATTCATACACCTGGGTGGGGCCCTTGCCGTTCGCGCCCACCGGGTCCTTGTCGCCGGCAATGACGAACACCGGCAGGGCCTTGGGCACCCGCGCCGCCCAAGGCCTGCCGGTCACGGCGGCAAGGCCGCCGAACATGTCCCGGTAGGTGGCCGCCGTGAAGGTGAAGCCGCAGTCCGGGTCGGCGTCAAAGGCCTCCTGCACGGACTTGTCCGCCGCCAGCCAGGCCGAGGGCCCCTCGCCGGGGAACTGCTTGTGGTAGCCGCCGGTGGAGAGGGACTCGATGAGTTTGCCGGGGCTCCTGGGGCCCTTCACCGCCGCCTGCAGGCTGGCCAGCGCCCGGGCAAAGCCCAGCAGGGGATTGGCCCCCATGGTGCCGCAGATGACCGCGGCCGCAAGCCCGTCGCCCCAGCGGGCGATGTACTCCCGGGTCAGGAAGGAGCCCATGCTGTGGCCGAAGATGGCCACCGGCAGGCCGGGGTATTTGGCCCGGGCGTCCGCCTCCAGCCGGTGCAGGTCGGCCAGCACATGCTCCCAGCCGTCGTGGTCGGCAAAGTGGCCCTGCACCACCGCCGAGCGTCCGTGGCCCGCGTGGTCGTTCATGAACACCGCAAAGCCGTGCTGCGCCAGAAAACTGCCGAAATCCGCGTAGCGGGCGCTGTGCTCCGCCATGCCGTGCACCAGCAAAAGCACGGCTTTCGGCTCCTCGTGGGCCCACAGACGGGAAAAGATCTCGCCCTCGCCGCTGTGGGCGGGGCTGGTCCACTCACTGCTCTTCATGTTCTTCCTCCTTTTGTTCCGCCGCGCCGAAGGGCGCCAGCGACAGGCCGGTCACATCGCTCACCGGCAGCGAAAAGGCCAGGGCGTGGCCGATGCCCGCGCCCTCGGCGCAGATGGCCTTCATCACCGGCTGCCGCCCCGCGGCGGGCACCAGGATGAGAACCACGTCCTTTTCCGGCTGGATGGTGATGTGCAGGAATTTCTGGGCTTCCTCGGCGGCAAGGCTCCGGCCGCGCACCACCGTGCCGCCCCGGGCCCCCGCCCCGCGGGCGGTGTCCATCACGTCGGCGGCAAAGCCATGTTCGGTGATGACCACGATGAGTTCATGCTGGCTGCGCATGGGTCGCTCCTCCTTTTGGGATGGTGTTTCGGCCGCCGCTGCCGCGGCGATGCGCTGGTGGGCCAGCGCGCTGATGCTGCACAGGTCGATGGTGAAGGCGATGCCCCGCCCCGGGCGGTAGAGTTCCAGCCGGTCGGTCAGCGCCGCCAGCACTTCGCCGGCGTCCCCCGGCAAAAGCGCCAGCACCACGTCCTTTTCCGGCTCGTCCAGGCCCAGCAGGTCCATCACTTCCGCGCTGGCGGTGCCATGGCCCAGCAGCACGAGCTGGGTCAGGATGCGGCGGCGGCGCAGCTCGGCGGACACCGCCTCGCCCTTGCCCCGGTCCACCACGGCGAACAGGCAGCGTATGGATGAAGGCGCTTGGTTCATTGCACATCCTCCTCGGGGCCCGCGTCCAGTTCCAGCACGTCGTCCGTCTCCTGCGCCGGGGCGCTCTCGCCGGCGGCGCGACGGGTCTTGAACTGATACACCAGCCCGATGATCTGAATGGTGATGAGAGGGATCATGGCCACCATGGCCACCACCCCGAAAGCGTCGGTGAGAATGTTGCCCCCCGACGCCTCGCAGGCGCCCATGGCAAAGGGCAGAAGGAAGGTGGCGGTCATGGGGCCGGAGGCCACCCCGCCGGAGTCAAAGGCCACCGCGGTGAAGATGCGGGGCACGAAAAAGCTCAAAGCCAGCGCCAGGGCGTAGCCCGGCAGCAAAAACCACAGAAGGGGCACGCCGGTGAGCACCCGCACCATCGACAGCCCCACCGAGGCCGCCATGCCGATGGACAGGCCCGCCATCATCACCTTCTGGGAAATGGCGCCGCCGGTGATCTCCTCCACCTGCTTGTTCAGAACCAGCACGGCGGGCTCGGCCTTGACCAGGAAGTAGCCGATGAGCATGCCCACCGGCACGATGAGCCAGCGCAGGGGCAGGCCCGCCAGCCGGCGGCCCAGCTCGTTGCCCGCGGGCATAAAGCCCACGTTCACCCCGGTAAGGAAGAGGGTGAGGCCCAGGAAGGTGTAGAGGATGCCCACCAGGATCTTCGCCAGCGCCCGGCGGCGCAGCCGGAAGAACAGCACCTGGAACACCAGGAAGAACGCCAGGATGGGCCCCAGGGCCAGGGCCACCTCTTTGGCGTATTCCGGCGCCGCCGTTCCGAAGGCCGCCAGCAGGGCCCGGGTGTCCTCGATCGCAGACACCGACAGGGGGGCGTAGCTCGCGTCGCCCGAGCGGTAGATCATGCCCAGGATGAGCACCGACAGCACCGGCCCGATGCTGCACAGCGCAACAAGGCCGAAGCTGTCGCCCTCGGCGTTTTTGTCGCTTCGCACGGCGGTGAGGCCCAGGCCCAGCGCCATGATGAAGGGCACCGTGATGGGCCCGGTGGTCACCCCGCCGGAGTCGAAGGCCACGGCCAGAAAAGCCGACGGCACGAAGCGGGTGAGAATGAACACCAGAAGATAAAAGACGATGAGCATCACCGGCAGGCTCCAGCCCAGCAGAATGCGCAGAAAGCTCAGCACCAGGAACAGCCCCACCCCGGCGGCCACCGTCAGGATCAGCACCCGGTCGGGAACGGCGGGGGTCTGTCTGGCCAGCACCGCCAGGTCCGGCTCCGCCACCGTCACCAGCACGCCGATGAGAAAACAGCCCGCCAGAATGAGCCACAGTTTGCGGGTGCGGGTGAGGTGGGTGCCCACCAGTTCGCCGATGGGCATCATGGCCATGTCCGCCCCCAGGGTAAAAAACCCCATGCCCAGGATGAGCAGGGCCGCCCCTGCCAGGAACAGGCACAGGGTGGAAAGGTCCACCGGCACCACAAAGGCGCACAGCGCCAGCACGATGAGGCTGACGGGCAGCACGGCGGCCAGGGATTCGTGGATCTTCAGCTTGAGTTGTTTGTTCAAGGGCATCGCCTCCTTTGACGCGGGTGGACGCGCCGCGCCGGCAAAGGGGTGCGTCAAACCGGCGGCGGCGGGAGGGCCGGGCCCGAAGGCGCCCTCGCAAGATATATATTCATTATATAACGGGGGAGGCGCGAGCCGCAAGCATGGAAAAATTTTTGCACAGGCCATAGTTTTTTAGTACAAGTGCGTAGTTTTTTCTATCGTTTTTTCCATTCCGGACAGGTAAAATGGTCTTGTCACCGGGCGAAACGGCTTTTCGGCGCGAAGGCGCAAAAGGCCCCGCCCAAAAATTAAGGAGGACAAACCATGAAAAAGCTTCTTGCACTTGCACTGAGCGCTGTGCTGGCCCTGAGCCTGGCGGCTTGCGGCGGCACCCCCGCTTCCACCCCTGCTTCCACCCCCGCTTCCGGGGCCACCTCTGAGGGCGGCGCTACCGCCACCTCCGACATGCGCGTGGACGTGTTCTACTACGACTTCTCCGACGTGTACATCTCCACCGTGCGTGCCGCCATGGACGAGCAGCTGAAGGCCATGGGCATCGAGCCCAACAACTGGGATGCCGCCGGCAGCCAGCCCACCCAGACCGACCAGGTCAACACCGCCATCACCGCCGGTTCCGACCTGCTGATCGTCAACATCGTTGAGACCGCCACCTCCGCTCCCGCGCAGGACATCGTGAATGCCGCCCAGACCGCCGGCATCCCCGTGATCTTCTTCAACCGCGAAGTGGCCGACAACGAAGTCATCAACAGCTATGACAAGTGCGCTTTCGTGGGCACCAACGCTCCCGATGCCGGCCATATGCAGGGCGAGATGATCGGCAACTACCTGCTGGCCAACTACGACACCGTTGACCTGAACGGCGACGGCACCATTTCCTACGTCATGTTCAAGGGCCAGGAGGGCAACGCCGAGGCCGAGGCCCGCACTCAGTACGCCGTTGAGGACGCCAACAAGCTGCTGACCGAGGCCGGCAAGCCCGAGCTGAGCTACTACGACGACAAGGCTTCCACCAAGTACCTGGTCGACACCGAGGGCAAGTGGTCCGCCAAGGCCGCCAACGACTACATGGTCGCGCTGCTGGGCTCCTACAACAAGGACAACAACAACATGGTCGAGCTGATCATCTGCAACAACGACGGCATGGCCGAGGGCGCTATCTCCGCTCTGCAGAACGTTGGCTACAACAACGGTCCCGACACCACCATCATCCCCGTGTTCGGCGTTGACGCCACCGACAGCGCCAAGGCGCTGATCAAGGCCGGCAACATGGCCGGTTCCATCAAGCAGGACGCCGTGGGCATGGCTACCACCATCAACACCCTGGTCAAGAACGTCCAGGACGGCGCTGAGCTGATGGCCAACACCGATCAGTTCGTCGTGGACGAGGGCGTGGCCAAGATCCGCGTTCCCTACGCGATGTACGACGCTACCAGCGAGGACTGATCAACTCCATCCGCTGAACGAACCCATGGCCGGGCGGGGCTGCACTGGCAGCCCCGCCCGGCCTCACGTGGGATAACCGCCCTTTTGCGAAGGCGGGCTTTCCCGCGAAGAGAGGAGGAAGAATATGGAGCAGCCGGCACTGCTGGAGATGCGCGGCATCTGCAAAGAGTTCCCCGGCGTGAAGGCGCTGGACAACGTCAACCTCACCGTGCGGCCGGGCACCGTGCACGCCCTGATGGGTGAGAACGGCGCGGGCAAATCCACCCTGATGAAGTGCCTGTTCGGCATCTACCACAAGGACGCGGGCGCCATCACCCTGGACGGCAAAGAGGTCAACTTCCGCAGCTCCAAGGAAGCGCTGGAAAACGGCGTGGCCATGGTGCATCAGGAGCTGAACCAGGCCCTGACCCGCAGCGTGCAGGACAACCTCTGGCTTGGCCGCTACCCCAAGGTGGCGGGCATCATGGTGAGCGAGGGCCTGATGGCCAAGCGCACCAAGGAAATTTTCGACACGCTGGAAGTCACCGTGAACCCCAAGGCCATCATGTCCACCCTGCCCGTGAGCCAGCGGCAGATGGTGGAGATCGCCAAGGCGGTTTCCTACGATTCCAAGATCATCGTCTTTGACGAGCCCACCTCGTCCCTCACCGAGACCGAGGTGGAACACCTGTTCCGCATCATCAACATGCTGCGGGACAAGGGCTGCGGCATCATCTACATAAGCCACAAGATGGAGGAGATCCTCCGCATCAGCGACGACGTGACCATCATGCGTGACGGCACCTGGGTGGCGACCCGCCCGGCCAAAGAGCTGACCATGGACGAGATCATCCGCCTGATGGTGGGCCGCGAGCTCACCAACCGCTTCCCGCCCAAGACCAACGAGCCCGGCGACGTCATCCTGGATGTGGAGCACCTCTCCGGCAAGTATACCCGGCTCAAGGACGCCACCTTCCAGCTCCGGAAGGGCGAGATCCTGGGCATCGCCGGCCTGGACGGCTCCGGCCGCACCGAGGTGCTGGAAAACCTGTTCGGCGCCATGACCAGAGAGGGCG
>DXBV01000043.1 GCA_019116345.1 Candidatus Allofournierella merdipullorum | reverse complement strand
TGGCAGACCAGCGGGAGCAGTTGCCTGACCCGCTTGGCGTTCAACCTCTGGAATGGGTGGAACGCGGATGGCTGTGCGACGCCTTATGATCTGTTCAGCTCGTCGGATGCGGCCTACATGTTGGAAGCGGTTCGGCTTCGGTACCCGGAGTACTGCAGGGAACCCCAGGCCCCCAGCGTAAGTCGGGCCAGATAAGATGGGACGGGGCCGAAAGAAAAAACACAGAAATAAAGGCAAATGCCAGAAAGGACTTGAGACCATGATCATGGGCATTGACCACGGGTACTACGCCATCAAAACCAGGCACTTCTCTTTCCCCGCTGGTGTGACGGTTTACACCCACGAACCCTATACATTGAAAAACACCCTTCAAATCGGCGGCAAGTACTATGTCTGCGGTACGGGCCGGCAACCGATCTTAAGGGACAAGACCATCAATGAAAATTACTACATTCTGACCTTGGCCGCCATTGCCATGGAACTCCGCTGTCGAGGACTTCCTGCGGAAAGCTCCGTGATCTTGGCTGCGGGACTCCCTCTGGCACGGTATGGACGAGATAAGAAGTCATTCACCGACTACTTGTTCCGTAATGGGCAGCCCGTGAGCTTCCTCTTCGAAGGGGAACGCTACAAAATCAGGATCGAAAGTGTGAAGATGTTCCCCCAGGGCTATTCCGCCATTGCCCTTCATCCTGAGCTGGTGAAAGATGAACCCTCAGTACTGCTTATGGACATAGGTGGCTGGACAGTCGACCTCATGTGGCTGGATAATAATGTCCCTAATGCAGCCACCTGCCGTAGCCTTGAACTTGGCATGATCCGCTGCATGGATGAGATCCAGGAGCAGGTGCGGCGGGATACCGGCCTGTCCGTGACGGATGCTCAGGTAGAACGGATCCTTGCCGGAAAGCCCTGCAGCATGGATGAAGAAGCGCGAAAACTGATCCAGCGGCAGGGCCGACTTTACACTGAGCGACTCATTTCAGCGGCGATGGAAGCGGGGTTTGACCTGCGTACTCTGCCTGTAATCCTGATGGGCGGCGGCGCTGCTACCGTCATGCGCAACGTGGGCGAACGTGACGGCCTTTGTAACGCCCCGCGCCGCTGGCGGCCAAGGGCCGGCACGTGCACATCGTGGGCGACGCCGCCAAGGTGGGCAACCTGCGCACCGTCATCTGGCGCGCCTGGGACGTGGCCATGAAGCTGTGAGGGAGGAACGAACATGAAACTGACACAGGAACAGCAGGCCCTTTTGAACGGCGAAAAGGGCGCGGCCATGGCCAAGGTGATGAAGACCCTGGTCATGTACGGCGAAATTTTCGGGGCCGAGAAGATGGTGCCCGTCACCAGCCGCTACAACCATCTGGTCACCTCCTTCGGCCTCAAGGCCCTGGGCCCGGTCTACGACCTGATGGACCAGCTCATCGCCGCGGGGGCGGTGTCCGGCCAGAAGTTCTCGGCGGACCCCCGGCCCCTGGACCCCAAGGTGCCCGCGAATTTCTTGCAGAACCTGGTCTTCAAGAAGTTCATGTACAGCAAGCAGGACTTCTACGAGGGCCAGCTGAAAGCTCTCGGCCTGAAGGACGACGACGCTTTCAGCTGCGCCTGCTATCTGGATGAACAGGGCAACCGCCCCGCCCAGGGCGAGGTGCTCAGCTGGGCCGAGAGCTCGGCGGTGGTCTACGCAAACTCGGTGCTGGGCGCCCGGTGCAACCGCAATTCCGGCATCATGGATCTGATGGGCTCCATCGCCGGCTTCGTGCCTTATTTCGGCCTGCTCACCGACGAGGGCCGCAAGGCCACCTGGGTGGTGAAGGTCCAGACCACCGAAAAGCCCGAGGCCCAGCTGCTGGGCTCCGCCATCGGCATGAAGGTGATGGAGGACGTGCCCTATGTGGTGGGTCTGGACCGCTGGCTGGGCAATGAGCTGGACGACTCCGCCTGCGCCTACCTGAAGGACTTCGGCGCGGCCACCGCATCCAACGGCGCGGCGGGCCTCTACCACATCGACGGCCTCACCCCCAAGGCAAAGCAGCAGGGCAAAGACCTCATCCTCCCCGGCGCGAAGGAGTACGTCATCGGCGACGCGGAGCTGCGCCGGGTGAAGGAGAGCTACCCCCTGGTGTGGAAGAACCCGGACGCAAAGCCGAAGCTCTGCTTCGTGGGCTGCCCCCACCTGAGTTTGCAGCAGCTGAAGGACTGGACGGACGCGCTGGAAGAGGGCCTCAAGGCGGCGGGCCGCAAAAAGCTGGCGGTGCCCACCGTGTTCACCACCGCCCCCGGCGTGAAAAAGGCCTTTGAGGCCACCGGCTACGCCGCCCGCTTTGCGGCCACCGGGGCCATCCTCTCCTGCATCTGCCCGCTGATGTACATGAACAACCCCCTGTGCGGGCCCATGCCGGTCATCACCTGCTCCAACAAGCTGCGCACCTACACCACCGCCCGCTACTACACCGAGGCGGAAATTCTGGACATCATCACGAAAGGAGCGGCAGGCAAATGAAAGAATTCCACGGACGCGTGGTGGCTCCCGGCTGCGTGAGCGCACCCGCCCTCGTCTCCCACGGGGGGCTGAACACCCTGGCCTCCTTCCAGAAGGCTCTGCAGTTCGGCGACAAGACCGCAACCTGCGGCGACCAGAACAACCCCGACCTCTACGGCAAGCCCATGGCGGGCAAGGCCCTGTGCCTGCCCCAGACCATCGGCTCCACCACCGGCGGGCTGGAGCTCTACTGCGCCTGCTCCATGAACCGCCAGCCGGCCTGTTTGATGTTCTCCAACCCCATCGACTCGCTGGCCGCCGCCGGCTCGGTGCTGGCCGCCGTCTGGCTGGACAACGCCCAGATGCCGGTCATCGACTGCCTGGGCGAGGAGTTTCTGGACTTCGTGCAGGACGGCATGACCATCACCGTGAAGGAAGACGGCACGGTGCAGGTGGACGGCCCCACCATCTGAACGGGGCGGAAACCGTTGTTTTGCCGGGAAGCGGCGCTCAAAATTTGGCGAACCGCCGAAAACCGCCGCCCTGGCCCGGGGGCGCCCGGCGGCCCTCTTGACAACCCAAAACGGGCAGGGTATAGTGGACCTTGCAGCACAGTGCATACGCAGAAAGGAGGCGGGCAGAATGACCGAAAAGCGTTTCAGTGGACATGCGAACTCTCTGAAAAGCCGGAACGGACTGTCCGCGCCTTCGACCTGCCCTGCGTGAGGGGCAGGCGTTTGCGGGATGAATGCAGCGCCTCCGGCCTTTGTGCCGGGGGCGTTTTTCTTTGGGAAAAGGGAGGGAACGGTTTGAAACGAACGAAACAGGCGCTCATCTGGCGCTTTTTGCGGCCGTATCTGTGGCTTTTCGCCCTCACGCTGGCGTTTTCCATGGGCAACACGGTGCTCTCTTCGCTCACGCCCCAGGTGGTGCGGGTGGCGGTGGACTCCATCCTGGGCGGGGAGCCGCTGCCCAAAATTGTAACGGCCCTTGCGCCCCAGGCCCTCCTGACGGCCGGGCCCATGACCCAGCTGCTGGCGGCGGCGGGTTTTCTGCTGGCGGTGGCGGTGCTGGCGGGCCTTTGCACCTACGGCAGCCGCATGGGCACGGCAAACGCCTCCGAGAACTTTGTCAAGTCCCTGCGGGACGAACTCTACCGCCACATCCAGCGCCTGGCATGCGCGCCACAGCACCGGCGAGATCATCCAGCGCTGCACCTCCGACGTGGAGGTGGTGCGCAACTTCGTCACCAACCAGCTGCTGGAGGTGTTCCGGGTTGTCTTTCTGATGGGCTTCTCGCTGGCGGTGATGCTGTCGATGAACGGAAAAATGACCCTCATCGCCGCGGGCTTTCTGCCGGTCATCCTGCTCTACTCGGTGCTTTTCTATTCGAAAATCGCGCGGCGCTTCTTGACGGCGGACGAGGCCGAGGGCGAACTGTCCGCCACGGTGCAGGAGAATCTGGCGGGCGTGCGGGTGGTGCGCGCCTTCGGCCGGGAGGCCTTTGAGGTGGAGCGCTTTGACAAAAAGAACGAGCGGTTCGCCTCGCTGTGGATCCGCCTGGGACGGCTGCTCAGCGCCTACTGGGGCGTGGGCGACTTCATCACCGGCCTGCAGATCCTCACCGTCATCTCGGTGGGCGTGGTGCAAACGGTGAACGGGGCCATCACCCTGGGCGAGTTTCTGGCCTTCGTGTCCTATAATCAGTCGCTGGTCTGGCCGGTGCGGGGCCTCGGGCGCATCCTCTCGGAAATGAGCAAGGCGGGCGTGTCCATCGAGCGGCTGGCCTACATTCTCGATTCCCAGCCGGAGCAGGAGCCGGCGAGCGCCCAGACCCCGCCCATGGACAGGGACATCGTGTTCGAGCACGTCTCCTTCGCCTACGGCGAGCAGTCAGTGCTGCGGGACGTGAGCTTCACCATCCCCGCCGGCAGGACCTTTGCGGTGCTGGGGGCCACGGGCAGCGGCAAATCCACCATGATGCACCTGCTGGACCGGCTCTACGACCTGCCACCGGGATGCGGGCGCATCACCGTGGGCGGTGTGGACATTCAGGACATCAGCCGCCCCTGGCTGCGGCGGAACATCGGCATCGTGCTGCAGGAGCCCTTCCTCTTCTCCCGCACCATCCGGGAGAACATCGCCGCCGTGCGCCCCGGCGCGCCGCTGGAGGAGGTGCGCCGCCACGCCGGCACGGCCCACGTGGACGAGGCCATCCTGGAATTTGCCGACGGCTACGACACCGTGGTGGGCGAGCGGGGCGTGACCCTCTCGGGCGGGCAGAAGCAGCGGGTGGCCATCGCGCGCACCCTGATGCAGGACGCGCCCATCCTCGTTTTTGACGACTCCCTCTCCGCCGTGGACGCGGAGACGGACGCGCAGATTCGCGCCTCGCTCCATCAGGCCAAGGGTGCGGCCACGGTCATCCTCATCTCCCACCGCATCACCACCCTCATGCAGGCCGACCTCATCCTCGTGCTGCAAGAGGGCCGGGTGGCGGAGCTGGGCAGCCACGAGGAGCTGATGGCGAAAAACGGCCTTTACCGCGAAATTTACGACCTGCAGATGACCGGGGAGGACCGGGACCTTCTGTTTTCAGAGGAAGGAGGGGAGAGCCATGGGGTTTGACGAACAGGAATACACAAAATCCTTCGACATCCGCTCCTGGAAAAAGCTGCTGCCCTTTCTGCGGCCCTACCGGGGCCTGGTGGCCGTGGTGCTGGTGCTGAACGTTTTCTGCGCCGTCATCGACATCGCCCTGCCGCTGTTCCAGCGGTACGCCATCGACGAATTCATCGAGACGGGGGATGTGTCCGGCCTGCCGGGCTTCGCCCTTTTCTACGGCTGCGTCATCGGCCTGCAGGCGCTGGCGGTCATCCTCTTCACCCGGCGGTCCATGCGCATCGAGATGCAGCTGGGCCGCGACATGAAGCGCGCCTGCTTCGTGCACCTGCAGACCCTCTCCCTCTCTTATTATAATGTCACCCCCGTGGGCTATCTGCTCTCCCGCATCATGAGCGACACCAACCGCATCGCCGCCATCATCGCCTGGAACATGGTGGACGTTCTGTGGGCCGTGTTCTACGTGTTGGGCGTGTTCGCCATCATGTTCGCGCTGGACCCCGGCCTTGCGGCGGCGGTCATCCTCATCGTGCCGGTGATGGCGCTGCTCACCGCCTGGTTCCAGGACCGCATCCTGCGCTGGAACCGCCGGGTGCGCAAGATGAACTCCCGCATCACCAGCGCCTACAACGAGGGCATCATGGGCGCACGCACCTCCAAGACCCTGGTCATCGAGGAGCAGAACAGCCGCGAGTTCGAGGCGGTCACCCAGGACATGCGCCTGTCGTCGGTGCGGGCGGCGCGGCTCTCGGCGGTCTACATCCCGCTGGTGATGTTTTTCAGCTCGCTGACCACGGCCATCGTGCTGGCCCGGGGCGGCGCGCTGGCGCTGGAGCATCTGATGCTCATCGGAACGCTGTCGGCTTTCACCTCTTATGCGGTGGGCATCTTTGAGCCCATCCAGCAGATCGCCCGCAACATCGCGGACATCCTCTCGCTGCAGGCGAACATCGAGCGGGTGATGGGCCTGCTGGAGCAGCAGCCCCTCATCACCGACACGCCCGAAGTCATCGAGAAATACGGCACCGTTTTCGAGCCGAAGCGGGAGAACTGGGAACCCATCCGCGGCGACATCGAGTTCCGGGACGTTTCCTTCCGCTACCCAGACGGCAGCGAGGACGTTCTGTCTCACTTCAACCTGAAGATACCCGCCGGGTCCACCATTGCCATCGTGGGCGAGACGGGCGCGGGCAAAAGCACGCTGGTCAACCTTGCCTGCCGTTTCTTCGAGCCCACCTCCGGCCAGGTGCTCATCGACGGAAAGGACTACCGCGAGCGCAGCCAGCTCTGGCTGCACAGCAGCATCGGCTATGTGCTGCAAAGCCCGCACCTGTTCTCCGGCACGGTGATGGAAAACATCCGCTACGGCCGCCTGGACGCCAGCGACGAGGAGGTCGTCGCGGCGGCAAAGGCCGTCTCGGCAGACCAGGTGGCCATGAAGCTGGAAAAGGGCTATGCCAGCGACGTGGGCGAGGGCGGCGACCGCCTTTCCACCGGCGAAAAGCAGCTCATCTCCTTTGCCCGGGCCGTGCTGGCGGACCCGCGCATCTTCGTCCTGGACGAGGCCACCAGTTCCATCGACACTAAAACCGAGCGCCTCATCCAGGAGGCGACGGAGTTCCTTCTCAAAGGCCGCACCTCCTTTTTGATCGCCCATCGCCTGTCCACCATCCGCCGCGCCGACCTCATCCTGGTGGTGCGGGACGGCGCCATTGTGGAACAGGGCGCCCACGACGAGCTCATCCGCAAAAAAGGCTATTACCGCGACCTCTACCGCCGGCAGTTCGAGCAGGAGCAGATGCAAAGAATGTGAGGTTTTTTCAATGTGCAAAGGAATGAAATACATCACACTGAACAACGGCGCGCCCATGCCCCTGGTGGGCCTGGGCACCTGGCAGCTGCGGGGCCAGGCGGGGGAGCGGGCCATTCTGGACGCGCTGGAACTGGGCTACCGTCTGCTGGACACCGCCCGCATGTATGAGAACGAAGACATCGTGGGCAGCGCCGTGAAAAAGAGCGGCCTGCCCCGGCGGGAAGTCTTCATCACCACCAAGCTGTTCACCCCCAGCGCCGGCTACCGAAAGGCGAAGGAGGACATCGCCCGCTCGCTGGAGGCGCTGCAGACCGACTACATCGACCTTTTGCTCATCCACGAGCCCTACGAGGCCGCGCCGGAGATGTATCTGGCGATGGAGGAGGCCTGCGCGGCGGGGCTGGTGCGGGCGGTGGGCCTTTCCAACTTCAGCGGGGAGGAGTATCTGGGCTTTCTCAAACACTGCCGTGTCACGCCGGCGGTGGACCAGGTGGAGTCCCATGTGTATCACCCGCAGCTGGCGCTGAAAAAGCTGCTGGAGAAAAAGGGCACGCGGATGCAGGCCTGGGCCTCCTTCACCGAGGGGCGGCGGAACATCTTTGCCGAGCCGGTGCTGGCCGAGGCGGGCCGCCGTCACGGCAAGACCGCCGCCCAGACGGCCCTGCGCTATCTGGTGGAGAACGGCATCCCGGTGCTGCCCAAGTCTGCCCATCGGGAGCGGCTGCGGGAGAACCTGGACATTTTCGACTTTTCCCTCACCGACGAAGAGCGCCGCGCCATCGCCGCCCTGGACGAGGGGCGCTCCCTGTTCGGCTGGTTTTGAATCAAAGCAAAAAAGCAGGCCCCGGAGCCATCGGCTCCGGGGCCTGCCTGTTTTTTCAGTTTTCCGCCAGGGCGGCGAGGGTGTCGCCGGCGATGCGGTACACCGTCCAGTCGGACATGGGCTCTGCGCCCAGCGAGAGATAGAAGTCGATGCTGGGCCGGTTCCAGTCCAGGCACCACCATTCCAGTCGCCCGCAGCCCCGCTCCACGGCGATTTGCGCCAGCTTTTTTAGGATGGCTTTGCCGTAGCCCTGGCCCCGGTATTCCGGCTTCACATACAGGTCCTCGAGATAAAGCCCCGCCCGGCCCAGGAAGGTGGAGAAGTTGTGGAAGAAGAGGGCGAAGCCCGCCTCCGTGCCATCGGCCATCACAAAGATGACCTCCGCCTTCTGCTTGTCGAAAAGCCATTCCTCCAGCGTGGCCTCGTCGGCCACCACCTCGTCCAGCATCTTTTCGTAGTCGGCAAGCTCCTTGATGAATTGCAGGATGAGGGGCGTGTCCTCCCGCCGTGCATACCGAAAATCAGGCGCGCTGTTCATGCTCGCTGTCCTCCCTTGTTTTGTTCAATGCCCGAACACCGCCGCGTACAGCGCGTCCTGCTGGGGCAGATGGGTCACATAGCCCACCGGCACTTTGCCGCCGGTGGCCTCGATGACGCGGCGGGCCCCCTCTTCGCCAAAGGCGCCGCACAGTTCGACGCACTCCACCCCCGCCGCGCAGAGCTCCCGCGCGGCCTCGCAGGCCTGGTCCAGGTCCGCAACGCCCACCATGCGGGCGCTGCCGCCGTGGATGGCCGCCCGGTCCTGCCGGGGGTCGAAGTCTCCCATGATGATGAATGCAAAGGTCATCCCGTCACCTCCCGCGGCTTAGCCGCCGCTCACCACCGGGCGCTCCGGCTGTGCCAGCGCCCGGTCTTTGTTTTCCCAATAGCGCAAAAAGCGCCCCGCGCCCCGGCGGGGGCCCGCCTGCTCTGCCGCGGGGGCCCACTTCGCGAAGAAGGCCGCGGCCTCCTCCCCGGCGCGGCGGGTCCGCTCCTCCCCGGCGGGCAGTGCCAGCCACTTCTCTTCCAGAGCGTTCCGTTCGGCGTAAAACTCCGGCGGCGGGGTGCGGCCCACCCAGGCGCGGGCAAAGGCTTCCCGCTGCCGCCACCAGCGGGCGGCCTCCTCCGCCCGGCCCGCGGCGAACACCGGGGCCTGAGGCTCGGCCCCGAATTCCCAGGGCACAAAGAGGGAGAGGCAGGGGGTGGAGCTGCCGGTGAGCCAGACGGTGACGCGCTCGCCCAGTTCCACCACCATGGACGAGGTGGTGTGGTCGCCCACAAGGCCCCCGGCGTGCATGCAGACGCTGGCCACGTCGCCCTTGGTCAGCGGGGAAGAACCCGCCCGGTGGGTGCGCAGTGCGGCCATCATGTCCGCCGCGCTTTCGGCTTTCGCGGCCAGGGGCGCGGTCTGGGCAAGGCGCTGCTTCGAGCCGGAAAAATGGGAGTAGACCGGCTCGCGGAAGCGCCCGGCAAAATCGAAGGGCGCTCCGGTGCTGTATTCATCCCTCTCCGCACCGATGGAAAGACGGTTGGAGATGCTGCCCGCACTCACCTTGCGGCGAACCCACTTTTTGCCCGCTGTCTCCACCAGCCAGACCTCCCGGCGGTCCAGGATGAGGAAGGCGTTGTCGTAGAAAAAGCTGTGGTCATAGCCGCAGTCGCCTCCCTGGCCGTACTGCTCCAGCAGCCGGGGGATGAGCTCGGCCGCCTGCCCGGCGCTGGCCGAGCGCTCCAGTGCAAGGCGCACCAGGTCCATGCCGGTGAGGCCGGCGGAGGCGTAGCGGCCCTTGGTGAACACCGCCTCGTTGCCGATGCACACCCCGTGCTCGTTCACGCCCATCTCCGCGCCCCACATCCAGGCGGGGCGGCTGAGCAGGGTGGCGTAGGTGTGGGGCGCCTGCTCAATGGTCAGGTAAGTGGCCCGCAGCTCCTTTTCCCGGTGGTCCCGGGCAGGCCGGTATTCGATGACCTGGGGTTCGTTGGGGCTGCGGTCGCTGTTTTTGGCAAACAGAGCCAGCCCCTCGTTCACCACCCGGCCCAGGGTATCGCACATGAACGGTCCCTCCCTTGCGCCGCGCGGTTGGCGGCGGCGCATATTTTTCCTTCATTATACGCTTTGCGGCGCAAGGGGGCAAGGCCCTGCCGCCCGCGCAAAAAAGGCCGCAAACCCGCTCCGGCAGATGGTTTGCGGCCCGTTTGGCCAGCGCTTTCAAAACGGACGAAATGACCTTTTTTGAATTTTTTTGTAAAAACCTGCGATTTCCCGTTGACTTTACCGAGTTAAATTGATAAAATGCAAACATGATTGCACGATATTGTGTAATTGATTGCTTTCTTGCGAGGCAAAAATTCAATAGAGAGGGGAATCATCATGAAAAAGAAAGTGTTATCAATGCTGATGGCCGCGGTCATGGCGCTGAGCTTGGCGGCCTGCGGCGGCGGCACGACCGGCTCCGGCACGGCCAGCACCGGCGCGTCCGAAGCGGGCGGGGAGAAGGTGCTGCTGGTCGGCCTTGGCGGCGACCCCACCAGCTTCAACCCGGACGCCAACACCGACGACTATGCCTATCACGTGGCCTGCAACCTCTACAGCGGCCTGCTGACGCTGAACAACAACGAAGAGATCATCCCCGATCTGGCCGAGAGCTGGGAGATCTCGGAGGACAACCTCACCTACACCTTCCACCTGCGCCAGGGCGTGAAGTGGCACGACGGCGAGCCCTTCACCTCCGCGGATGTGAAGTTCACCTACGAAAAGATCATTGAGGAGAACGGCTATCTGGCCGGCGATCTGGCCGCGGTGGACACCATGGAGTGCCCCGATGACAACACCTTCGTCATCACCCTGAAGGAGCCCAGCGCGCCCTTCCTGTCCAGCCTGGCATGGTACAACAACAGCATCCTGCCCCAGCACCTGTTCGACACCGACGAGGATTGGACCACCTGCGCCGCCGCCACCACCGCGCCCGTGGGCACCGGCCCCTTCAAGTTCGTCAGCGAGCAGAGCGGCGTGAGCATCACCCTGGAGAAGAACCCCGACTACTTCGGCGGCGAGCCCTCCATCGACAAGGTCATCTACGTCATCAGCACCGACACCGCCTATCAGGCATTCATGAACGGTGAGCTGGACTATCTGACCGACGTGCCCGCCTCCAGCGTGGCCGCCCTGGAAGCCGACTCCAACTACAAGGTGGGCTGCCTGTCCGCCGGCCGCCGCTTCCAGCTGTGCTTCAACATGAACGGCGAGCACACCTCTGACCTGGCGGTGCGTCAGGCCGTGGCCAAGGCTCTGGACCGGGAGGAGATCTCCACCAAGGGCACCAACGGCCTGCAGGCTCCCGCCTACGGCTTCTATCCGCCCTTCCTTGACTGGGCCTACAACGCCGACGCCGACATCGGCGAGCAGGATGTGGAGGGCGCCATCCAGCTGCTGGAGGACGCCGGCTACACCAAGGACGCCGACGGCTACTACCTGCACCTGTCCTTCCTGGTGTTCACCGGCGGCACCTACGCCGACTGCGCCAAGGTCATCAAGAGCCAGCTGGCTGCCATCGGCATCGACGCCACCATCGAGGAGCTGGAAGAAGGCGCCTGGGTGGAGAAGGTCTTTGCCGGCAACTATGACATGTGCATGATGGCCGGCTTCCAGGGCCCCGACCCCGACAACATGACCAACCGCGTGGGCACCGGCGGCGGCCTGAACGTCTCCTTCTACTCCAACACCGAAGTGGACGACCTGCTGGCCAAGGCCCGTGTCATCACCGACGAGACCCAGCGCGGCGAGTACTACAAGGAAGTGCAGACCATCCTCAGCCAGGATCTGCCCATCCTGCCCCTGGTGGAGTACGCCGGCTACTACGCCTGCCCCTCCTACATCTCGGGCCTGCCCTACATCGACACCGATGTGGATGACATCAACGCCTACAACTTCAGCAAGGTGACCATCAACAAGTAAGTGTAAACCGAAAGGGAGCACAAAGGCCGGAGCGCCGTTTCACACGGCGCTCCGGCTCATATGCTCCCTTTTTCACAAGGGGAAAAGCCATGGGAAAATATTTCATCAAGCGCATCTTCACCGCGCTCATCGTGGTGCTGGTGGTGGTGGGCCTGAACTTCGTCATCATCCGGCTGGCGCCGGGCGACCCCGCCACCATCATGGCGGGCTTCGATAACCCCAGCGAGGAGTTCAAGGCGGCCATCACCGCCAAATACAACCTGGACAAGCCCATCCCGGTGCAGTTCATCACCTACCTGAGCCGCCTGGTGCGGGGCGACTTGGGCGAGTCTTACTACAACAACGCCTCGGTGGTGTCCCTCATCGGCGAGCGCTTCGGCGCGTCGCTGCTGCTGTCGGGCACCAGCGCGGTGCTGGCCTTTGTGCTGGGCACCTCCCTGGGCCTTGTGGCCGGCCAGCGCACCGGCGGCATCGCCGACCGCACCTTCTCCACCGGGGCCTACATCTGCAACTCCATGCCCTCCTTCTGGCTGGGCATGATGCTCATTCTGGTGTTCGCCTCCAAGCTGGGCTGGCTGCCCACCCAGGGCATGTATGACATGCGCCTTGGCGCCACCGGCTTTGCCCGGGTGGTGGACGTGGCCCGGCACATGGTGCTGCCGGTGGCCACCCTCACCCTCATCCAGATCCCGGCCTACTTCCGCATCACCAAGTCCTCGGTGTGCCAGGTGCTCACCGACGACTACATCACCACCTTCCGCATCACCGGCATGAGCGAGGGCAAAATTTTCCGCAAATATGTGCTCAAGAACGCCATCCTGCCGGTGGTCACCGTGTTCGGCATCAACCTGGCCTATGTGGTGTCCGGCTCCACCCTGGTGGAGACGGTGTTCTCCTGGCCGGGCATCGGCATCATGATGTTCAACGCCATCAGCAACCGCGATTACAACGTGCTCATGGGCGTTTACATCATCCTGGCGGTGTCGGTGGCGGCGGTGATGATCCTGGTGGACCTGGTCTACGCCAAGCTGGACCCCCGGATCCACTACGAATGAGGTGCGCGCCATGAAAAAGAAAAACTTTCTCACCATTTTTGCCGGCTATGTGCGCATCAGCCCCAAGCTTTTGTGGGGTCTGGTGTTCTTCGCGGTCATCCTGCTGCTGGCGGTGCTGGCCCCGGTGCTTTCGCCCTATGACCCCTATTACCTCAGCGACGACCTTCTGGCGGCCCCCCTCACCGGCGGCCACCTGCTGGGCACCACCTACATGGGCGAGGACGTGCTGAGCATGATCCTCTACGGCGGGCGCACCTCGCTGAAGATCGGCATCATCGCGGCGGCCCTGTCCGGGGCCATCGGCGTGGTGCTGGGTGCGCTGGCGGGCTTCTTCGGCGGCATTGCCGACAAGCTGCTCACCGAGGTCACCAACATCTTTTTGATGATCCCGTCCTTCTTCCTCATCCTCATCGTGGTGGCCATGTTCGGCAGCAGCATGTTCAACGTCATGGTCATTATCGCCCTCACCAGCTGGCCCAGCAACGCCCGCATGATGCGCGCCCAGGTCATGTCGCTGAAAGAGCGCACCTACGTCAAGAGCGCCCAGACCATCGGCGAATCCAAGGGGCGCATCCTCTTCCACTACATCGTGCCCAACGGCATCTATCCCATCATCGCCAACACCACCATGAACGTGGCCCAGGCCATCCTCACCGAGGCCAGCCTGAGCTTTCTGGGCCTGGGCGACCCCAATGTGGTCAGCTGGGGCCAGATGATCATGTCCGGCAAGTCCTATCTGGTGAACGGGTGGTGGATCTCGCTGTTCGCCGGCCTTGCCATCATGCTGGTGGTCATCGTGTTCTACATGATCGGCGACGGGCTGAACTACGCCATGAATCCCAAGCTCCAGAGCAGGAAGTAGGAAAAGGCATGAACAAACTGAACATAGAAGACCTGAGCGTGGTCTACCACGGCAAGGAAAAACAGGTCCGGGCGGTGGATCACGTCTCCTTCTCGGTGGACGCGGGCGACAGCCTGGGCATCATCGGCGAGTCCGGCTCGGGCAAATCCACCATGATCCACGCCCTTCTGCGCCTGCTGCCGGAAAAGACCGGCGAGACCCGGGGGCACATCTGGTTTGACGACACCGACCTGCTCACCTGCGATGAAAAGACCCTGCGCAAGCTGCGCTGGAAGGAGATCGCGGTGGTGTTCCAGCGCTCGATGAACAGCCTCAGCCAGATCCACACCATCGGCGAGCAGTTCGAGGACGTCTACCGGGTGCACGAGCCCCGGGCCGCCAAGGCGCAGATGAAAGAGATCATCTGCGGGCTGTTCGAAAAGGTGAACCTGAACCCCCGCATCTACAACATGTATCCCTTCGAGCTGTCCGGCGGCATGCAGCAGCGGCTGAACATCGCGCTGAGCATCATGTTCAGCCCGGCGCTGCTCATCATGGACGAGGCCACCACCGCCCTGGACGTGGTGACCCAGGGGCAGATCCTGGACGAGCTGATGGAGATGGAAAAGACCATGTCCATCACCCGGCTGATGATCACCCACGACCTCTCGGTGGTGGCCACCAGCTGCAAAAAGATTTTGGTGCTCTACGCCGGACGGCTGATGGAGTTCGGCACGGTGGAGGACATCCTCAAGAACCCCCAGCACCCCTACACCCAGGGCCTCATCGCCTCCTTCCCGTCGCTCTACGGCGAAAAGACGGCCCTCAAGTCCATCCCCGGCATCCTGCCGGACATGTCCAAGGAGTGCCCCGGGTGCATCTTCGCGCCCCGCTGCCCCTATGCCGACGAGCGCTGCTATGCCCAGCGCCCGGCGGACGTGGAGCTGGGAGGCATCCACCGGGCAGCCTGCCACCGCTGCAAAGGAGGAGCAAATGGATAACCGGCAAAACGCCCTTATTGAAGTGGAAGGGCTGAAAAAATTCTACAAAAACCGCGGCACCGGCGGCCTGTTCAAAAAGAAGAAGATGGTGCAGGCGGTGGGCGGCGTCAGCTTTGAGATACGCAAGGGCGAGATCTTCGGCGTCATCGGCGAGTCCGGCTGCGGCAAGTCCACCATGGGCCGCACCCTGGTGAATCTGGAAGCGCCCACCGCGGGCGACGTGCGCATCAACGGCGAGAGCGCCCGGGCCATCCTGCAAAAGGACCCCAAGGCCTTTCACCAGATGGTGCAGATGGTGTTCCAGAACCCCTTCGACACCTTTCTGCCCACCGAGACCATCGAGCAGATCATGCTGCGCCCGCTGGAGATAAACTGCCTGGGCGGCAGCGAAGAGGAGCGCCGCCGGCGCATCGTGCAGCTGCTGGAGGACGGCGGCCTGTCCCCGGCGGAGGATTTTCTGGGGCGCTATCCCCATGAGCTCTCCGGCGGCCAGCTGCAGCGCATCTCCATTCTGCGGGCCATGAGCGTCAACCCCCTGTTCCTGGTGGTGGACGAGCCGGTCTCCATGCTGGACGTGTCGGTCCGGGCGGATATCATCAACATGCTGCTGGACCTGACCAAGAAGTACCAGACCTCCATCCTGTTCATCAGCCACGACATCGCGGTCATCCGCTATGTGGCCAGCCGCACGGCGGTGATGTATCTGGGGCGCATCGTGGAGATGGGCGACACCGATGCCCTCATCCAGCATCCCATGCACCCCTACACCCAGGCGCTGGTGTCCAACTGCGCCTCCATCGACATCGACAGCCACGTGGAGAAGATCCATGTGGAGGGCGAGCCGCCCTCCCCGGTGGACCCGGGTCCCGGCTGCTACTTTGCCGACCGCTGCCCCCGCGCCTGCGAAAATTGCAGGCAGGAATACCCGCAGGAGACTCGCCTGCCCGACGGGCGTGTGGTCGCCTGCCATCTTGTGAATGAGGGAGTGATCCAATGAACTTTGACATGGAATCCATCCTGGCCCGCGTGCCGGATTATCAGGAGTTCTACACCGTGGACGAGCTGAACCAGCATTCCTTCCAGCTGGCGAAGGAGTACCCCGATGTGGTGGAGCTGTTCGAGGCGGGCCGCTCCAAGGAGGGCCGCCCCATCTACTGCCTGAAGATCGGCCAGGGCAGCAAAAACGCCCTGCTCTACGGCACGCCCCACCCCAACGAGCCCATCGGCAGCATGATGCTGGACGCCCTCAGCCGCATTCTGGCCGAGGACGAGCAGCTGCGCAAGGCGCTGGACTACACCTTCTACATCGTCAAGTCCAGCGACGTGGACGGCCTGGCCAAAAACGAGGGCTGGCTGAAAGGCCCCTTCACCATCACCCAGTACCAGCACAACTTTTTCCGTCCCGCCTTTGACCAGCAGGTGGAATGGTCCTTCCCCTTCGACTACAAGACCTACCACTTCGACGCCCCCACCCCCGAGACCCGGTGCATCATGGGCCTCATCGACAAGACCAAGCCCGCCTTCATCTACTCGCTGCACAACTGCGGCTTCGGCGGCTGCTACTGGTATCTCTCCAGCGGCGACGAGGAGCTGTATAAGAAGTTCCTCACCGTGCCCGCCAAATACGGCGTGGACCTGAAGCTGGGCGAGCCGGAAATGCCCTACTGCAAGGGCCTGTACGACGCGGTGTACGAGATGACCGGCGCCAAGGACAACTACGACTATCTGGAGAAGTTCATGCCGGACACCCCCACCGCCTCCCTGATGAGCGGCGGCGGATGCAGCTATGAATACGCCAACCGGGACGGCGGCAGCACCCAGATCCTGGTCACCGAGATGCCCTACTACGTGGACGAGCGGGTCTCCGACACCAGCCTCACCAGCCGCAGCCGCCGGGAGGTCATTCTGGAGAGCTGCGCCGTGGCCCAGGAGTATTTCAGCGCCTGGAAGCCGGTGTTCGACCGGCTGGAAAAATTCTTCTCCGCCGACAACCAGTTCTATCTGGCCGTGCGGGAGCGGGTGGGCATGGAGAGCCACTCCGCCGCCAAGATGGAGTGGGCCCGCTCCGACCCGGAGATGGAAAAGCCCGCCACCGTCTGCCAGGAGTTCGACAACCTGCTCACCACCCGCTTTTACTCCAACCTCAGCATCGTGCTGCTGCGCCGCGCCTGCCAGGAGGAGCTGAAAAAGCCGGACCTTGCCCCCGAAGTGCGCGGCCAGCTGGAAAAAGCCGCCGATTCCCTGTATAATAAGGAGTGTGAGAATCTGGCGGCGATGGAAAAGCTCTTCCACTACAAGGCCATCCCCATCGCCCATCTGGTCAAGGTGCAGCTGGAGTGCGGTCTGCTCTACGCGGACTATGCGCACGGAATGAATTGAACGCGGGCCGCCCGGCGGGCCCCGCGCAGGGGGAAACTATGGAAAAAGAGGCTTTTCTGCGCCTGCCCGAGGCAAAGCGGGCGCTGCTGCTGAAAAAGGGGAAGGAGGCCTATGTCCGCTATCCCTTCGAGGACATCACCATCCGCTTTTTAACGGGGGAGCTGGGCATCGACCTGACCACCTTCTACCGCTACTTCGAGAGCCGGGACGACCTGCTCATCTATGCCTACCGTGACCTCATCGGGCGCACCCGCTACGAGGACTACGCGCTGGTCTACCGCTTCGTCAACGTCTACGTCGACGCACTGGACAACGACTTCTTCGCCGCCTGCATGCGCATCGGCAACGCCCACCGGGAGATACGGGACCGGCTTTTGCAGGTGGAGCAGGACATCCTCTATCCCATCATCAGCCGCAAGCTGCGGGCGGAAAAGTACGCCGGCCGGGTGCGGCGGGACGTGGACGAGGACCTGGCGGCCTATCTCTTCGCCTCCATTTCCTTCAACCTGTTCAACTACTTCGACCAGTGCGGCATCACCGACCCGGTGCTGCAGGCCAACATGAAGGAGTACGTCTATTACCGTTTCTTCCAGAACGGCATCGGCGTGCAGGACAGCGCCGAATGAAAACAACAAAAAAGAGCCCCCGGCCGGCCGCGTTTCGCGGCTGGCCGGGGGCTCTTTGTCTGCCGAAGGTCAGGTCTTTTTGATGAGGCGGGGCTTTTCGCCGGTGCGCCCGTTCTGCGCCAGGGAGGCGTTCAGCCGTTCCAGCGCGGCGGTGAAAGCCGCCAGCTGTTCGTCACTCACGCCCTCCAGGTCCCGGAAAAAGTCGCCGAACATCGCCAGCCCCACGGTGGAGGTCTGCTGGCGGTAGAGGTCCACTCCGTCGGGGGAGGGCCGCAGAATGATGTTCTTGCGGTTGGTCTCGGTCTGGTATTTGTCCACCAGGCCCTGCTCGCAGAGATACTTGGTGATCTTGGAGAAAGTGCTCTGGGGGATGCCCAGCCGCTCGGAGATGTGGTTCATACAGGAGTCGTCGTCCTGATGCTCCAGAATGTATTCAAAGACCTGCCATTCCTGCGTCGTCAGGCTCAGCTCATCGGAGAGCCGCACGGTGCGCCCGGCGGCGCGCTGCACCACATTGGTATGCTTCACAAGGGCGGCCACCAGCGGCCGGTACCGGCCCATCCATTCAGTTCCCACGGGATAAACGCCTCCTTTGCCCGCGTGATGTTCCACGGTAAGATGATACTATCACAGCGGCAACGGAGATGTCAATGCGCGGGATGCGGCGCGTCAGGTCACAGAACGGCCATGCCCACCGACAGGATGACGATGTGCAACACCAGCATCATGGCAAGGGGCTTCCAGATGTATTTCACCCAGGTGGTGTACTCGATGCGGCAGATGGCGATGGCGCCCATCAGGGTGCCGCTGGTGGGGGTGATGCCGTTCACCAGCGCGCAGGCGCCGCTGAGCACGCACACCATGATCTCGGGCACAAGGCCAGGTTCTGGGCCAGGGGCCCCATGATGGGCATGGACACGGTGGCCAGACCCGAAGAGGAGGGAATGAGCACCGACAGCAGCAGATACACCACATAGGAGCAGCCGGTGAACAGCAGGGAAGAGGTGCCCTGCAGCGCCTCGGAGGTCTTTTCCAGGATGCACATGTCCAGGCCGGTGTTGCTCATGATGACCGACACGCCGCGGGAGACCGCGATGACCAGCGCCACGCCGATCAGATCCCCCGCACCGGTCAGGAAGGAGTTCACGATGTCCCGCTCTTTCAGCCCGTAGACCAGGCCGATCACGATGCCCATCACCAAAAACCAGGCGGTCAGCTCGCTGAAGTACCAGTCGCCCAGGTTCTTGCGGGTCAAAAAGCCGGTGTGGTCAGCAGGTGGATGCCGAAGGAGCTCCAGGGCACCATGCCCACGATCATCACAACGAAGGAAAGGCCGAACAGCACCATCACGATCTTCTGGCGCAGGGTGAAAACAGAGTCGGCCTCCGGCTTCTTTTCGCCGCCGTACTCCTTCTCCACCTCGGCCCACTCCTCGCTGGTCAGCAGCGAGGCGGCCTTGTTCCCCTTCACCTTGTGGGCATAGCGCAGCACAAAGGTCACGCCCACGATATAGCACAGGATCCACGAGAGGCCGCCCACCAGAATGATGACGGTCTGGTTGGTCTCGATGCCCGCGGTGTTCAGCGCCGCCACGCCGGCGGAAATGCTGAAGGGGTTCACCGTGGAGCCCAGCACGCCGGCGGTGGAGCCCAGCAGGATGGTGGAGGCCGCGGTGAGGGAGTCAAAGCCCGCCGCCACCATGGTGGAGGTCACCAGGGCGTAGAAGGCGATGGTCTCCTCCGCCATGCCGTAGGTGGTGCCGCCCAGGCTGATGAGGAACATCAGGACCGGGATCATCCAGGTCTCTTTTCCGTTCGGCTTTTTCGCAACGGCGGTGATGCCCGCGTTCAGTGCGCCGGTCTTCATCACCACGCCCAGAAAGCCGCCCAGAATGAGCACGAACAGGGCCACGCCCATCGCGCTGGCAAAGCCGTCGATGGGGGCCATGATCACGTCGGCCGCCGTGGCAGGAGTGATGGCCGGGATGAACTGGGTGATGATGGCGACCACGATGGTGAGCAGGATCAGCACCGTGAACGCGGTGGGCATGCGAAATCGCTTCTTTTGCTTTTTCACAAGAATTGCTCCTTTCGATCATTCGGGGGGGCCTTTTCCGCGCCGTGAAAAAAGGCGCGGAGCACATCCGCTGGGAGGCGAAGCTGTGATGAACAAACTGTTGGAACGCGCAAAAGAACTGCAGCCGGAGCTGGTGGAAAACCGCCGCTGGCTCCACAGTCACGCCAAGGTGGGCTTTGAGCTGACCGAGACCTGCGCCTTTGTGGAAGAAAAGCTGCGGGCGCTGGGCTATGAGCCCCGGCGCATGAGCAAAGCGGGCGTTGTGGCCACCCTGGGCAAGCCGGGCAGCAAGACCATCCTGCTGCGGGCGGACATGGACGCTCTGCCCATGAAGGAGGAGTCCGGCCTTGCCTTTGCCGCCCAGGGCGACGCGGCCCACACCTGCGGCCACGACCTGCACACCGCCATGCTGCTGGGCGCGGCGAAGCTGCTGAAGGAGCACGAGAGCGAGCTGAACGGCTGCGTGAAGCTGATGTTTCAGCCGGACGAGGAGGGCACCAACCCCCTGGGCTTTTCGGGCCGCCAGGCCATGCTGGAGGATGGCATCCTGGAGGACCCCCATGTGGACGCGGCCTTCTCCATGCACATCTGGTCCAACGCGCCCTACACCGCGGGCACCTTCTTCTCCCGCAAGGGGGCGCTGATGTCCTCCTGCGACACCGTCACCGTCACCGTCACCGGCAAGGGCACCCACGGCAGCATGCCCCAGGACGGCGTGGACCCCATCAACGCCGGGGTGCACATCTATCAGGCCTTTGAGAACCTTCTGGCCCGGGAGATCCCGCCCTTCGAGCAGTGCACCCTGACTATCGGCCAGTTCCAGAGCGGCTTCGCCGCCAACGTGCTGCCCGAGACCGCCCAGCTGGTGGGCACCCTGCGCACCGTCTCCGAGGACACCC
The DNA here is from genome assembly GCA_019116345.1 of Candidatus Allofournierella merdipullorum. GTDB lineage: Bacteria > Bacillota > Clostridia > Oscillospirales > Ruminococcaceae > Allofournierella_A > Allofournierella_A merdipullorum. The sequence goes on along the minus strand of DXBV01000043.1, from coordinate 10,926 downwards.
GCGCCCGGATGAAACAGCGCATCGAGGCCATCTGCGCCGGCGTGGGCCAGGCCTTCGGCGTGCAGGTGAAGGTCACCTTCACCCAGGGCATCCCCTGCGTGTACAACGCGCCCGCCTTCACCGAAAGCGTGATGGAATGCGTCGAAGAACTCACCGGCCGGCCGGTGGGGGACATGGAGGTGCCGCTCACCGGCTCCGACGACTGGAGCGAAATTTCCCAGAAGGTGGACTCCTGCTACATGCTGCTCTCCGCCGGCACCGCCGAGGAGGGCTATCCCTGGGCCCATCACAACCCCAAGGTCACCTTCAACGAGGACGTGATGCACAAGGGCGCCGCGGCCTTCTGCGCCGTTGCGCTGGACTGGCTGCGCGACAACGGCTGATCCCCGCCGAAAAAAGACCCGTCCGCCCTCTTTCGCGGGAGGGCGGGCTTTTTTGCGTGCCGAGCAGTTGAGAACGGGACGGGAACTTGCTATAATGAACGAAAGCACGCTGTGAGCAAACGAGGTGGCGCTGATGGAAAAGAAAATGACCAAGCGAGCCATGCAGGCCCAAAAGACAAAACAGAAGATCTACCAGTGCGGGGCCGAGCTGTTCCGCAAGTACGGCTACCAGAACGTGAGCGTGGAGCAGATCGCCCAAGCGGCGGGGGTGGGCATCGGAACGCTGTATCACTACTACCCCTCCAAGGCCGACCTCTACGGCGAGATGTTCATCCGCGCCGACGATTTCTTCTGCGCCTTCGAGGAGCCCGGGGTGCTGGAACAGCCGCCGGAAGAAGTGCTGCTGGAATACTTCCGCCAGTATGCCCGGCTGAACGAGGGCATGGGCATGGAATATGTGCAGCTGCTGGCGATCCCCAAAAATCGGGAGATCTTTCAGGGCAACGAGAACTTTGAGCTGATTTTGGAAAATCTGCTGGCCGGCTATCAGAGCGACGGCCGGGCCAGCCGCCGCCGCACGGCGGCCCAGTGGCGCGGGTACCTGATGACCTGCGCCCGGGGCGTGGTTTTTGACTGGGTCATCCACAACGCCCCGGACTACGACCTCATTGCCCGGATGGAGCTTGTGATGGGCGAAGTGATCAAGCCGCTGCTGCAAACAGAGGAATAAAAAAGGAACGCCCCGGCGGGGCGTTCCTTTTTTGTTCGGTATTGAGCGGGCGCTCACAGCGCGTCCATGTCCCGGCTGGCCACAAGGTCGGCCCCGGTGCCCAGCAGGTCGGGCAGGATGACCTGGCCCCGGCGCACCGGCGCGACGAGGCGCACCTTGGCCACCTCGGCCATGGCGTCCATCAAAAGGCCCTTGGGGATGGCCCGGCTGGTCTTGACCGGGATGCGGGGGTAGAGCCCGCCCTCTACGCAGACGGTGGTGGTGAGCACGCGGGTGGGGTTGCGCAGTTCGTTCTGGCCGTACTCCGCGCCCTTGGGGCAGAAGTTGCCGGTGACGGCCCAGCCGTTCTCCTCGTCCACCTTCAAGTGGCAGCCTCGGGGGCAGACGATGCAGATCAGTTCCTTCATGGCGTCACACCTCCCGGATGCTCAGGGTCAGGGGACCCCGTGCCAATTTCAAAAGCTGGGGCGGCAGTGCCACCTGCTCCATCTCGCCGGGGGCCATGTGCTCCCGCTTGAAACGGGCGATGGTCTTGCCGTCGGCGTCGGTGGCCAGGATCTGGGCGTCCCTGGTCACCCGGTTCACCCGGAAGAACACCTGGGCGGGCTTTTCCAGCGCGTCCAGCCGCAGGTGCTGGGGCACGGTGTAGCTCACGCCGTCGCCGTTTTTCAGCTCCAGCGCCTCGCCCGCCGCGTGCTTGCCCTGCACCCAGGCGGCGGCCGCCGCCCCCGCCCGCTCGCTCTCGGCGGAGACATAGTCCACCAGATCGTGGACGTGCACCACGTTGCCGCAGGCGAAGATGCCCGGCACGCCGGTCTCCATGTTCTCAAACACCACCGCGCCGCTGGTGCGTTTGTCCATGGCGATGCCCGCCTGCCGCGTCAGCTCGTTTTCGGGGATGAGGCCCACGCTCAAAAGCACTGTGTCGCAGTCGAACACCATCTCGGTGCCGGGGATGGGCCGCCGGTCGGGGCCCACCTGGCTCACCGTCACCTGTTCCACCCGCTCGTGGCCCTTGATGTCGGTGATGGTGTGGGAGAGATAGAGGGGGATGCCGTAGTCCTCCAGGCACTGGACGATGTTGCGGGTGAGCCCCCCGGAGTAGGGCATCAGCTCCACGCAGGCCAGCACCTTGGCCCCTTCCAGGGTCATGCGGCGGGCCATGATGAGGCCGATGTCGCCGCTGCCTAGGATGACCACCCGGCGGCCCACCATGTAGCCCTCCATGTTGAGAAAGCGCTGGGCCGCCCCGGCGGTGAACACGCCGGCGCACCGCTCACCGGGGGTGCTGATGGCGCCCCGGGTGCGCTCCCGGCAGCCCATGGCCAGCACGATGGTCTTTGTCTCCAGTACCATGTAGCCGTCGGCGCCGTTGATGGCGTGCACCTGATGGGGCGCGCCGTCCTCGCCCGGCACCACCTGAAGCACCATGGTGTCCAGCTTGACCTGCACGCCGGTGGCCTTCAGCATGTCGATGTAGCGCCCGGCATACTCCGGGCCGGTGAGCTCTTCCTTGAAGCGCTGCAAACCGAAGCCGTTGTGGATGCACTGGTTCAGAATGCCGCCCAGTTCCTTGTCCCGCTCCAGTACAAGGATGTTTTTCACGCCCTCGTCCCAGGCTTTGCAGGCGGCGGCAAGGCCCGCAGGGCCGCCGCCCACCACGATCAGATCATACATTTGTGTTCCCTCCCGTCTTGGTCCTGCCCGTCAGGATGGTGCTGCCCGCCTGTTCCAAAAGCACTTCGGCCTGGTCGATGCCAAGCTCCCGGGCGATGATCTCCTGCACCCGCGGGCCGCAGAAGCCGCCCTGGCAGCGGCCCATGCCCGCGTTGCACCGGCGCTTGACACCGTTGATGGAGCGGGGCGGGATGGGGCTGTGCAGCGCCGCCACGATCTCCCCTTCGGTGATGGTCTCGCACCGGCAGACCACCCGGCCATAGCGGGGGTCGCGGCGGATGAGCTCGTTTTTCTCCTCGGCGGAAAGCTCCTTGAACACGATGTGCTCGCGCTTATCCACGAAATCCGGGTCGGGTTCCAGGGCGAGGCCGTCGGCTTTGAGCATCTCCGCCGCCATCTTTGCGATGGCCGGGGCGCTGGAAAGGCCCGGGCTCTTGATGCCCGCCAGGTCGATGAAGCCGGGGTAGGCCTTGCTCTCCTCGATGATGAAGTCGCTGCGCGTGGTGTTGGCCCGCAGACCGGCGAAGTTGCGGATGTTCTGCCGCCACTCCACGCCGGGCACGCTGCGGGCGGCCTTGGCGCGCACCTCAGCCATGCCGTCGGCGGTGTTACCCAGGTCCAGCCGGTCCTCCACGCCCTGAGCGTTGGGGCCGCAGATGAGGTTGCCGTGGATGGTGGGGGCCACCAGCACGCCCTTGCCCTCCGGGCCGGGGCACTGGAAGATGACCCGGCTCACCCGGTCATGCTCGGATTTGTCCAGCAGGTAGTACTCGCCCCGGCTGGGCAGCGTCTCCCAGTCATTGGGTTCCAGCATCTCATGCACCCGGTCAGCGTCCACGCCGGCGGCGTTCAGCACGAAGCGGGCGGCCACGTCGCCCTGGGGCGTGTGCAGCACAAAGCCTTCTTCGGCGGCTTCGATACCGGTGACCGGGCAGTCCCGCCGTACCTCCACGCCGCCCCGCACCGCGGTCTCGGCCATGGCGATGGCGAAGCCCCAGGGGTCGATGATGCCGGCGCTGGGCGCCAAAAGCGCGCCGCACACTTCCTCCGAAAGCCCCGGCTCCATGGCCCGGGCCTCCTCGCCGGAAAGCAGCCGCAGCCCGGGCACGCCGTTTTTGCAGCCCCGGTCGTAGAGCGTCTGCAGTGTGGGCAGCTGTTCGGGGCTGAAGGCCACCACCAGCGAGCCCACCCGCTTGAAGGGCACCTGCAGCTTTTCGCAGATCTCGCCGGTGAGGCGGTTGCCCTCCACATTGAGGCGGGCCATCAAGGTGCCCGGCTCCGGATCGTAGCCCGCGTGGATGATGGCGCTGTTGGCTTTTGTGGTGCCCGCGGCGATGTCCGCCGCGGCCTCCAGCACCGCCACCCGCAGCTTGTAGCGGGCCAATTCATAGGCCGCCGACGCGCCCACCACGCCGCAGCCGATGATGACAACATCGTACATAGAAAAACCTCCAAAACAAATGTTCCGGTGATGGAACGCCACCGGTGAAAACAAACAAAAAAAGAGCAAAGCAAACACGTCCTTCCAAAGGAAAACCGTGCCGCTTTACTCAAAATCACGCAGCGACTATTCTTCTATTTTTATTATAGCAGAAGCGGCGGAAAGATTGCAAGAGGAAAATGAAGCGGCGCAAACGGGGCAGCACCCCCGGAAGGAGACCCTTCCCCTCCGGGGCGCCGCCCGGCGGGCAATGTCAGATGTTGAAGAAATTGCTCACGAAGTTTTGCGCGAAGTAGATGTTGTAGCCGATGGTGCTAATCATCATCCAGGAGATCAGCAGGGAATTGACGGCGGCGCCCAGCCAGATGCTGCGGGTCACCTGGTACAGCCGGCGGGTGACGTAGACGGTGATCGGCACAAAGAGCAAGAAGCCGTAACTGGAGGTCCAGTTGCTGAAAACGACGCCGCTGGACTGCAGCATCAGGATGTTGATGAGGCAGCACACCCAAACACCCACCGAATTGCTCAGCACAGCCACGATGTTTTCGGCCCACAGGGGAAGCCGGCTCTTCAGGGGATAGTTCTGCGCGGCCCCGATGACCAGATACTGCACGAACATGGTGCAGAAGAAGCCGATCATCAGCGCCCAGTGTTCCACCTTCATCTCCTCAAACGCGGTCATCCAGAAGCGGAAGTCCTGGTTGAAGAAATACTTAATCACCGTGAGCGAGAAATAGGCCGCGGTCAGCAGGATGAGGCTGGCGAGCAGGGTCTTGAGCACATTGACCACGCCGATGTTGATGTTCAGCCCGGCAAACCCGTTGCGGCCGGCCTTTTTGTCCAGAACGCCGTACACGACCAGCTGCACCACGCCGACCGCTGCCACCACCACCAGGAAGATGGGGGTCAGCCACCAGCTGGGGAACAGCGGCAGAAGGGTGGGGGAGGGCAGACCGGGGGCGAAGATGGTGTTCACATAATAGATCGCGCCAAAGCCCACCACGGCGGCGATGCCGCTGTTGATCCAGAAGCGCCCGCTTCCGGTGCCGGCGATCACCGCCTCGTTTTTGCCGGTGCAGGCGGCGAAGAAGCCCGTGTGATACAGCAGGGCGGCCAGCGGCACCAGCATGGCAATCATCGCGATCAGGGCAATGCCGTTGAGGAATTCGCGGGCGAAGAAGCGCACATCGGAGGCGTCCACGGGGGAGGCGTCCGCGGCCCCCAGCTCACCGCCGTTGTACTGCAGCACCTGCTCGCAATATTTGGCGATATCCATCGTGGTGGCCGAGGAGAAGAAGTTGCGGCTGTGGGTCTCGGGATGGAAGAAGCTGATCCAGGTGGCGCGGTCCTGAATGGCCTGCTGCAGCTCCGGCGCATCCAGCACGGAGGTCTGGTAAATATTGCCGGCGCTGGTGCTGGTGGCGTTCAGGTCGTCCAGAATGAGCCACTCGTCCGAGGGGATGTCGCCGGTGATGTGCATGGCGGCCTTGATGTTCTCATCGGTGTGATAGCTCAGGTTGAAGGTGTCGTAGTCGCCCAGAATGACGCACTTGTTCACCTGGCAGTTGCGCTGCACCTCGTGGCCCGCCACCGCGACCGTGGACATCGGCCCCGCGTTGGCCGCTGTGGTGCCGATCAGCACCACGGCTTTGACCATGGCGTCGTAGGCGGCCCGGTTCTCCTCCTTCAGATGTTCATACAAAGCCATCTCGGCGGGCTCCAGCCGCTGCGCCGCCAGAGCGTCCGCGTCCATGGCGATCTCTTCCAGCGTGAAGCTCTCCCCAAAGGTGTCGTACAGCACATTGATCATGATGTCGTTGAAGCTGAGATAGCCGCAATCCATCATGGCTGCCATGCCGGTGCGCATGGACCCCTGGGAATGGCCGATCAGGCAGATGCGCTCCTTGTCCACAAAATTCAGCGTGCGCAAAAAGGTCAGCGCGTCGTAAATGCCGCTGGGCGTGGAGAAGGTCTGGTAGTCAAGAATGCCCATGTCCTGTTCGTCGTACACCGGCATCTCACTCAGACCGGTGGCATAGCCGTTCACGTTCAGAACCACAAAGCCGCGGCGTGCCATCTCCTCGGCAATGCCGCGCATGTTTCCTTTGGTGACGCCCGCGCCATGGGCCACGATCAGGCCGGGGATCGAGTCCTCGTCGTCCGTCCCGGCCGGGTAGTACAGATCCGCGGAAAGGGTCGCCCCGCGGGAGTCGATGGTGATGTTTTCCACCTTGATCCTCCCGCCGGCGCTGGAAATGACCTGCGCCAGAAGGCTGGCCAGCAGCACGATGCAGGCCAGCGCGGCCAGCAGCCGTCTGCTGCCCTGGGGCGTTTTGGTTGTGAACAGTCTGTTTTCCATGAGTCTCCTCCTTTGTGTGTCTGCCGTGCACCCGGATGGCAGAGCATATTTATGCACCGAAAATGGAAAAAGCGTAAGGGCAAGAAATCTTGCTCTTACGCTCACTTCCAAAACTCTGGAGCATATCCGTTAGTTTTATGCTACCACACAAAAGTATATTGCGTCAATAAAAAACAAAAAATTCACAAAGAATTAAAAATGTTTATTCAAAACATAAAAAACGGCGGCGTGAGTTTGTCGAAAAAGACGGTTTTTAACCTTGGTACTTTACTTTTGGTGCGCATCCTGCCATAATAAATCATGTCCAATGAGTAACGAGCGGGGCGAACGGGGTTCGTCCCGCTTTCTTTGTAAGATGTTTATTTTTTATCAATCTTGAGGGGCAACAGGGGGAAGCAAGGAATGGAACTCGATAACACCCAGACGAAAAAACACCGCATGCTGGACTGCCCGGTCATCGCGGCGGTAAAGGACGAAGCGGGCCTGGCCGTCGCGCTGAAAAGCGAGTGCGAGGTGATTTTTTTGCTCTTCGGTTCGGTGGTGAACGTCGCCGAGCTGGTGGGCCGGGTGCGGGCGGCGGGCAAGCTGGCCATCGTGCACATCGACCTTCTGGACGGCCTGAGCCAGCGGGAGGTGGCTGTGGACGGCCTGGTGCGCATGTGCGCGCCGGACGGCATCATCTCCACCCGGCCCGCCCTGGTGCGCCGGGCGCGGCACCTGGGCCTTGTCACGGTGCAGAGGGCCTTCATCCTGGACTCGCTGGCCCTGTCCAACCTGCCGGACCAGCTTTCGGTGGGCAAGCCGGATTTCATCGAGATACTGCCCGGCATCATGCCCCGGGTCATCACCGAGATCACCCAGTCCACCGCCACGCCGGTGATCGCCGGCGGCCTCATTAAATATAAGGATGAGGTCATCGCCGCCATGCGGGCGGGGGCGGCGGCAGTGTCCACCACCTGCCCGGCGGTCTGGGAAATGTGAGACGAAACCCGGCGGGCGCGGGCCCGGCGGAGAGCAGATAAAAAAGGAGGCGCCACGCCGTGAAAAAGTATGTGATCGCCCTGGACCAGGGCACCACCAGCAGCCGCTGCATCCTCTTCGACGACCACCAGAACATCGTGCAGCTGGCCCAGAAGGAATTCACCCAGCATTACCCCAAACCCGGCTGGGTGGAGCACGACCCCATGGAAATTTACTCCAGCCAGTACGGCGTGCTGATGGAGGTGCTGGCCCAGAGCGGGGTGGACGTGCGGGAAATCGCCGGCATCGGCATCACCAACCAGCGGGAGACCGCCATCGTCTGGGACAGGGACACCGGCCGCCCGGTCTACAACGCCATCGTGTGGCAGTGCCGGCGCACCGCCGCTTTGTGCGAAACGCTCAAGGAGGATGCAGAGTTCACCGCCTATGTGAAAGAGCGCACAGGCCTTTTGGTGGACGCCTACTTCTCCGCCACGAAAATCCAGTGGATCCTGGAGAACGTGCCCGGCGCGCGGGAAAAGGCCGAGGCGGGCAAGCTGCTCTTCGGCACCGTGGACACCTGGCTCATCTGGAAGCTCACCGGCGGCGCGGTGCACGTGACCGACTACACCAACGCCAGCCGCACCATGCTTTATAACATCAAGGACCTGTGCTGGGACGAGGCCATCTGCAAGAGGCTGGGCATCCCCATGAATATGCTGCCCCAGGTGAAAAGCTGCAGCGAGGTTTACGGCCATGTGAACATCCAGGGGGTGGAGGTGCCCATCGCGGGCATCGCCGGCGACCAGCAGGCCGCCCTCTTCGGCCAGACCTGCTTTGAGCCGGGCGAGGCGAAAAACACCTACGGTACCGGCTGCTTCCTTTTGATGAACACCGGCGAGCGGATGTACCAGAGCAAGAACGGCCTGCTCACCACCATCGCCGTGGGCCGGGAGGGCAAGGTGCAGTACGCCCTGGAGGGCAGCGTGTTCGTGGGCGGCGCTGTCATCCAGTGGCTGCGGGATGAGCTGCACCTCATCACCGAGGCGTCGGACACCGAGTACTTCGCCAACAAGGTGAAGGATTCGGCCGGCGTTTATGTGGTGCCCGCCTTCACCGGGCTGGGCGCGCCCCACTGGGACATGTACGCCCGGGGCGCCATTCTGGGCCTGACCCGGGGCGCGGGGCGCAACCACATCATCCGGGCCAGCCTGGAGTCCATCGCCTACCAGACCGCCGACGTGCTGTGGGCCATGGAGCAGGACACCGGCATCCAGCTGCGGGAACTGCGGGTGGACGGCGGCGCCTCCGCCAACAACTATCTGATGCAGTTCCAGGCGGACATTGTGTCCCGCACCATCCGCCGGCCCATGATCCGGGAGACCACCGCCCTGGGCGCGGCCTATCTGGCGGGCCTGGCCACCGGTGTGTGGTCCGGCCTGGACGACATCCGCCGCCAGTGGACGCTGGATAAGCTCTACGAGCCCGCCATGGACGAGGAAAAGCGGCAAAAGCTGGTGGCCGGCTGGCACAAAGCCGTGCGCCGCGCCAAGGACTGGGTGGAGGACTGAACCCATACATACCTCACCGCCCCGGCGGCCCCTTTCGGGCTGCCGGGGATTTTTTTGCATAGCGGGCGGTTTTTGGGGAACACTGACACCATACCGCGCAAAACGCGAAAAAAGGAGAGAAAACGCTATGCCTATGACCAAGAAGGAACAGAGCCTGCTCAAGGACCTGCAGAACGAGGAAAAGCTGTGCGCTGAAAAGTACGCCAAAGCCGCCGAGGCCGCCTGCGACCCGGCCCTCAAGACCATGCTGGGCCAGATCGCCAAGGCGGAACAGAACCACTACGACACCGTGACCGACATGCTGGCGGGCAAGGTGCCCGCCCCGGCGACCACCCAGCCCAAGGCGGCGAAGGAGCAGACGCCGCCCCGCTCCACCGCCACCCGCGCGGGCAAAAAGCAGGACGCCTACCTTCTGGCGGACCTGCTGGCCACTGAGAAGTATGTAGCGGCGGTGTACAACACCTCGGTGTTCGAGTTCTGCGACGAGAAGAGCCGCCAGGTGCTCAGCGGCATCCAGCAGCAGGAGCAGCACCACGGCAAGCAGATCGCCGATTATATGCAGGCCAACGGCATGTACCGCTGACCACGAAAGAAAAAGGCTCCGCCGGCCGCGGCGGAGCCTTTTTTGCGCGCATGCGGGGGCCTATGCAAACGGCAGAACATCTGATATACTTATTATATTACAAAACGAAAGCGCCCGGCGTTGCGGCCTGCGGGCGCGAGGAGGAGAGAACATGGAACTGATGGCGGGCATGGCTCCGATGGCGACCCCGATCCCGGAAGGGGTGACGAACGCCGACCCGATGTTTTTCAGCACGCTCTATGAGCAGCTCCACGAGGGCCTGGTGACTCTGGTGAACCTGTCGGTGGTGCTGCTGGAGTTCATCGGCGTGGGCGTCATCGTTGTGGCGGCGCTGCAGGGCATTCTGAACTATATCCGCCGTGACCCCCTGACCCGCCTCAAGCTGGCCAAGGGCATGGCCATGGGCCTGGAATTCAAGCTGGGCAGCGAGATTTTGCGCACGGTTGTGGTGCGTGAGTTCACCGAGATCGGGCTGGTGGCCGCCATCATCGTGCTGCGGGCGGCGCTGACCTTCCTCATCCACTGGGAGATCAAGACCGAGGAATCCCAGATGGAGCAGGAGCTGGAGCGGCGGCAGGCGGAGATCCAGGACATCACCGAAGAGGCCGAGGAAAAACGGGCCCAGCAGGAAAAATAAAAAAATTCGTCCCTCTGCATTGACGCGGAGGGACGAATCTGTTATAATAGCGCAAGTGTCCTTCTGGGATACGGGCGCCAGCCTTTTCCCGAACATAGCGGGATGTAGCGCAGTTCGGTGGGCGAAGCCGAGCGCCGCCGGTGGCGGATGCAGCGAGGCGGAGCCCTTGACGCGCAACAGAGCGGGCCAGCCGCCCTTCGGTGCGGCGCAGCACGCGACAATTGCGCTAAGGGAGCTGCGGCCCTCTTTATCAGTGCTTTTGGGCCCGATGGGCCTTAAAGATAGACAAAAGACGGGATGTAGCGCAGTTCGGTAGCGCGCCTGCTTTGGGAGCAGGATGCCGCAGGTTCAAATCCTGTCATCCCGACCATGTGCGGCTTTAGCTCATCTGGTAGAGCGCCACCTTGCCAAGGTGGAGGTAGCGAGTTCGAGCCTCGTAAGCCGCTCCATTTTTTGCCTCTGTAGCTCAGTTGGTAGAGCAGGGGACTGAAAATCCCCGTGTCATTGGTTCGATTCCGATCGGAGGCACCAGCTCGTCGCAAGCGACATATCGCTTGCGACGATTTTTTTATAAAAAATCATCGC
>DXBV01000042.1 GCA_019116345.1 Candidatus Allofournierella merdipullorum | reverse complement strand
CACGACGACCTGCCCTGTATGGATAACGACGATTTCCGCCGGGGCAAGCCTTCCTGCCACAAAGCCTATGGCGAAGCCACGGCGCTGCTGGCGGGTGATCTTCTGCTCACCGAGGCTTTCGAGGTCATCGCAAACGCTCCTGTGGACGATCGTGCCCGGGTCGGCGCCTGTGCGGCGCTGGCTCACGGCGCGGGCAGCGCGGGAATGGTGCTGGGTCAGGAGCTGGATCTGAAATATGAGAACCAGCCGGTGGAGGAAGAGACCCTGCGCCTTGTGCACCGCAATAAAACCGGTGCGCTCATCAATGCGGCGATGCAGATGGGCGCGTCCGCTGCCGGCGGCAATGCGGAGGACTGCCAGCGTCTGGAGCAGTTTGCCTACGATCTGGGGCTGGTGTTCCAGATCGTGGACGATGTGCTGGACGTGACCAGCACCAGCGAAGAGCTGGGCAAACCCATCGGCAGCGACGCCGAAAACAACAAGACCACCTTTGCCACGCTCTATGGCCCGCAGGGGGCCATGGAACTGGCGAAAAAGATCAATGCGGAGGCCTGCGGCCGGCTGAGCCGGGCGTACGGTGAACGATCGGAGTTTTTGACAGCGCTGGCCGAGAACCTGCTTTGCCGGCGCGGCTGAAAGGGAGTATCGCTTTTGGAACTGTTCAAACAAGTCTACGGGTTCAACTATCTTCTGTCGATCTCGCTGACCGGCTGGCTGGTGGCGCAGGTCCTCAAGACCTTGCTCAACGGCCTTCTGCTGGGCAAATTTTCTCTGGAACGCATGTGGGGCTCGGGCGGTATGCCCAGCTCTCACTCCGCTACAGTCTGCTCTCTTGTGGTTGCGGCTGCCCGGCTCTACGGCCCCGATTCCGCCATCTTTGGCCTCGCGTTCATCATGGCCATCATCGTTATGTACGATGCCATGGGGGTGCGGCGGGAGACCGGCGAACAGGCGAAGATCCTGAACCGTATGCTCACCGACTGGATGGAGGCGGAAAGCGCCAACAGCCCCTTCCTGGGCGACAAAAAGCTCAAGGAAATGGTGGGCCACACTCCCTTCGAGGTGCTGGGCGGCGCCATCGTCGGCGTGGCCGTGGGCTGGATCATCCCGATCATCTGAAGAAAGGGCGGGTGACATGGGTTACCCTTTGTTGCAGCAGGTGAACGACCCGCAGCAGCTCAAAGCGCTGCCGGCCGACCGCCTGGAGCCGTTGTGCGAAGAAATACGGCAGTTTCTGATTGAAAATGTGTCCAAGACGGGCGGGCACCTGTCCTCCAATCTGGGCACCATCGAGCTTACCGTGGCCCTGCACCGGGCGTTCAGTACCCCGCAGGACAAGTTTGTCTTTGACGTTGGGCATCAGTGCTATACCCATAAGATCCTTACCGGGCGGCGCGAGCAGTTTGGCGGGCTTCGTCAGTTGGGCGGCATTTCCGGTTTTCCTAACCCCGGCGAGAGCGTCCACGACGCCTTTGTGGCCGGCCATGGCAACACCGCCATCTCGGTGGCCATCGGCATGGCCCAGGCGAAAAAAATCAAGGGCGAGCCGGGCAAGGTGATCGCTCTGGTGGGTGACGGTGCGTTCACCGGCGGCATGGTGTATGAGGGAATGAACAACATCGACACCCTCAACAACCTGATCGTCATTCTGAACGACAACAAGATGTCCATTTCCAAAAACGTGGGCTCGCTGGCGCGCTACCTCACCCAGCTGCGCACCAACCCCGAGTATTCCAAGGCGAAGGCCAGCCTGGAGAGCGTTTTGGGCGCCATTCCGGGCGTGGGCGCGCCGGTGGTGCGGGCGCTGCAGGCGGGCAAAGCGCTGCTTCGCCGCGGCATCTACCACTCCACTATGTTCGAGGAAATGGGTTTCCAGTACCTCGGTCCGGTGGACGGACACGATGTGCAGCGGCTGACCGAGCTGTTCACCAATCTGCACACTCAGTACGCCCCGGTGTTTGTTCATGCCATCACTGTAAAGGGAAAGGGCTTTAAGCCTGCGGAAGAGAATCCGGGCGAGTTCCACGGTGTTTCTTCCTTTGATCCGGCCCACATCACCGACCCGGATGTTTCGCCGGACGCTTCTTTCTCCACTCAGTTCGGCAACGACCTGGTGGAGCTGGCAAAAACGCGGCAGAACATCTGCGCCATCACTGCGGCAATGAAATACGGCACCGGGCTGCAGTTCTTCTATCGCCGCTTCCCGGAACGCTTTTTCGATGTGGGCATGGCGGAACAGCACGCTGTGACCTTTGCGGCGGGCCTTGCCAGTCAGGGCATGCTGCCGGTGGTGGCCATCTATTCCACCTTCCTGCAGCGCGCTTACGACCAGCTGATCCACGACGTGAAGCTGATGAATAACAACGTGGTGCTGGCCATTGACCGCGCAGGCCTCGTGCCTGGCGACGGCGAGACCCACCAAGGCATCTATGACACCGCATTCCTGAGCCAGATCGGCATCCCGCTTTTTGCGCCCTGCAACTACGCGGAGCTGGACCACTGGCTGACCTATGTGGTGGACAAGCTCAACGGTCCCCGGGCTATTCGCTATCCCAGAGGCGGGCAAAGCTCCACGCTGGAGGCGCTGGGCTGTATCGGGGAACCCTTCGATTGCTGCCTGGCGCAGCAGGAGGCCACCGTTGCGCTGGTGAGCTACGGCAGCATGACCGAAGAGACGCTGTCCGCCGCAAAAGCCCTGGAAGAGAAGGGCATCCGGGCGGATGTGTACAAGCTGGTACAGCTCTACCCGCTGCCCCAGGGTCTGCGGGAGGCATTGCTGAACTATCCTGTGATCTTGTTCGCGGAGGACAGCATTGCTGCCGGCGGCATCGGCGAACACCTTGCCCGCCAGCTGGCAGCGATCAATTATCAGGGCCGTTTCATTCACAAGGGGATCACGGCCCGCCAAAAACTGCCCCACGCCACTGTGCCGCAGATCCGGAAAGTCCTGGGTCTGGACGGCGCCAGCCTGGCGGAGGCCGTCTGTGAGGAATAACGCTTTGAAAATTCGTTTGGATCAATACCTGTGTCAGAACGGGCTCGTCTCCAGCCGTGAGCGGGCCAAAGCGCTTATCATGTCCGGCATCGTGTTCGTGGACCAGCAGAAAGCGGACAAGGCCGGCCAGATGATCGCGGAGGACGCGCAGGTGGAGGTGCGGGGCCACGACATCGGTTATGTGAGCCGGGGCGGCCTCAAGCTGGAAAAGGCAATGAAGGCGTTTCCGCTCACCCCCGAAGGAAAAGTCTGCATGGACATCGGCGCCTCCACCGGCGGTTTTACCGACTGCATGCTGCAGAACGGCGCCGTAAAGGTCTACGCGGTGGATGTGGGTTACGGCCAGCTGGCCTGGAAGCTGCGCACCGACGAGCGCGTGGTGAACATGGAGCGCACCAACATCCGCAACGTCACGCCGGAGATGCTGGAGGAGCCGGTGGAATTTTTCAGCGTAGACGTTTCGTTTATATCGCTCAAACACATTTTTCCCGTGGCGCAGGCAGTCACCACGCCGGACGCCGCCGGCGTGTGCCTGGTGAAGCCCCAGTTTGAGGCGGGCCGGGAAAAAGTAGGCAAAAAAGGCGTTGTGCGGGAGGCCGAGACCCATCGGGAGGTCATCCTGCAGGCCGCGGAATATGCGGTTCAGAACGGGTTTACCGTGGGCGGACTTGAGTATTCGCCCATCAAGGGCCCGGAGGGAAACATCGAGTTTTTGATGTTTGTGAAAAAAAGCGAGGAACCCGCGCCGCTGGACCCGGCGCTGGCCGACGCGGTGGTGGCCGCTGCCCACGCCGCGCTGTGACCAAATCAAAGGGGAGTGCCGCCCATGAGGATCTGCCTGACAGGCTATAATGCAAAACCAGAGACAGCCCGCGTCCTTGACCGGGCGGCGGAAATTCTGCGCTGTGAAGGTGCGGAGACATTTATCGTTCCGCAGAGCGGTTTTGATGCGCCTCATGGTGCGGCAAACGCCCTTGACGCACAGACGCTGGACGGAGCGGACGCGGTGGTGACCGTGGGCGGCGACGGGACCATGCTCCACGCAGCCAAGGAATGTGCCCGCTTGGGGCTTCCGGTCCTGGGCGTCAATCTGGGACGCACCGGCTTTCTGGCCACCTGTGAGCTGGACGAGATGGAGACCAAACTGAGCAGGCTGGCGAAAGGCGACTTTTCAGTGGAACACCGGGCCCTTTTGCAGGCGGAATGCACCGGCGCAAAGGCGCCGCTCATTGCGCTGAACGACCTGGTCATCTATAGCGGAGAGCGGCGGCAGACCGTCGATTTGGATGTTTTTTGTGACGGGATGCCGGTGAGCAACTGCCGGGGTGACGGCGTGATCCTTGCAACACCCACCGGCTCCACCGCCTATTCTCTCTCCGCGGGAGGCCCCATTCTGGACGCGCGTATCCGCGGGCTGGTGGTCACCAGCATCTGTGCCCACAGTCTGCAGCGTCCGGCCATCGTTTTTGCGGCGGACCGGCGCATCACGGTGCGGCCGGGCCCCGACCAGCGCGGACCCATTCTCATCAGCTCCGACGGGGAGCAGGAGATACCGTTGCCTGCGGACGGCGAGCTGAGGGCAGGCCTCTCGGAAAAGAGCGTAAAGTTGATAACCTTTAATGGCACGGACCAGTTCGATGCCATTGACAAAAAACTTCGTGGCAGGTGATTCAAATGAAAAATGACCGACATGCAAAAATTCTGGAACTGATCGAGCAGTACCCCATCGACCGGCAGGAGGATCTGCTGGCGCATCTGAACGAGGCCGGGTTCTCTGTGACCCAGGCCACCGTTTCCCGGGACATCCGGCAGCTGCACCTCATCAAGGCGTCTGTGGGCGACGGCAAATACCGCTATGTTTCCAGCGTTTCCGCCAAGGGCCCCCGTCACTCCCAGGGCCGGTTCGAAACGATTTTCCGCGAGTCTGTTCTGAAGGCGGACTGGGCCGGCCACACCCTTCTGGTGATGTGCTATCCCGGCATGGCCAGCGCTGCCTGCGAGCTGTTTGACTCCATGCAGTGGGATTTTGACGTTGTCGGCACGATCTCCGGCGACGATACCTTCATGGCTCTGATGCGCACCGAGCAGGACGCCGAGGCCATCTGCCACGAACTGCAGCAATACATCACCCGTCACTGACCGGCCCGGCCGCAAAGACGAAAAAGGGGGCCGAAGGGCTTTGCTGAAAAATCTGAAAATCGAGAATGTGGCGGTCATCGAAAAGGCCGAAGCAGAGTTCTCGCCCGGCCTGAACGTTCTCACCGGCGAGACCGGTGCGGGCAAAAGCATTCTGATCGACTCCATCAACGCCATCCTGGGCAACCGCACCAGCCGCGAACTGGTGCGCACCGGCGCGCCCAAGGCCTGTATCTGGGCCACTTTCACCGACCTGCCCGAGGCTGTGCGCGGCCAACTGGAGCAGGCCGGTTACGAAGCAGGGGACGAACTGCTGCTCTACCGTGAAATCAGCGCCGAGGGCAAAAGCAACTTCCGGGTCAACGGTATGCCCGCCACGGCGGCCATGCTGCGGGATCTGTCCGCGGGCCTCATCAATATCCATGGCCAGCACGATAACCAGAACCTGACCAATCCCGCCCGCCATCTGACGTTGCTGGATCTCTACGCCCAGAACGAAAAGCAGTACAATGAGTACCGCCAGGTGTATCGTCAGCTCATCGCGGTCAAGCGCCAGGCGGATGCTTTGCAGATGGATGAAGCGGAAAAGCAGCGGCGCATGGAGCTGTTGCGTTTTCAGGTGGACGAGATCGAATCCGCCGCGCTGCAGCCGGAAGAAGAGGAGCAGCTGACGGCCCGCCGGCAGGTGCTCAGCCACGCCCAGACCATTCTGGAGCAGGTGAGCGCCGCTCATAGCGCTCTTGCCGGCGGCGACGACTTTGGCGGCGCGGCCGACCTGCTGGGCGATGCCGCCGGCCGGCTGGAAAGCGCGGCGCAGCTGGATGAATCGCTGCAAAGCGCCTGCGAGCGGCTGAACGATCTTTACTATACTGCCCGGGAGCTGGCTACTGATCTGGCCGACCGGTTGGACAGCTACGGCATGGACCCCGCGGAGCTGGACCGGGTGGAGACCCGGCTGGACGAGATCTATCGTCTGAAGCAGAAATACGGCGGCTCGGTGGAGAAGGTGCTGGAGCACGGGCAGGCTGCCCGGGAAGAACTGGAGAGCATCGAGCAGTCGGACGAGACACTGGCCAAACTGAACGCCGAAAAACAGGCGCTTTATCGCCAGGCCAAGGAAAAGGCCGAAGCCCTCACCCAAACGCGCCTGAACGCCTTCAGTGACTTGGAAAAGAAACTGGTGGAAGCCTGCACCTTCCTGAACATGCCGGGCGTGCGCTTTGCGCTGCAGCACACCCGCGGGCCGCTGGCCGGGGCAGGGCAGGACACACTGGAATTCTATATCTCGCCCAACCCCGGTGAGGCTCCGAAGCCCTTGGCCAAAATCGCCAGCGGCGGCGAGCTGAGCCGCATCATGCTGGCGCTCAAGAGCGCGCTGGCGGAAAAAGACGCCATCCACACCGTCATCTACGACGAGATCGACACCGGCGTGTCCGGTTCGGCGGCGGGGCGCATCGGCCAGATGCTCAAACAGACCTCCGCCGGCCGGCAGGTCATCTGCATCACCCACACTGCCCAGATCGCGGCCCTTGCCGACCGCCATCTGCTCATCCGGAAAAACGTGGAGGATGACCGCACCTATACCAAGCTCTATCCGCTGGACGGCGAAGGCCGGGTGGCGGAACTGGCCCGCATCATCTCCGGCGACCAGATCACCCCCATCGCCCTGGCCAACGCCCGGGAAATGCTGGGCCTGGACACTTGACAAAGGGATAGGGCGCGGGTATACTGTACAGTATCAAATGCGAAGAAGGGAACCAGTACCCCTTGAAAGCGCGGCACAGAGAAGCCCTGGTTTGGTGAAAAGGGCAGCGTGCGCAAGGGCGAATACATCCCGGAGCAGCAGGCTGAACAGCGCGTTTTGCGCCCGGTAGGCCGCGCCGTGCTGCGCACGTTACAGCGCAAGGGTGTCTGTGTGCACCCGCCGAGGCTGTCTTCCGCGAGGAGGGCGGCGAACAGAGGTGGTACCGCGAAGTTTCGCCCTCTGCCAATTCATTTTGGCAGGGGGCTTTTTCTATGCCCTTTGCCCGCAAAACAAGGAGGAGACTGGAAAATGACGATTTACGACGAGCTGGTCGCCCGCGGGCTGATCGCCCAGGTGACCGATGAGGAAGAGATCAAAGACCTCATCAACAACGGCAAAGCCACCTTCTACATCGGCTTTGACCCCACGGCCGACTCTCTGCATGTGGGCCACTTCATGGCTCTGATGCTTATGCGCCGGCTGCAGAAGGCGGGCAACCGCCCCATCGCTCTGATCGGCGGCGGCACCGGCATGGTGGGCGACCCCAGCGGCCGCACCGATATGCGCTCCATGATGACTGTGGAGACCATCCAGCACAACTGCGAGTGCTTTAAAAAGCAGATGAGCAAGTTCATTGATTTCTCCGAGGGCAAGGCCCTGATGGTGAACAATGCCGATTGGCTGATGAAGCTGAACTACATTGAGCTGCTGCGGGAAGTGGGCGCTTGCTTCTCGGTGAACAACATGCTCCGTGCCGAGTGCTACAAGCAGCGGATGGAGAAGGGCCTGTCCTTCCTGGAGTTCAACTACATGATCATGCAGTCCTACGACTTCTACCACATGTTCCAGACCATCGGCTGCAACCTGCAGTGCGGCGGCGACGATCAGTGGTCCAACATGCTGGGCGGCACGGAACTCATCCGCCGCAAACTGGGCAAGGACGCCTACGCCATGACCATCACCCTGCTGCTCACCAGCGAGGGCAAGAAGATGGGCAAGACCCAGAAGGGCGCCGTCTGGCTCGACCCCGAAAAGACTTCCCCCTACGAGTTCTACCAGTACTGGCGCAACGTGGACGACGCCGACGTGCTGAAGTGCCTGCGGATGCTCACCGACCTGCCCCTGGAGCAGATCGACGAGATGGATCACTGGCAGGGCGGCGAGCTGAACAAGGCCAAGGAGATCCTAGCCTTTGAGCTCACCAAGCTGGTCCACAGCGAGGAGGAGGCTCTCAAGGCGCAGGAGACTGCCCGCGGCCTGTTCAGCGGTTCTGCGGATACGGCGAACATGCCCTCCACCACCCTCACCGCCGACCAGCTCACCGACGGCAAGATCGGCATCCTGGACATGATGCTGGCCGCGAAGCTGGTGCCCAGCAAGCGTGAGGCCCGCCAGCTCATCCAGCAGGGCGGCGTTCTGCTGGACGGCGAAAAGGTTACCGACCCCACCCTGACCGTGAGTGCCGAGGCACTGACCGCCGGCGTGGTCATCAAGAAGGGCAAGAAGGTCTACCACAAAGTTCAGCTGTAAAACGCACATAAAAAAGGAGCACTGCCGAACCGGCAGTGCTCCTTTTTTGTAACGCTCAAAGGCTGAAGGCTTCGCGCAGCGCATTCAGCGCGGTGTCCTCATCCTCGGCAGCCACCAGCAGGGAAATGTCCACAGAGCTGGTGGTGATGAGATGGATGGGCACCTTGGCCTCCGCCATCACTTCCATCACCCGGGAGGCAACGCCGCAGAGATTCGGCATCTCCTGCCCGAACAGGGTCAGCTTGGTGTAGCCGCCGCTGATGAGCGGGGCGGGGCCGCTTTTGCCCGCCGTGACCTGGGGCAGGGTGCGCATCACGATGGACCAGTTGTCGTAGCTGGTGGTGAAGCTCATGGAAGCGGAATCGCCCTGGGGCAGGCCCTGGCAGATCATGTCCATGTTCACGCCGGCCGCCGCAAAGGGAGCCAGATACGCCGACGGTCCACCTTCGCTCTGACGGACCGCAGGGAAGGCGACCACCATGATGTTCTGTTCGCTGGAAAGCTCAGAGATACCGTGCATTTTTGCTCCTCCTCCGTTATCACAAATCGAGGAATGTATTGTCGATGTTGTCCCGCAGCACCGACTCTATGTAGTTGCGGTTGAAATTCGGGAAATTCTCCCGCACGCCGTGGCTTTGGGCCAGTTCGTCGGTGTAATCCTTATAAAGACACATGCGGATCTGGGAATAATTGGCCCCGTAATGGTTCACGGTGGGGTGGAGCATCGGGCCCTTCAAGACCGTTTCGCTGCTCCCGTCCGGCTGGGTGGTTTTTTCCAGCGTGAAACTCAGCACCACGCCGATCATCGTGTCTGCCGTGGACTGGGCGTTCAGAAAATTGCCCAGGGAATAGGCCGCAAACACCTGGCGGCCGTCCGCGGCGGTGAGCCACTGGGCGTCCTGTACCACATGGGGATGGGTGCCGATGACCACACCCGCGCCCCAGTCCGCCATCTGCTGGGCCAGCGCCCGCTGGGCGTCGGTCACCTTATGGCTGCCCTCAACGCCCCAGTGTACGCCAACCACCACGAAATCCGCCTGCTGGCGGGCCAGCTCGATCTGACGCTGTATCACGTCGGTCTGGCTGGTATAGATGAGGTTCGCTTCTGCGCCGGAGGGCGTGGGGATGCCATTGGTAAACTCGGTATAGGAGAGATAAGCGATGCGGATGCCGTTCGTTTCGCGGATCACAATGTTCTCGTAATCCTCTTCGCCGGCATACAGCCCGCAGGTGACGGCATCCTCAGGCAGGCTTGACCAGAAGCGCCTTGTAGCGGCAATGCCCTCGGCGCCTTTGTCATAAGTGTGGTTGTTGGCAAGGCTGAATACCCGGAACCCCACGTCATAAAGCTCCCGGCCCATGTCTCCGGGCGTGGAGAAGCAGGGATAGCTGCTGGGTTCCAGTTCGTCGTTGACCAGCGTCTCCTGGTTGATCCAGTTCACGTCAAAGCCGGCATAAAAATCCCGCACGGCATCGTAGCAGAAAGAAAAATCATATCCTTCTTCTCCGGCAGCCTGCGCCCTGCGCGCCGCCTGATTGTAGATTCCGTTGTGGATCAGATTGTCGCCCGTGGCGGAAAAGCGCACCGTCGAAACGGTGGGCGTGGGCTGAGGCGTCGGCGTGGGAGCGGGCGAAGGGGAGGGGGTAGGGATCGCCTGCTGTGCCGCCTGCTGGACCGAGGAGAAAGCGCTGCTTGCAAGCGGCACGATCATCAACAGCGCCAGCACGGCAAGCGCAAGAACGAGCAGTCGTTTTTTCATCGTGTCTCCTTACAATAGCTCTTTCATCAGGTCCCTCATAGTGTAAAGCCCAGGGCCTTTATTGGCGAGAAATACCGCAGCGTTCACCGCGCCATTGGCAAACACGCGCCTGGAACCGGCGCTGTGACACAGGGTGATGACCTCGTCCGGGCCGCAGAACAGAATTTCGTGATCGCCTACGATGCTGCCGCCCCGCACCGAGTGCAGGCCGATCTCCCGGGGGGAACGCTTCTGACGCACATTGTGGCGGTCGTACACATACTCATAGGGCTGGTCGGCCACCTTGTTGATCTCATCGGCCAGCAGCAGCGCGGTGCCGCTGGGGGCGTCCAGCTTGTTGTGGTGGTGCTTTTCGATGATCTCGATGTCGTAGTCCAGCCCCAGAGCTGCGGCGGCCTGCTGCGCCAGCTGGGCCAACAGGTTGATGCCCAAGGACATATTCGCGCTCTTGAACACCGCGCAGCGGGCGCTGGCTTCGTTCAGAAGCCTTTCCGCCTCCTCATCCAGACCTGTGGTGCAGATGACGCAGGGGAGAGCGTTCTTCGCGCAAAAGCGCAGCGCGTTTTTTGTGGCAGCAGGGCAGGAAAAATCAATGAGCACATCGGCTTCCACGTTCAGCTCTTCCAGACTTGCCGCCACGGGGATGGCGCCGCTCTGGGGCGTGACGTCCACGCCGCCCACCACGCGGCAGTCCTCGCGCTGGTCGATCAGTTCGCACAGGACCTTGCCCATGCGGCCGTTGATGCCCTGAATGATAATGCGGGTCATGGTTTTATCTCCTGTTCTTTTTACAAAAGGCCCGACGCGGCGATCGCGCGGGCCTTTTGCGATTCCTTTTTTAGAGCAGTCCGGCGTTCTGCAGCTCCCGGCGCACCTGCTCGGCGTGGTCGTCGCTCAGCGGCACCAGCGGCAGACGGCAGGGACCGGCCGGCAGACCCATCATACCCAGTGCTGCCTTCACGGGGATGGGGTTCACCTCACAGAACATCGCCTTGCACAGGCCCATCAGCTGCAGCTGCAGGTCACGGCTCTCTTCCACTTTACCCTCGAACCACAGCTGGCACATGCGGTGCATCGGTTCGGGAGCCACGTTGGAGACCACAGAGATAACGCCTTTGCCGCCCAGCGCCAGAATGGGCACCACCTGGTCGTCGTTGCCGGAATAGAGGGGCAGCTCATCGCCGCACAGTGCGGCGGTCATGGCGATCTGGCTGATGTTGCCGCTGGCCTCTTTGATGCCGCAGATCAGCGGATTCTTGGCCAGTTCCTTCGCAGTGGCGGACTCGATGTTCACACCGGTACGGGAGGGGACGTTGTAAAGGATGGCCGGCAGGCTGGCGGCATCCACGATGGTGTTGAAGCTGGCCACGAGGCCCCGCTGGGTGGTCTTGTTATAATAAGGAGTCACCAGCAGCAGAGCATCCGCGCCCCGGGCCTTGGCCTCCTTGGACATCTCCACCGCGTGCTCCGTGTAGTTGGAGCCGGTGCCCGCAATGACGGGAACGCGCCCTGCGGCAGTCTCCACCGCCACGCGGATGCATTCAAGGTGCTCGTCGTCCTTCAGAGTGGCAGACTCGCCGGTGGTGCCGCAGATCACGATGGCGTCGGTACCGCCTTTGATCTGGAACTCGACCAGGTCGGCCAGGCCTTTATAGTCCACGCTGCCGTCCGGCAGCATGGGGGTGATGATGGCCACAGCGGCCCCGGTGAAGATCGGCGTTTTCATTGCGCTCAGCTCCTTTGTCAGTCAAAATAGCCCTTGGCGGCCAGAAGCTCCGCCAGCAGAACGCCGCCGCCCGCAGCGCCCCGCAGGGTGTTGTGGGAGAGGCAGACGAACTTGTAGTCATACTGGGTGTCCGGACGCAGACGGCCGATGGAGACCGCCATACCGTTTTCCAGGCTGCGGTCCAGTTTGGTCTGCGGACGGTCATTCTCTTCGAAATAGTGCAGGAAGTGCTTGGGAGCGCTGGGCAGCGCCAGACGCTGCGCCTCGCCCTCAAAGTTTGCCCAGCGGTCCAGGATCTCTTCCTTGCTGGGCTTTTTTTCAAAGCTCATGAACACGGCGGCCATGTGTCCGTCGGTCACAGGAATGCGCAGGCACTGGGCGGTGATGGAAGGGGAGGTGGTGGGCACAATGGCGCCGCCCTCTACTTTGCCCCACAGCTTCAGAGGTTCCTGCTCACTCTTTTCCTCTTCGCCGCCGATGTAGGGGATGCAGTTGTCCACCATTTCCGGCCAGGTGGCGAAGGTCTTGCCGGCGCCGGAGATGGCCTGGTAGGTGCACACCAGCACCTTGGAAAGGCCGAATTCATCCTTCAGCGGATGCAGCGCGGGCACATAGCTCTGCAGCGAGCAGTTGGACTTGACCGCCACAAAGCCCTTTTTGGTGCCCAGACGCGCGCGCTGGGCGGCGATGACGTCCAGATGCTCGGGGTTGATCTCGGGCACCACCATGGGCACGTCAGGGGTGAAACGGTGAGCGCTGTTGTTGGAGACCACCGGGCACTCCGCCTTGGCGTAGCTCTCTTCCAGCGCGCGGATCTCCTCTTTTTTCATATCCACGGCACAGAACACAAAGTCCACCTTGGAGGCAACTTCCTCCACGTGGGAAGCGTCCAGCACCACCATGTTTTTGACCTGTTCCGGCATGGGATCGGGCATGGCCCAGCGGCTGCCCACGGCTTCCTCGTAGGTCTTGCCTGCCGAACGGGGGGAGGCCGCAACAACGGCCAGATGGAACCAGGGATGCTGCGCCAGCAGAGACACGAAACGCTGGCCGACCATGCCTGTGGCGCCCACGACGCCCACTTGATACTGTTTCATTGTACACTCGTTCCTTTCCGCAAAGCCCTCTTTCGTTCGCCGGTGTGGGCGTATAAAAAAAACCGGCTTGAAAACCGGCAATGTATGCAATATAATAAATTAGATTGCATAGCGTGCACAGCGCACCAACACCTTAAAACATGTCTTTACTATAGCATTGCCGTGAAGCAATGTCAATTATCAAGAAAGGCAATCTCCATGCTGAAAAAAGATTTTTGGTTTGATCTTCCCCAGGAACTGATCGCCCAGGAGCCGGCCGATCCGCGGGATTCTGCCCGCCTGCTGTGTGCCCAGCGAGGCAGCGATGAACTTCGGCACAAGATTTTTTCTGATCTGCCTGACCTATTAAATGCGGGCGATCTTCTTGTTGTGAACGATTCCAAGGTTTTGCCCGCCCGTTTGGTGGGTGAAAAAGCCGGAACCGGCGCCGTGAGCGAAATTCTGCTGCTGCGGCAGGTAAAGGGTGATGTCTGGGAGTGCCTGGCAAAGCCCGGCAAGCGGCTGAAGGCCGGCACAGAGGTGATCTTTGGTGACGGCAGCTTGCGGGCGGTCATCCGGGAAACGATGGACGACGGCAACAAGCTGGTGGAGTTTTTCTACGACACCCAGACCCTCTACGAAAAGCTGGACGAGTTCGGCAAAATGCCTTTGCCGCCCTACATCACCCGCCAGCTGGAGGATCAGAGCCAGTATCAGACTGTCTATGCCAAGGAGCTGGGCAGTGCCGCCGCCCCCACCGCCGGCCTGCATTTCACGCCGGAGCTGATGGACCGTCTGCGCGCAAAGGGCGTGGGTTTTGCCGAGGTGACGCTCCATGTGGGCCTTGGCACCTTCCGTCCGGTGAAGGAAGAGGACATCGCAGACCATCAGATGCACTCTGAGTGGTATTCCGTCAGCGAGGAGACCGCCCGCAAGATCAACGAGACCAAGGCCCGGGGCGGCCGGGTGATTTGCGTAGGCACCACCAGCTGCCGCACACTGGAGTCTGTGGCGGCTAAATACGGCGAGATCCGCGCCTGCAGCGGCGACACCGACATTTTCCTGTATCCCGGCTGCGAGATCCGCTGCATGGACGGCCTCATCACCAACTTCCACCTGCCGGAGAGCACGCTCATCATGCTGGTCAGCGCTTTTTACGGCTATGAGCGTACCATGGCTGCCTACAAAGAGGCTGTGGCGCAGAAATACCGCTTTTTCAGCTTCGGGGACGCGATGCTTATTCTGTAAACGAAAGGGACTTTACACATGCCTTATCGCTTGATCAAAACTGAACACGCCGCCCGACGGGGCGAGTTTGAAACGGTGCACGGCACGGTGCAGACGCCCGCGTTCATGAACGTGGCCACCGCCGCCGCCATCAAGGGTGGTCTGTCTGCCTTTGACTTGAAAGACATCGGCTGCCAGGTGATGTTGTGCAACACCTATCACCTGCACCTGCGTCCGGGGGACAAGCTGGTGGCTGAACTGGGCGGCCTGCACAAGTTCACCCGCTGGGACGGCCCCATCCTCACCGACAGCGGCGGATTCCAGGTGTTCAGCCTGGCCAAGCTGCGCAACATCACCGAGGAGGGCGTGACCTTCCACTCCCATCTGGACGGCCACAAGATTTTCATGGGCCCGGAAGAAAGCATGCAGATCCAGGCTAATCTCGGTTCCACCATCGCCATGGCATTCGATGAGTGCGTGGAGAATCCCGCCCAGTACGACTATGCAAAGGCCAGCTGTGAGCGCACCGTGCGCTGGCTGGCCCGGTGCCAGAAGGAGATGGCCCGGCTGAAGGCCGAGGGCCTCGCCACCAACCCGCACCAGCTGCTCTTCGGCATCAACCAGGGCTGCACCTTCGATGACCTGCGTGTGGAGCACATGAAAACCATCGCGGACATGGATCTGGACGGCTACGCCATCGGTGGTCTGGCTGTGGGCGAGCCGGCGGAGGAGATGTACCGCATCATCACCGCCGTGGAGCCCTTCGCGCCGAAGGACAAAATTCGTTATCTGATGGGCGTGGGCACGCCTGGCAACATCATCGAGGCCGTATGGCGCGGTGTGGACCTGTTCGACTGCGTTATGCCCAGCCGCAACGCCCGCCACGGCCATCTGAACACTTGGGGCGGCATCATCAACATCAAGAACCTCAAGTACGAGAAGGACGAGCGCCCCATCGACCCGGAGTGCGATTGCCCGGTGTGCCGCAATTTCAGCCGCGCGTATCTGCGGCACCTGTTCAAAGCCGACGAGATGCTGGGGATGCGCCTTGCCGTGATGCACAACCTCTATTTCTACAACCATCTCATGGAGCGCATCCGCGCCGAACTGGACGCCGGAACCTTCGAATCCTTCCATGACCGCTATGTGAAGCTGCTGGACACCCGCATTTGAGCAGGGTTTTGCTTGCAAAATACGCTTTTATCCGCTATAATGGATTCAATATCCCGGATTTCGAGAGGAGATAAACAAAACGATGAACATTCAGTTTCTGAGCAGCATGGACCCCAACACCATGAGCAACATCAGCATGATCGCGATGCTGGTGATCATGTTTGCGGTGATGTACTTTTTGCTGTATCGTCCCCAGAAGAAGCAGCAGAAGAAGGACGCCGAGATGCGCAACTCTTTGGAGATCGGCGATGAGGTGACCACCATCGGCGGCATCGTCGGCCGCGTGATCGCCCTCAAAGAGGACACCTTCGTGCTGGAGACCGGCAGCGACCGCACCAAGATCCGCTTCCGCCGCGCCGCCGTGCAGGCCGTGACCAAGCTGGACATGGAGACTCCTGCCCAGAAGTAAAACCGGACTATATCGACGCCTCCCTGCATACTGTTTAGTGTGCAGGGAGGTGCTTTTTTATGCCAAAACAGCCGAAGTCGAACCGAAAGCCCGGCCAAAGCGCCGGCGCAGGTCCGCTGAAAAAAATTCTGGTCGCGGGCGTTGCCGGCGTTGCGGTGACGTTCCTTGTGCTGCTTTTGTGCAGCTGGCTCTATACGAAAACACAGTTGCCGCTCTGGGCGGCCGTTCCCATGGCGACCTGCGCTGTGTGCATCGGCTGTTTTGTCTGCGGCCTGGCGTTGGCACGCAGTTTCAAGAAGAACGGCCTGTTCTGCGGCCTTTGCACAGGCGTTGTGTTCTATCTGTTGTATCTCGTCGCGGCCCTGCTGAACGGTCAGCTGGACTTCACGGCCATGGCCGGCATCAAGCTGGTATGCTATATTCTTTCGGGATGTTTCGGGGGGTACCTGGGCATCTTGCTGTGCGAACGAAAAAGGACCCGCCGCCCGGCTTGACAAAAAGGCTCCGCAGCAATGCGGAGCATTTTTCATAGATGAGCTTTAAGACGCATATAGTGTGGTATCATTGCAAAAAGAGGTACAAGCTATGTGGACGTATCGACCGACCGACAGTGCACCGTACGAAAAAGAACCTCGGACCACTATGCCTAAGGCAACTGCATCCAGCCTCCGGCAGTCGGAACCTGATTTCCGGCGTCAGAGCGAAGGTCCCCGTCTGCAGCCCGCAAGAACGGAACGATCTCAAACCGATGCAGGCGCAGGGCTGACTCAGAAAGAATCAGCGCAGCAGCCTGTTTGGGATATGTCCGGCAAGCAGAGCGACGCATTGCGCCTGCGTGCCGCGTATCGTCCCAAATCCCGCCGGACATTGCGCAGCGCCTGTGTGATGGGGGTTCTTTATCTCGCAGGTCTTACGGCTGGCTCGCTGTGTACGCAAGCGCTGCGCGAGCCCTTGCTGACCTATGCCCGCTATTTTGCGTCCATCGATTTGGGCTTGCGCACCACAGGCAATGGGGCCATGGTATTCAGTGTAGGGTTTCTGTCGCTGTTCTGCCAGCTGACCCTACTGCTCATTGCCGGGTTCTGCGTCCTCGGCGTGGGGCTCATCCCGGTCACAATGTTGCTGAAAGGTGCAGGGGCCGGTATTTTTACCGCCCTTTTATATCAGCAGCTGGGGCCTGCCAAGGGGCTTTTGCTGCAGGGGCTGGTTTTCTGGCTGCCGGAGACGCTGGGAACCCTCCTTGTAATTGCGTTAAGCGTGTCGGCCTTACAGGTCTCCTGCGGGCTGCTGCGATGCTGCCTTGGGCAGGGGGGAGCGGGACTTGGCGCAGCCTCCCGCCGGCTCCTTCGCCGCTATCTGACCATCAACCTTGTCTCTATGTTGGTGTGCGGGCTGTCAGTCGTTTTGACCTTGGTCTTCGGCGGCCTCTTCTGATGTCGCTTCGGGCCTTTCCGGCTCGATATATGAGATTTTGGACAGGGGAGTGGACTTTGCTGCTTTTCGCAGTTTGTCAGTGTTGATGTGGGTGTAGATTTCGGTTGTGGATACATGGGCGTGCCCCAGGATTTCCTTGAGTTCCAGCATGTCCACGTTGCCATGACGGTACATCAGCGTAGCCGCAGTGTGACGGAGCTTGTGGGGTGAATATCCTTTGCCGGAGAGCCCCGCAGCCTGCAGGCAGCGTTCCACGATCTGCTGCACACGCCGCGCGCTCAGCCGTTTTCCGGTCCTGCGGGATACGAAAAGCGCCTGTGGCTCCTGCAGGTTGCCAAGGGCGGCTCGGGCGGTGCGATAGTGCTTCAATGCATCCAGACAGGCCGCGTTGAGATAGACCAGCCGTTCTTTATTTCCTTTGCCTACGATGCGGATGGTGTCTTCCTGGAAATCCTTCAAATCAATGGCGACAAGTTCGCTCAAACGCATGCCGCAGTTCAAAAACAAGGTAAGAATACAGTAGTCTCTCTCGTAAAAATCACTTTGTATATTTTTTAACAAGTCGATACTTTCTTCCAAAGAGAGATATTTGGGCAGAGCCTTTTTGAGGCTGGGAATGGAGATGTCCTTGGCAGGATCTTCCGACAGACGATTGGATTTGACGGTCATGAAGCGATAGAAGCTTTTGATGCTGGTGAGCTTTCGGGCCCGGGCCGCCGGTTCGTTTTCGCGCTCGTTCTTTAAAAAGTACAGATACTCATAGATATCCGCCTGCGTCACACTGGCGATCGTGGCCGTATCGATGCCGCGAATGTCGATGTCATCAAACGCAGAGTCCGCAGGAACAGCGCCGCGTTCACGCAAAAGAAATTTGAAGAACAGGCGGAGGTCGATGTAATAAGCGTTGACTGTGCGAGGCGAACGATTCAAAATCGCGCCGAGGTAGTTCAGAAAATCCCGGACGTCCCGCGGAATGTCATCATAAGGCGCATGGCGCTCGGGATGCATGGTGTCGATGTAGGTGCTCATAAGATATATTATGGCGGATGCGGCCTTTTGCACTCCCCTCTATTTCGCTAAATTTTTATTTAGCGAAATACACCCGGTCAAAAAAATAAAGCTCTCGCTATCCCCACTCTATCAGATAGCTCGGCGCTTCGCAAGGCCTACGGCCCAAAATGGGATAACTGTGCAGCTAAAGACAACATAAATCCATCAAACGGAAAGCAAAAAGCCCCCACCCCCCGCCCGCCCCCGTGGGGGCGGGAGCGGCCCTCTGGGGTGAACATCGCCGCCCGGAGGCAAGCCCGGTGCGTCGGAAAACCCTAACCAAAGTTAGGGTTGACAGCGCCGTCGAATCGTGGTACACTGATAATGGCCCGACGGGGTGGACATCATTGTCCGCACTATCGAGAAAAGAGCAGCGAACCGCGAGAGCGGAGCGCTGCTCTTTTCTTTTGCCCCTGCTGCCAGAAAGCTGCGTCCAAGAGGGGGCGCCCTGCGCCGGAGGCGCACCCCGCCCCCGGAACCCCCTCCCGCCCTCGCTTATTGGCGGCTGGGCGCGGAAGGTGAAAAAAGGTAGCGCGGGCCACCATGCGGGGCGCTGCCCGCCCTGCTCCGGCGGTCGTGGCCGCCTCCGCAGCCGCTCGCCTTGCGGCGGCGGTTCGGCGGCCACGCAACCCCGCGCCCGCGCTTGATGCTGCCGCAGGCCCCTGCGGGGCAGCGGTGCGGGCGCTTGCGCCGCCCGTCAAAAAGGCAAGGCCAAGCCCTTCGGGCGCTGCGCGGCCTTGCCTTTTCTCCGGCGCGGCTGCGCCCAGGTCTTTCCCCGCGTATGTGCTCGGGGGCGCAAAGCGGCCCCGTAGGGTGGTGGCCGTGTTGCGCCCCCTCGGCCCCAAACGGCCCGCCCGGCTTCGCCCCGCCGGCGGGCGGGCCGTTTGGGCGTAGCCGCCCCGTCCCCCTCGCGCTTCGCGCCGAGCCGGGGGCCGGGGCCGTCCGGCCTGCGGGCCGTCCGGCGCTGCGGCGCGGCAATTTAAACGCCGCCCGCGATGGTCGGCCCGCCCAGCGTGGGGAGGGCGGGCCTCCGGCTCGGCGCGATTGGCGGGCGGCGGAAGGGGCCGAGAGGGCAGCAACCCGCCCACAGGCCAGCCGCCCCTTTGTGCGTGGCTCTCCCCATTGTGCAGCGCGGCCCGGCGTCAAGGGTCAAGCCGGGCAGCCAAAGGCTGCCCTTGACGCCTGCCGCCGAGCGCAGGAAAGCCCCCTTCGCGTGAGGGTCAAACCACACGCAAAGGGGGCTTTCTCATGTTCACACTTCCCAGCAATCGGCGCGACCTGCTCCAGATGGTGCTGGCGCTGGACGTCACTCTCCAGCAGCAAGACCTCGCGCCGGAGCACCGGGCGCGGCTGCTCCGCTTTCAGCGGGTGCTCACCGCGCTGGCGTCCTCCGGCGCTTTCCTGCCCCGCCCACCTTCCGGCGGGTCAGCTCGTCCGCCAGAGCGTAAAGCAGAGTAACTTCACTGTGCCCCTCGTCGTGGTTGAGCAGCGCGGCCACCTTGTCCACGCTGCCGGTGCGCCGGAACTCGTCCACGGCGCGGATTTTCCGGCCCGTGTGGGTGCTCACTTGCGCCCCCTTCGGTACCACGCCGGACGCCCGGAACACCCGCGCCGCCCGCTGAAGGTCTTTGTAAACGGCGCTCCGGGTGCGGTGTTTGCGCCAGTCGTTCCGACCCTCAAACACCCACACCCGGCCCGCCTGCTGCAACATCCGCAGCCGCAACTCGGCGGGCCAGTATACCCGCCGGCTTTTGCCGGTCTTTTGTTCCCGCACGGTCATGCGCGGGCCGTGCTGCACGTCTGCCGTTTTCAGCGCCAGCACGTCCCCCACACGCAGCCCGGTAGCCATGCAGCACTCCATGACGAGGCGGTTTGCAGGCATCAGTGCCGCGAGTACATGCCCCATGGCGGGGCGGTCGAGCCAGTCAGCGCGCCCCATTTTTGCCCGCCTCCCCTTTCCGGCAAATGGTGATTGAAGTCTCCAGCACAGCCGCCGGAGCAGCTTGCGCGGCGCTCCCGGCAGGAGTGTGAACACTTGCCGCACCAGCAGCCCAGCGATGAAACGCCGCCGCTGCGTCTGCCACGTTCTCGGCCATCCGCCGCGCCGTTCCACCGTTGCCGTAGCGGCTGGCGTAGTAGTAGAGATAGGCCCAACCGCAGACGTCAAACACCAGCCGCGCCCCCTTCACGAAATCCGGGTCACTGGGCGCAGCCACCCGGTGCAGCTCCCGAACCGCTGCCACCACATCAAATTCCATGTCCCTTTTATCAGTCATTTTCCAGTGCCTCCCATCCCCCGCCATACACCGGCGGGGCGTCCTGCCTACGCCGCCGAAGCCAGCCGCGCAGCTCCACAAGGCAGCGCCCAAAGGCTGCCACATCCAATTTTACTTCGCCGCCGGCGGCCACCAGCGGCCCCAACTTCTCCCGTTTTCGCCGGCTCAACTCCCCCAGCCGCCCCGGCTGCTGCCAGAGCGTCCGCAAGATAAACCTATCTGTCTCGTTCAGCGCCAGCCATTCGCTCCCCAACTGCTGAACACCGGGCAGCCGGAGCACTCGCGGCCATACGGCCAGCACGTCCGGCACGGTGCAGGCGTCGCCGGCCAGCGTCAGCTCCAGCCGGGTGACGTCCACGCCGAGCCCGGCCTCCATGGTCTTGTTGTAGAGCTTGCAGCGGCCCGGCGCGTTTCGGCGTCCGACGTACTGTGTACGATCTGACGCCGAGCGCCGGATTTCCTCGTAGACCCGCCCATCCTTCACCAACTCGTAGCCGGTGCGCTCTCCGGGCAGGTCTACCGCGAAATCCCAGCGCACCACCACCACCGGGGGGAAATCGGTGCGCCGGCTGTTGTCATAGAGCAGATTGAACACCCAGCGCAGCACACGGGTCTCGCCCACCTTGTTGGGGTTGAACTCCAGCCGGGCGCGGCGGGTGTTCACGCCGCTGGGGCCGTTGAGGCCGACGCCCAGCCAGAAGGAACGTCCGCCCTCCAGCGCGAAGGTGAATTGGTCTCGAAAGGCCCCCATCTTGTGCGTTGTCCAGTGGCTGAACTCCACCCAGACCAGCGCCCCCACGCCATCCAGCACCCGCTGGCCGGCTTGATACTCCAGCGCGAAGTCCAGCAGCAGCTTGTCGATGCTGTAGGTGCTGCCGTCCTCCGCTGTTGTTTTCCACGTGTAGGGAAGCCCCGCCGGAGCGGGGCCTCCCTGTACGTTTGTACACATGATTGGCCCTATTAGATAAAGGGCCAATCAGTCCCAGACGAGGCAAGGCAGCAGCCGCCCGTCGCGCTCTGCCAAGTCCACCTCTACCTCGTCGCCGGGCATCACCGCGCGGGCGCTGTAGAGGCTGCCGACGCGGCCCCGGTGGTCAGCGAGATAGACGCGCCACATCTCCCTGTCACGTTCCCCCGCAGCCCTCGCGCGGAAGACCTCTTTTGACACGCTCAACACCGTTTTTTTCATACCATTGTCCTTTCCGGGCGCAACAAAAAGCGCCCTCGCACTTTTTCCGCGAGAGCGCCATAGCTTTGTTTAGGTGGATTTCGCTAAATACCCGTTGTAGCGAAATCCTGCGTATTTCGCTAAACCAAGGATTATTTAGCGAAATTGCATCCAGTGAAATCAGTATACCTTCCCCGGCAGCATTTGTCAAGGACGGGCCGTCAGAAAATCATTTTCCGTACGTGGGCGGCAGATGTGCCGTTCCGGCAGTTTCATATTTCTTATAAAAAGAGCACCGGCCCCACAGGTCACACTGTGCGGCTGATGCTCTTGCAGATCTTATTTGATGGCCTGGATAGCGTCACGCAGGTAGCTCACGCCCACCAGTTCAATGTCGGAAAACTCTTTCGGGTCCAGCTGCTTGAGGCTGTGGCGCGGAACGATGGCTTTGGTGAAACCGATGCGCTGGGCTTCCCGCAGGCGCAGCTCCAAAAAGGTCACATTGCGCACTTCCCCACCGAGGCCTACTTCCCCGATGGCCACCGTTTTATCGTCGATGGGCTTGTCCAGCATGGACGAGACCATCGCAAGGCAGACAGCCAGGTCGCAGGCCGTTTCGTCCAGTTCCAGTCCGCCCACGATGTTCAGATAAACGTCCAGGCTGCCGAAGAAATAGCCTGCACGCTTCTCCAAAACCGCCACCAGCAGATTGGCACGGTTGAAGTCGAAACCGCTGGCGGTGCGCCGCGGCACGTTGAAGCTGCTCTTGGTCACAAGCGCCTGCACTTCGCTCAAAATGGGCCGCGTGCCCTCCATGGTGCAGGCCACGCAGTTGCCGCTGGTGCCCAGAGGGCGGCCTTCCAGCAGCACCTGCGAGGGGTTCTCGATCTCGGTCAGGCCGTGGCCGGTCATGTCGAACATGCCTATCTCATTGGTGGAGCCATACCGGTTTTTGGCTGCCCGCAGCACCCGGTACGGCAGGGTCTTGTCCCCTTCAAAATAGAGCACTGTGTCCACGATGTGCTCCATCACCTTGGGGCCTGCGATGGCGCCGTCCTTGTTCACGTGGCCCACGATGAATGTGGGTATCTCGCAGTTTTTGGCCACCGTCAGAAGGCGTGCAGAGCACTCCTTCACCTGGGACACACTGCCGGCGGAGCTGGACACATCGTTGCAGTGCATGGTCTGAATGGAGTCGATGACAACGAGGTCTGGCTTCGTCTGCTCAATAAGGCCGCAGATTTCGTCGATGTCGGTTTCGGCGGCAAGGTGGATGTTCTGCTGAGGCACCTGCAATCGGTCCGCCCGCAGCTTGATTTGGCGCACCGATTCCTCACCGGTGATGTAGAGCACCTGACAACGGCCGCTGATGGCTCCGCAGAGCTGCAGAAGCAGCGTGGATTTGCCCGCGCCGGGCTCGCCGCCCAGCAGCACCACACTGCCCAGCACCACGCCGCCGCCCAGCACCCGGTCCAGTTCGGAGATGCCGGTGACGATGCGGCTTTTCTCCTCGGTGGTGCTCACTTCCGACAGACGCCGCGCCGTGATGCCGGTAACGCCGGAAGGCCGTGCAGAGGCGCTGCGGGCCGCTGCTTTGGGTTCCGGAACCACCACGTCCTCCACCATCGTGTTCCAGGCGCCGCAGCTGGGGCAGCGCCCCATCCAGCGGGGGCTGCTCTCGCCGCAGTTGGAACACACAAAAATCGTTTTCAGCTTGTTATCCTTCAAAACCCTAAACCGCCTTCACAATCAGTATCCGAACACGCCCTCAAGGGATTCGTCGTTGTCGATCCAGTCCTGCACCAGCACCATTCGGTATTCGTTCCGGGTGTCCCGGACGTACACCTTTTCAATGCCCGCATTGATGATCATGCGTTTGCACATGGAGCAGCTGCTGGCATCTTTGACATAGCCGCCGGTGGACATGTCGATGCCCACCAGATACAGAGAACTGCCCAGCATCTTGTCCCGGGAGGCGCTGATGATGGCGTTGGCTTCGGCGTGGACGCTGCGGCACAGCTCGTACCGCTCGCCGCGGGGGATCTTCAGCTTCTCGCGGATGCAGACTTTCATGTCATCGCAGTTTTTGCGGCCGCGGGGCGCGCCCACATATCCGGTGGAGATGACCTCGTCGTTTTTCACGATCACCGCGCCATAGTGCCTGCGCATGCAGGTCCCGCGCTGGGAAACGCTCTCGGCCAGATCCAGGTAATAGTTTATTTTGTCCCGACGTTCCATTGATACGCTTCTCCCCTTTCAAAAAAGGCTCTTGCATAAGATTCAGTATAGCACAGAAGCCTTGCCCCGACAACAAAAAGCGCCGCAAACGCGAAACGCGTTTGCGGCGAAGCTGTGCCACCCCACCACTTTAGATGCAGCAGCATCCACCCCGGCAGATCCGCTTGCCTCCAAGGTTTACAAGTGCATTTGCTCCTCTTGCGAAAAAATTTTCGCAATAACTCTATGAACTTTTTCCAAACCCAAAACACCTTTTTCTTTGCCCCAGACAGATCGTCCTTCTTGGCAGAAAACCCTTCTGGCAGTACATCGACTTTCAGTGCGAATTGTTCCTGCTCTCGTTTCAGCATCGCCGCTTTGTGGTCCGCATAGGTATAGCCGGAGATAGCAGTAAACGCATAGTTTGCCGTGGCTCGTTCTGCCTGAAGATGGTATCCTCCGGTAAATATCCTTGTTCCGTCTGGCAGTGGGTAATAGTTGTTGTGCATCAGCCGCATGGTGTCGCTGCCATCCCAAAACTCCAGCCGCCAGGAGTCCTCCTTCCCCCAGATCGTAAGACCGTTGCTGCTGGCGGAGGTCCTTATCTTCTCGTTGACATACATCCGCCGGAGCAGTACCGGGGTGAATCGCATCCGCCGGAAGAGCCTCTCATAAAGGGGATAGTTGTAAAAATCTTTTGCCCCAAGGCGAACATAGGCTTTCACGGCACAGAGGGGACATTGGGAGATATTAGACAGGTACTTTTCCGAGTAGCCAAGTTCCTCATCCGGGATATGCTGTGCTTTGGGACAAGACTTGTCATGGAACGGTCCGCCCCGTTTGGAGTAGAGATACTTTACCGCCTCATCACTCATAATGCGTTGGCGATAAGGCGAGTACGGCGTCTTGTGTTCCGAAGCATCGGCAACTGGCTGCGGCGGTGGGGAAGGCGATTACCCTTGCAGTTCCAAAAGAAGCCCTGCGTAGTCTTTCCTCTCCCGGATAACGCCCTTGGTCTTTCTACCCATATGCTTCACCTATGATGCCCGTCTGTCGGGGAAAATGAAGTTGCCAGGGTCCATTATAGCAGAGTTTTTTCCAAAAAGCTGCCGCATGACCCAAAAATCTCAGAAGCCTCTCTACCCGTAACGGTAATGCTTCGGGAAAACCATCCCGTTCACCGTCCGGTATGCTTTCCTCGTTTGCTCTTTGCAAATGAGCATTCGCGGCGATCTGTCCTGTTAGTTCAGCCTTGGACCAGCCAAATTGCCGGACAGCCCGGAGATACCAACTGCGGCCCTCCATATCCAGGTCAGCCTCCAGGATAACAATATTCTGGGTCCAGCCGACTTCCATGGCTTGTTTGAAAACCTCCGGGTGACTTTCATATATCCGGTAAAAATCCCTCATCCGGCGCAGATTGCGGGGGGAGAATCCGGTCCGGTCAGGGTAGTTTGCGGTGATATACTCCGCCGCCATCACAGCAGCCCCTTTCTCCGGCTTGCCGCTTACCAGCCGACCCAGCTCCAGGTACAGCTCTATCTGGGAGAAATCGGCGGCAAGGACCCTGTCGATCTTGTCATAAAGGCTGCTGTAATCAATATTTTTTCGAATATTCATCCGGTTTCTCCCTTCTGGGTCTATGGCCCTGTTTTTCGCCATAAGGCAAAGGAAAAGACGGCAGTTTTGGCTGCCGCCCTTTGCTTCAACTTATCGGTTATTGTTCAATTCTATATGCGGCCTTACCTCTGCACCGCAGGCAGATCAGCGTTCGATGTTTCTGGAAATCTTCCGGGTAAGCGTATCCTTTTGGCTCTTATTTCCGTTGTCCCTTCTTGTGCAGCAGTACTCCGCCGCCGATTCCCACAGCGAAGCAGAACAGGATGAGAGCAAGATATCGAAGGATCGGCCCTGGGTCCCCGGCAAGCAAGCTGACCATACCCCGGTAGGCAGCGTCCCCGCCGCCATATAGAAGCAGAAACATCCCCGATTGCCCAAAGCCTGTAAAAACATCCATCCAGCCCAAGGCAGTCATAACAACCCCCAGGCAAAAGGTGACAGTGAGGATCACCGGGATCGGCCACTTTGTAAGACGGAATAACAGCTGGGTCAGCAAGCAGAACAGGCCGCCCAGCAAAAAGGCGTGCAGATATGTCATAGCGGTATCCTCCTATCGGAAAGACATGAGCAAGGCAGCCCCGAACGCCGCCGGAAGTCCCACGCCGAAAATCAGGAAAGCAGCCGACAGACCCTTTCGAGATGCCCGGGGAAGGGTATCCCCTTCTTTCAGTGCGGCAGCGGTAAACTCAATGATAGCGGCGGAAAAGCCGGTAAAAGGCAGCATTGCCCCAAAGCCGCCGAGGCCTTCCAGCTTTTGATACTGCCCCAGAATGGTGGCCGCCCCGCTGAGTGCAGCCATAATCGCCAGCATCAGGGTGATAGACAGCCCGAATTCCACCCCTGCAGATAACAGAAGTTCAAAAACCAACTGTGCCGCCACACACAACGCTCCGCCAATCAGAAAAGACCAAAGATAGTCCACCGGTTTTCCTCGCATAAATGACACTCCTTCTGAAAAGGGCAGGGAGGAGGGGCTGGAGAACCCCTCCTCCCTGCCGCAGCAATCGTTGCGTTAAGGCTCAGACCCGCAGGCCCGCTTTGTAGCCGCTATGGATAGCATCGTAGATCTTGCCCACCTTGGAGCAGTCACCAACGACGGTGACCTGTTTTCCCATGGCCTTCAGCTCTTCTGCCAGGCTGCGGCAGGGGGCAAGACCGATGGCCACCAGCACATGATCTGCCGGGATTGTCTTGCGTCCATGGCCTTCCACTACAACGCCTTGGTCGTTGATCTCCACCACGCGGGAGGAGGTCATGACCTGGACGCCGTTCTCTTTCAGCATCTCGGGATAGACCATCTGATCGGAGGCGCTGCAATCCTTCATGATCTTCGGCAGCATCTCCACCATGGTAACATGGTTTTCTTTGGAGAAGCTCAGCTGGACCGCAGTCTCGGTACCGATAAGGCCGCCGCCCACTACCACGATGTTGCCCGAGATGCCGGCGCAGTCCTTTGCCAGGGCGTCCACCGCCAGCCGGACATTAGCCCGGTCGCCGCCGGGAACCGGCAGACGGACACCAGCGGCGCCGGTGGCGATGATCACGGCATCAAAGCCCTCCAGATCAGCGGCAGTCGCCTCTTTTTCCACAACCTTGATGTCCCGTTTTTCCACCTGGACGGTGAGATACTTCAGGGCGTTGCGGATGTCTGCCTTAAACTCCGGAGCGGACGCTTCGTGAAGGAACCCGCCCAGCTTCCGCTTTTCAAACAGGGTGACCTGATGTCCCCGGTCAAAGGCCACAGCGGCAGCCTTCATTCCGGCAGGGCCGCCGCCTACTACTGCCACTTTTTTGGGGGTAGCGGTGGGACGAATGGCCAAGGCGTCCTCGAATCCCAGAGTGGGGTTCATGGTGCAGTTGATGGATCTGCCCAGATGGTTGCCCCGGTCCAAACAGCCCTCGTTGCAGCGGATGCACGGGGAGATGTCCTCCGGGTGGCCCTCCAAGGCCTTTTTTGCCCAATAGGGGTCGGCCAGCAGGGGGCGTCCCATGCTGATAAAGTCCCCTTTCCCTTCTGCCAAGATCTCCTCGGCGTACTCCGGCAGAGTAATAGAACCGGTGGCGAAAACCGGGATGGAGACCTCTTTTTTGATGGCCTCTGCAGCCCAGACATTGTGGCCCTGGGAAAGCTGCATGGGGGTCACCTGGTGGATCATCTGGTGATGGTCGCCGCCGCTGACATCAATGGCGGCGCAGCCCAGCTCCTCCAGTCGCTTGGCGTAATAGATGGTGTCCTCAATCGTCATGCCGCCCGGCTCATAGTCGGTGCCGCTGAGACGGACGATCAGGGGGAAATCCTCCCCCACATACTCCTTGCAGCGGGTAAAGATCTGCTCCAGAAAACG
Organism: Candidatus Allofournierella merdipullorum; assembly: GCA_019116345.1. Classification (GTDB taxonomy): domain Bacteria; phylum Bacillota; class Clostridia; order Oscillospirales; family Ruminococcaceae; genus Allofournierella_A; species Allofournierella_A merdipullorum. The sequence goes on along the minus strand of DXBV01000042.1, from coordinate 2,449 downwards.
GAAACGGTTTTCCCGGCTGCCACCGTACCAATCGGTGCGCTGGTTGGTAAAGGGGGAAAGGAAGTTGGTGATGAGGTAGCCGTGGGCGCCATGAATCTCCACCACCTCAAAGCCGGCGTCCTTGGCCCGTTTTGCGGCCTTTCCGAACGCCTCGACAATGTCATGGATCTCGGCGATGGTCAGCTCTTCCGGGATGGCGGCCTGACCGTAGCGCTGGTACATCAGCGGCCAGGGATTGGGGGAAGCGGACTTCATGGGGGGGCCAAGGAACCGCTGGCGTCCGCAGTGCTCGATCTGGATGCAGGGGACCGACCCGGCATTCTTGATGCTGTCAGCCAGCCATCCCAGGCCAACGATGTATTCATCGTCACAGATGCCCAGCTGGTTGGAGGCGGACTTGCTGTACAGCCTGTCCACATAGGCGTACTCCACGATGATCATGCCTACCTCGCCCATGGCCAGGTCCTCATAGTAGCGGACCAGGCGTTCCGAAACCGAGCCATCCATGTGGCTCAGACCAGAGGTTTGCGGGGCCTTGCAAATGCGGTTTTTGATCTCTACATTGCCGATCCTGCCAGGGGTGAAAAGATGGGGGAATTGCTTGCTCATGCCGGTCGCTCTCCTTTACTACTTTGGGAATAATAGTTTCCCTTTTTTTACAGGATACCAGAAAAAGGGGGAAAGGCCGATATTATCTGATATATTTTTGACAATTATTTTGGTGTTATATAATACTATTTTTCTTTGGAATACGATATTATATGACACTTTTTTATCCGGCCAAACCAGCAGCTGTTTCTTGCCCTTCCATTGGCTATCAGGTATAATTAAAAAAGCGTAAAAACCCGAAGCCAAAGGAGTATTGTCATGATCCAGCGTCAAGAACCCCCGGCATCCGCCAGCTATCTGTTCAACGCCGATATGGCCCCTTACCGTGAACTGTTCCTCCGCCGCTGTCCTCCGCCGATGCTAATGCCCCGGGGAAATCGGGTATGCAAAAAGGGTGTGACAAAGGGGTGGATGTATTACCTGTCCCAGGGGCTTTTGAAGGTCTACTCCAGCAATTCCTATGGGTATGACCGGGTCATCGCCTTTTTGAAGGATGACAACATCTTCGGACTGGACTGTTTTGACCCGGACCAGCCCTCCGTCGTCACCATCGAATGTGTGACCGATAGCTGGGTGATGCCCCTGCAAAGCGAGATGCTCACCGGCATCATGCGGGAAAGCCCCGACTTTGCCTGTGATTTGGTGGCCTATTACGCCAAGGTGATGCGCCAGCTTTGTTTCGATACCGAGAACCAGAGCATCAACGATGCCAAGGTGCGGCTTGTAAATTTCCTATACCTGTATGCGGAGTCCAGCGGCGACGACCGCATTGCCATGAGCCAGCAGAATCTGGCGGCAGCGGCGAATTGCTCCCGCTCCAGCATCGCCCGCATCTGCACCCAACTGAAGGAGGCAGGACTCATCCGGGTCCATGGCCGGGGGTTGACGGTTTTAGACAGGGAACGGCTCAAGGCGTTTTGCCGATTATAGTCCCTATTGCGTCCTATCGCTATTACAAAAAGCGGGAGGTTATTATAGAAAACCGTTTCCTTCTGCAATACATCTTGCCACATAGTATTGTGTTGTTAAAAAGTTCAAAGAGAAGCACAGGACTTTATTTTCCCAGTCCTGTGCTTTTCTTCAGCCTGTTTTGCTTTATTTATACCATGTCCTGCTTGATCTGCACCCCGCCCCGCAGACAGACGATGATCTTTTCCCTGGATACCACCTTCACCGTATCTACCAACTGGCGGATCATACTCTCATCCCACTCGGAGATTTCCGCCGAAGCATTTTCCATCACCGAAACCGCATTTTTGAGCTGCGTAAAGGCAGCGGCGTTTTTTCCTCTCTGCTCTTGAATGAAAGCTCTTTTTTCTTTGAGCGCGGTCGTTTCATCCAACAGAGCTTTCAACTGATCTTGATATTTTCGTCTATCTTTTTTCGGGGAAGATGCTGTTCTTTTGCAGGCCCCTGCCTGCTCCAAAAAGGGCACAGGCCCAAAAGCTGCCTAAAACGGGGAACTTGCAGGGTTCAAATCCTGCCGGTTGGTCAGAACATCCGTTTGGCATCTATCGTTGGACTTGTTAATTTTCGGCCCCTAAAAAGTCCACAAACACTTGATGCCATGCGGGTTTATCCGCATGGCATCAAGTGTTTGTGTTAGATGGAGGTGCCGACCGGATTTGAACCGGTGAATGAAGGTTTTGCAGACCTTTGCCTTACCACTTGGCCACGCCACCATGTGGAGCGGGTGGATCCCGCCCGTTTTTGGAGCGGCCGACGAGGCTCGAACTCGCTACCTCCACCTTGGCAAGGTGGCGCTCTACCAGATGAGCTACGGCCGCATATGGTGCCTCCGATCGGAATCGAACCAATGACACGGGGATTTTCAGTCCCC
>DXBV01000041.1 GCA_019116345.1 Candidatus Allofournierella merdipullorum | reverse complement strand
GAAGATGGCCTTGTAGTCCTCGGGCTTCGCGCGGGGGTGCAGGCCGTTGGAGATGATGAACTGAATGTCCTCCTTCTTCACGCCCGCGGCATACAGCTCCTTCAGGATGAGCTTGATGCTCACCTTGCGGTGGCTGGTGGGCTGCTCGCCGCCCTTGACCCGGTCGGGCACGATGAAGACCACCTTCGCGCCGGGGAAGGCCAGCTCGCTCAGGGGCTTCATGCCGATGGGGTTGTGCAGGCTCTCAAGATAAGCCTCCTCCAGCTTGTCCTCGGGGATGCAGGGCGGGTCCGCCACGGTGGTGCCGGGGATGAACACATCGGTGTTGTCGGGCAGCTCGGCGCTCATCAGGCCGTGGCCGTATTCAAAATCCAGTTTCATTCGCGTTTCCTCCTTGTCGGGCCTTATTCGCCCAGATACTTTTCGATGATCTCCAGATACTCGTCGGGGTAGAAGCCGATCTCACCGGCAAAGCGGGTCAGGGCGATGAGGCCGCCGTCGATCTCGGGGATGGAGGCCAGCATCTCGGCGTTGTCGCTCTTCAGGCCGCCGCCGTAGACCACGGGGATGCCGCCGGTGCGCTCCTTGACGAAGCGGGCGATCTTCTCGATGTAGGGCTTATCGGCCGGGGTCTTGCCGGGGCCGATGGACCAGATGGGCTCGTAGGCGATGACCACCTGGCTCTTGTCCACGCCCTCGAGGCCGATGTCCAGCTGCTCGCCCAGAACTTCCTGCCAGCGCTCCTGCTCCTCGCTCTTTTCGCCGATGCAGTAGAGCACCTTGAGGCCCCGGGCGGTGGCGGCTTTGATCTCCTGGTTCAGCAGGCGGTTCACCGCGGCGGTGTCCACCACGCCCGCCTCGGCCAGCACGCCGGCCTTGTCGTTCCGCTCCTCGCAGTGGCCGATGAGCACCCCGCCGCAGCCCATGGCTTTGGCGATGGAGGCGGGCCGGTTGGAGGTGAAGGCGCCGAAGTTGCCGCCCACGGCGGTGTCGGCCCGGTAGAGGCTCTGGCAGCCCACCTTGACGGGGCTGTTCTCGCACAGGGCCGCCACGGCGTTCAGGATGTGGGCCTCGGGGAAGAACTGCACGAACTCCACTTTCGCGGGGTCGTACTTCTTCAGGCCTTCCTGGGTGCCTTCCACGATGGTCTTGGCCCACTCGTTCACCGGGGCCAGGCGGTTCACGCCGCCCAGCTCCACCGGCACGTCGAAGCGCTTGAGGTTCAGAAAAATGTATTTCATAAGTCAGCGTCGCTCCTTTTCAAAACCTGGTCTCAGATGCCTTCCTTGCGGTAGCGCTCGGCCATCTCGTCCAGGGTGACCTTCTCCACCAGCGGAGCCTTGCCCACGCTGCCGAACTCCACGATGAGGGTGCCGATGACCTCGCGCACGCCCTTCTCGATGCAGTCCACGATGGCGGCCACGTCCGCGTCGGGCACGTTGCCGTACATGACGGTGTCCATGATGGGGGGCAGGAAGGCACGGGGGTCGAAGGCCGACTTCTTCTCTTCCAGCAGCTTGTAGATGCCGCCGATGGAAGCGCTGTCCCGCAGCTCGGGACGGTTGTAGAACAGCTCCTTCATGTTGCGGGTGACGGCCAGACGGATGTCGGTGTCCACGTTGATCTTGGCGATGCCGCAGGCCGCGGCCTCTTTCAGCTGGGCCAGCTCGATGCCGTAGGCGTTCTGGATGTCGCCGCCCAGGTCGTTGATCTCCTTGACGATGTACTGGGGCACGGTGGAGGAGCCGTGGCTCACCAGGGCGCAGAAGATGCCCTCATGAAGCAGGCACTCCTTGGTGGCGATGGCAATTTCCTTGCGCAGCTTGGCGCCCTTGCCCTTGTTGGCGCCGTGCATGGTGCCGTAGCTGATGGCCAGGGCGTCCACCTTGGTCTTCTTGATGAACTCCACGGCGTCCAGGGGGTTGGTGTAGGTGGAGCCGGCGCTGAACACGTGGTCCTCCACGCCCGCCAGCACGCCCAGCTCGGCCTCGACGGAAACGCCCCGCTCGTGGGCGTACTTGACCACCTCGCGGGTGAGCTCGATGTTCTCCTCAAAGGGCAGGGAGGAACCGTCGATCATGACGGAGGTGTAGCCGCCGGAGATGGCCGCCTTGCAGCTCTCGAAGTTGCGGCCGTGGTCCAGATGCAGGGCCACGGGGATGGGGCTCGATTCGCCGTACTTCTTCACCGCCGCGCCGATGTTGGCAGCGCCCTTGATCTTGTCCTCCAGGGTGGCGTTCATGAAGTCGGTGCGGCCGCCCATGAAGCCGTTGGCCAGGTCCGCGCCCTGCAGGATGGCGGCGGAGCGGAACATCTCATGCACCTCGATGGCGGCCTTGGCCTGAGCCACGGCGTTCACGTTGAAAGCGCCCTGGGCGTAGTGATATTTCTCGGTGGCTTCCAGAATCGCACGAAGGGGTACCAGCATAATTTTTACCTCATTTCTTTCGTCGGGCGGGCGGTGGGCCCGCGGTGTTTTGTGAGCGCCGCGGCAAAGGGCGGCGCAGCGTTGCGTTGTTGTGTCAGGGCGCGGGCGGGATGCACTCCAGCACCGCCAGCTCGTCCCCCTTGGGGGTGAGGGTGTACCCCTCCACGCCGGCGGGAACGAACACCTCGGCGCCCTGTTTGAGGGGCAGCGTCACGCCGCCGCCGGAAAGTTCACCCTCGCCTTTTTCCACCAGCAGCACCCGGAAGGACGGGTTCTTCCGCCGGCAGGGGCCGGCGGCGCAGACCCGCGCAAGGCCGAAGCAGTCGGTAACCTCCGGGCCGATGAGGGTGGTCTCCTCCCCGCCGGGGACGGGCCGCCGGGCCGGGGTGAGGAAGTATTTTTCCCGCACCGCCTCTTTCGGGGCGGCGGAGAAAAAGTCGAAGCAATCCAGCAGGGCTTCCATGCCCGCGCCGCTGTGCAGGCTCTCGGGGGGAAGGCGGCTGCCGTCGGGGCGGATGTACTCCGCCCGCAGGGTGATGTCGGTGGGCTCCTGGATCTCCGCCACCAGGCTGTTCGCGCCCATGGCGTGGGGCAGGCCCGCCGGGATGAAAATGACGTCGCCGGGGGCGATGGCGAACTGATGCAGGCAGTCCAGAATGGCCGCCGTGTCCTGTTTTTCAATCAGGGCCAAAAAGCTCTCTCTCGTCACGCCGGGGCGAAATCCCGCCCAGATGTACGCCTGCCCTTCCGTGGCCAGCACATACCAGGCCTCGGTCTTGCCGTGGGGCCAGCGGAAGTATTTTTCCGCTTTGGCTTTGTCCGGATGGGCCTGCACCAGCAGGCGCTGACTCGAGTGGAGCAGTTTTAAAAGATAGCCCGGGTCCGCCCCGAAGGCTTCGGCGTGGGCGCTGCCCAGAAAGGCCGCCGGGTCCTGTTGCAGTTCCTCGGCAAGGCAGCCGCCGCCGTCCTCCGGCAATATGTAGGAGCGGCTGTCCGCCGCGCCGGGCAGGGTGGACTGCACCACGCTGGCCACCCACATCTGGCTGGCGCCGGGCACGGCCCCGCGCTCAAGGCCCAAAAAGGCGTCGATCATCTCGCCGCCGGGCAGCAGGTAGTTCACACGGTTTGCCGCGAGGCGGAAGGGCCGGGCCGAAAGGCCGCTCATCTGCCCTTGGCGCCGGGCTTGCCCAGCGCCGCGAACATGCTGCGCTTATATTCCTCCACGCCCTCCTGGTCGAAGGGGTCCACTCCCAGCAGCCGGCCGCTGAGGGCGCAGGCCACCATGAAGAAGTAGTACAGCAGGCCGAAGGTGCGCTCGTCGATGCGGGGCAGCCGCAGCACCGTGCAGGGTACCCCGCCGGCGGCGTGGGCATGGATGGTGGCCTTTTCCGCCGCGCGGTTGATGTTGGCAAAATCCATGCCGTCCAGATAGTCGAAGGCGTCGCCGAAGTCCGGGTCCGGCTGGATGACCACCGAAGCGCCGGGGTCGTCCACCGCCAGGAAGGTCTCGGTCATGAAACGCCGGCCGTCCTGCATGTACTGGCCCATGCTGTGCAGGTCCTCGGAGTTGATCATCGAAGCGGGCAGCATGCCCTTTTTGTCTTTGCCCTCGCTCTCGCCGAAGAGCTGCTTCCACCACTGCTCGGCCCAGTAAAGGCGCGGCTCAAAGGCGGTGAGCATCTCCACCTGGAAGCCCCGGCGGTAAAGCGCGTAGCGCACCGCCGCGTACTCGGCGGCAATGCCGCCCTCGTTTTTGGCCAGTTCCTCTTCCATGGCAAGGCCGCCGGCAAGGTAGGCGTCCACATCGAGGCCCGCCACCGCCAGCGCCAGCAGGGCCACCGGGGTGAAGGCGGAGTAGCGCCCGCCCACACGGCGGGGAAAGTGGAGGAAGGTGCAGCCGTTCTCTTTGGCAATTTCCTCCAGACGGGAGCCAACGGTGCCGGTGAGCACCACCCGCTTGGCCATCTCCTCTTTGGAATAGCGCTTTGCCATGGCGGCGCGGAGCACCCGGTAATGGCTGCCCGGCTCCAGGGTCTCGAAGTTCTTGGCGATGACGTTGATGTAGACGCTCTTGCCCTCGATCTTTTGCAGCACCTGGGCCACGCCGTGGGCGGACAGGGTGTTGCCCGCGTAGACGATCTCGGGGCCGCCGGGCTTTTGAATGGCCTCGATCATGGCCCGGGCCGCCTGGTTGGAGCCGCCCACACCCACCAGCACGAACACGTCGGCGTTTTCGCGGATCTCGGCGGCTTTCTCCTTGATGAGGTCCAGCTGCTGAGCGGCCTCGGCGCAGTGGAACCAGCCGGTGACGGGCCAGTCCTTATCCTCGCTGCCCAGGGCAGCCAGACGGCGGTACTCCGCCTTTGCGTCGGCCAGGGCCGCCTCCACCTCTCCCGGCGCGGCCATGCGGCGGGCGAGGTCGGAATCCAGATTCAGATTCATTGCACTTCCCTCCCTTATTTTCTGCCGCGGCGCACCGCGGTCACAATCTCTTCCAGTTTTCATTATAAGGCACAAGCGCCCCAATTGCGAGTATGAAAATGCGTCATACTTCAAAAAAAAACGTCCCCCCGCGGGATGCGGAGGGACGGAGCCGTTCAGCCGGCGATGAGGATATAAGCGCCCATCACAAGCATGAAGGCGTAGACCAGTTTTTTGATGCGCTCCAGCGGCAGCGCTTTGAACACCGCAAGGCCCGCGGCGGTGCCCACGGCCAGGCCCGCCAGCGCGGCGCCGGTGCACTGCAGGGCCAGCCCGTCCACGTTGCCCATCCACAGATGCTGGGCCACCAGCCACAGGCTGGTGAGGATGAAATACATCTGGGTGGTGGCGGTGTACTCCTTCTTGTCCTCGAAGGCGGCCAGGTAGTAGACCACGATGGGCGGCCCGCCGATGCTGAACATGCCGGCGGAAAGGCCCGCCACGCCGCCGGCGACGAGGCCGGCGGTGAGGGTGGGGCGCACCCGGAATTTCGCGGAAAAGAAGATGAAGTAGACGGCCAGCGCCATCAGCGCCGCGCCCAACAGCCGGCGCAACACCGTTTCCGGGCTGCCGGCCATAATTTGCAGGCCCAGCCAGTTGGTGAAAAAGGCGGCGGCGCAGGGGGCGACGAGCTGCCGCCAGTTGATGGAGCGGCGGTAGCGCACGGCGATGACCACGCACAGCACCATCGCCGCCAGCAGCTCCACCACCAGCGCCGTCTTGTAGGGCAAAAACAGCGGCCACAGGGCCATCACGGTGACGGCGTAGCCGAAGCCGGTGGCAGCCTGCACAAAGCTGCCCGCCACCGAGATGAGCCCCACCAGCGCCAGCGTCATCGGGGCGGTCATTGGGCGGTGTAGACCGTGCGGCCGCCCACGATGGTGCGCAGGACGGAAAGGTCGTCGTCCAGGACCACGAAGTCCGCGTCGCAGCCGGGGGCGATGCGGCCCTTGCGGGCCAGGCCCAGCAGGGCGGCGGGGTTTTCGGTGAGCAGCGGCAGCACCGTTTCGGGGCCTTCGCCGGTGAACTTCACCAGGTTCTTCAGCGCCTGGCCGGTGGTGAGGGTGCTTCCGGCGCGGGTGCCGTCGGAGGCGAGTTTCGCGTCGCCGTCCTCCACCACCACGTCGTTCACGCCCAGCTTGTAGTTGCCGTCGGGCAGGCCGGCAGCCATGATGCTGTCGGTCACGGCCACCACCCGGTCCCAGCCCTTGCACTTGAGCAGCAGGCGCACGCTGGCGGGATGCAGGTGCCGCCCGTCGCAGATGGCCTCGCAGTAGACGTCGCTCTCCAGCACCGCGCCCATGATGGCCGGCTGATGCTGGTGGAACAGGCGCATGGCGTTGAAGGTGTGGGTGGCGCTCACCGCGCCGTTCTCAATGCACTCCATGGCGGTGTCGTAGTCCGCGCCGGAGTGGCCGATGGCCACCTTCACCCGGCCGGCGATGTCCCGGATCATCTCCGGCACGCCCGCCACTTCGGGGCTCACGGTCATGTACTTCACCGCGCCCTCGCCCGCCTCTTCGTACTTGGCGAAGAGCTCGGCGGAGCCGGTCTGCAGCAGATGCTCGGGCATGGCGCCCTTGTACTGGCTGGCCAGGAAAGGCCCTTCCAGATGCACGCCCAGCAGCTGGGCCCAGTCGCCCTGCCAGGCCATGGCGGCCTTGGCCTGGTCCAGGCACCAGAGGGTCTGCTCGGGGGTGTCGGTGAGCACGCTGCACAGCCAGCCGGTGGTGCCCTGGCTGGCGAAGAAGTGGCCGATGGTGCCGTTCAGCTGCTCGGTGGTGGCGGCGTTCACGTCCACCCCGGCCGCGCCGTGGGTGTGGATGTCGATGAAGCCGGGGACCAGCCGTTTTCCCCCCAGGTCCAGCCGGGGGCAGTCTGCCGGGGCATTCACTTTTTTTGCCAGCTGGGCCACACGGCCGTTTTCCACATACACCTCACGGGGGGC
>DXBV01000040.1 GCA_019116345.1 Candidatus Allofournierella merdipullorum | reverse complement strand
GCCCGGTCAAATGACCGGGCGCGGCGCTTTTTTTACGGTTTATTCTCCCTGGCCCATCACTTCGGCCACCAGATGGCCCAGCTGCTGCATCATTTCGATGCCCTCGGCAGGGGGTTCGTCCTGAGTGCCGTAGCTGGTGAACACCGACAGAATATAGGGCCGCTCGCCATAGCAGATGCCCATGTCGTGGAAGGCGTTGTCCCAGCTGCCGTACTTTTTGGCCGCGGGCGCCGGGAACCACAGGTAATCGTGCTGCGCTTCCAGGAACGTCTGTTTGAGCTGACGGGCGTTCTCGGTGTCAGTCTCAAAGTAGTCGTAGAGCGCCCGCATCGCCAGCCCGCCGTCCCGGGCGGTGATCCAGCCGTGGATGCCCTCCTCCTGGGTGATCTCGCAGCCCTCGGGAGCGGCAAAGCCCAGCTGCGTCAGGAAGTCCTGGAAGCCGGAATCGGCGGTGGCGGGCCACTTTCCCGCCAGACCGTGGGCCGCGTCGTTGGAGCTCACGGTGATCATGGTATAAATGCGGTCCCAGCCGGTGGAGCCGTTCCATTCCGTGTCCAGATCGATCTCCCCCGCCTCGTCCCGGATCGCCAGCCACAGCGCATAGGGCGCTTTCAGCGTGCTGGCGCAGTAAAAGCCGGCGGATTCACCGTAGGTGTATGTATCGCCGGTGGTCAGATCCTGCAGCCACACCGACACCGTGCCGGGCTGGGCGTTCAAAAAGTCATCCAGCTGCAGGGTGGCTTCGGCGGTGAGCAGAGTCTCCGGCAGCGGCGTGGGCGCCGGAGTAGGCGTGGGGGCGGGGGTAGCCGTGGGCTGGGGCGCCGACGAAGGCGCTTCGCTCGCATCTTCCCCGTTCACCGGCAGCGCGCTGCCGCTGTAGTACCAAAGGGCCGCCAGCATGGCGCACACCGCCAGCACAAGGCAGATCAGTGTGACCACTGTGCCGCCGCTTTTCGTTGTTCCTTTGTTTGCCGACATTCCGAAAAGTCATCTCTCTTTCCCGCCCGGCTGCCGCCCTCCGACGGCGCGGGCATATCCCTATTATAGCCCCCTTTCGACAGTTTTCCAGACCCGGAGGGCAATTTTTGCATTTTACCCTTGCGATTTTTACAAGTTTGAAACCTTTCTTTCACCGTTTAAAAGAGAGCCGGGCCGCCCTGTTGGGGCGGCCCGGCTCTCCTGCCGTGTTCGGTTTACCAGAGGCTCATCACCTGATGGTACATGTCAATGTAGGAGTGAGCGGAGACGTTCCAGCTGAAGTCGCACTGCATGGCGCGGCGCACCAGCACCGGCCAGCCGTCCTTGTGCCAATAGCCTTCCTTCGCGCGCCAGCAGGCCTCGTAGAGGTCGTGGGCGTTGTACTGCTGGAAGGTGAAGCCGTTGCCCCAGCCGTCGCCGGAGTCGTGGATGGAGTCCTTCAGACCGCCGGTCTCGCGCACCACGGGGATGGTGCCGTAGCGGCAGGCCACCATCTGGGCCAGGCCGCAGGGCTCCGACTTGGAGGGCATGAGGAAGATGTCCGCGCCGGCGTAGATCTGCCGGGCCAGCGGGGGCACAAAGCCGATGTACACGCCCACGCGGCCGGGATGACGGCCCGCCAGGTCGTTGAAGAAGGCTTCGTAGGCGTGCTCGCCGTTGCCCAAGATCACCAGCTCGATGCCCTGGTCGATGAGGCCCTCGGCCACGTCACGCACCAGGTCCACGCCCTTGTGGCCCACCAGTCGGGTGACCATGGCCATCACGGGGCTGCCGTCCTGCGCCAGGCCGAACTGCTCCTGCAGGCGGCGCTTGCACTCCGCCTTGCCCTCGGCGAAGGTGTCGGCGTTGTAGTGGGCGGGGATGTTGGGGTCGGTCTCGGGGTTGTAGCTGTCCACGTCAATGCCGTTCAGAATGCCGCACAGCTTGTACTGCTTCTGGCGCAGCAGGCCGTCCAGCCCGTGGCTGAACCAGGGGTCGAGAATTTCACCGGCGTAGGTGGGGCTGACGGTGCTCACCTTGTCGCTGGTCTCGATGGCGCCCTTCATGAAGTTGGCGCAGCCGTCGTACTCCACCAGATGGGCGTCCCGCCGGCCAATGCCGCAGGTGTCCTCCAGGATGTCCAGGCCGTATTTGCCCTGGTACTGGATGTTGTGGATGGTGAACACAGTCTTGATGTGGCTGTATTTATCCAGGTGGCGGTAGTAGAGGTTCAGATACACCGGCACCAGCGCGGTCTGCCAGTCGTTGGCGTTGATGACGTCGGGGGTGAAGTCGGTGTAGAACAGCATCTCCAGCACCGCGCGGCTGAAGAAGGCGAAGCGCTCGCCGTCATCATAAAAGCCGTAAAGGCCGGTGCGCTTGAAGTAATACTCGTTGTCCAAAAAGTAGAAGGTCACGCCGTCCCGCTTGGCGCTGAACAGTCCGCAATACTGGCTGCGCCAGCCCACAGGCACGCTGAAGTTGGTGATGTATTCCAGTTCGTCCCGGTATTTCAGATCGCCGTACAGCGGCATGACCACCCGGCAGTCCACACCGTTTTGCACCAGCGCCTTGGGCAGGCTGCCGGCCACGTCGCCAAGACCGCCGGAGGCGGCCCAGGGGTTGGCCTCGCTCGCGCAGAATAAAACGTTCATAAGTTTCCTCCTTGTGTTATGGGGAGGGGGCGGGGGCCCTGTGCAGGG
>DXBV01000039.1 GCA_019116345.1 Candidatus Allofournierella merdipullorum | reverse complement strand
ACCGAGCTGGCCAAAGCGCTGGCCCAGGCCCTGTTCGACGACGAGAAGAACATGATCCGCATCGACATGACCGAGTATATGGAGAAGTTCAGCGTCAGCCGGCTCATCGGCGCGCCTCCGGGATACGTGGGTTATGAAGAGGGCGGCCAGCTGACCGAGGCGGTGCGCCGCCATCCCTACAGCGTGGTGCTGTTCGACGAGGTGGAGAAAGCCCATCCCGACGTGTTCAACATCCTGCTGCAGGTGCTGGACGACGGCCGCATCACCGACAGCCAGGGCCGTGTGGTGGACTTCAAGAACACCATCATCATCCTCACCAGCAATCTGGGCAGCCAGTACATCCTGGACGGCATCGGCCCGGACGGCTCCATCAGCGCCGAGGCCCGCACCGCGGTGGAGGGCCTGCTCAAGACCCAGTTCCGGCCGGAGTTTTTGAAACGGCTGGACGAGATCGTCTTCTACAAGCCCCTGACCCGGGAAGAGATCGGCGGCATCGTGGAGCTGCAGCTCACCGACCTGCGCCGCCGTCTGGCGGAAAAGCAGCTGAACCTGGCGGTGACCGACGCGGCCAAGGCCTTCATCATCGACGCGGGCTACGACCCCATCTATGGCGCCCGGCCGCTGAAGCGGTTCATCCAGAGCAAGGTGGAGACTCTCATCGCCCGTCAGATCATCGGCGGCAGCCACAATGCCGGCGACACCCTGACGGTGGATGTGGAGAACGGCCAGCTGGTGCTGCGCTGACAGTTTTGAACAAAGAGCGGCCCGTCCCGTGGAAAACACGGGGCGGGCCGCTCTTTGTTCAGTTGTGCCGGTAGAGGGTGTAGCCGGCGAACATATAGAAGCCGGCCCGGCTGCTGACGGCAGTGTACTCCCGTTCCAGCAGCTCGCTCAGCGTGGGGGTGACGCTGTCCGCCACCACCATCCAGCGGGGCGGGTCCTCTGTGAGCAGCTGCGCCTGCTCGGCGGCCATGTCCGGGTCCGCCACGCTCTGCCACACCTGGTGGACGAAGTAGGGCTGGCAGGGCCGCACGTCGGTGGCCAGGTACCACTGGGCGTCCACTTCCCAGCCCAGCACCGAATCCCGGTCCTCCACCGGGATGACCGCCGACATGCTGCGGGCGATGTTGTTGTAGTCCAGCACCTCGTAGGGGTAGCGGGTCATGAGGCCGTCGTCCTCCCAGTAGGACAGCCACGCCCCCAGGCTCACCAGACAGACGCCGGCCAGCACCAGCCCCGGCAGGCCCATCACCAGCCTGCCGCCGGCCCGGCTCTCGGTCCACAGCCGCCAGGCAAGGCCCAGGCACAGGGGCACCAGCGGAGCCACGATCTGGAAATAGTGCATATAGGGCCGGTTGGTGAACAGCAGGTACATGTTCAGCCCCGCGGCCAGCAGACAGGCCCAGCCCAGCAGGCGGCGGGGCTTGTGCAGGATGCAAACCAGCGCCAGCACCGCCAGCAGCAGCAAGGGCGCGCCGAAGTCGAAAATGGTGCGCCAGAAGGTGGAGGAGGCCCAGGGAGAACCGCCGTAGTACTCGGTCAGGGAAAACTCGGTGGCATAGAGCAGGTTATAGCCGATCATGCCGTAGAACAGCCGGCCCAGCACCCCGTAGTATGCAAAATAGGCAAAAAACGGCGCGGTGATGACGGTGAATCCGCCCAGAAAAGCGGCGGCGTTCTGCGCCAGCGCACGCCACTGGCGTTTGCCGATGGTGTACAGGGTGATGACCAGCACGAAGCTGCAGATGCTCACCGCACTGGTGACCCGCAGCATCAGAATGGCCCCGAAGGAGAGGCCGTAGACTGCGGCGCTGCGCCAGGGATGGGGCGCGTCGGGCGTTTCCCGCAGGCTCTCGCACCAGCGCACGGCCAGCCACAGGCTGGCGGCGATGAAGGGCAGGGCGTACTCCTCGGTCATGTTGCCCTCGTCGAAGGTGCGGGCCAGATACACCAGCGCCACCCCCGCGGCGGCGGCTGCCCCCAGCGGCGGCAGATACACCCGGCCCAGCTTCCAGAAAAAGAAAAGGGTCACGGCGAGGCTGATGGTCTGGGGCACCAGGATGCCCGCCCGGCCCCAGATGAGGTAGCCGATCATGTCGATGAAGAAGATGAGCGGCCCCTTGTGGTCAAACAGGTCCCGGTAAGGCACAGACCCTTGCGCCCAATACTTGCCGATGGTCTGGAAAATGGCCGAATCGTAACCACAGTACTCCGGCCACTTGAAGCTGGTGGAATAGGAAAAACGCAGCAGGAATGCCGCCGCCAGAACCAGCAGCCCCACGGCCGCGGCCGCAGCGGCCAGCCGTCGTTTCGTCGCGCTCATGCGCTCTCCCCCTTTCGTGCAATAACAGAAACAGCGTACCACAAAACACCGCAAAAGTAAATCCGCGAACCGCCGCTGCCCTTCCCTATTATGAGCACATCGCACAAAACCATATCCTATTTTTTGTAAACATCGGCGTTTTTCCCTCTACCAAAGACAGGGCGGCGGGGTGTATAATGGCCGTTGGATCAAATCGGGCCGCTTTTGGCCGGAGGGAGGAACGGATATGGAACGCACCGCCACAGGCGAAATGCAGTTTTCGCTGCTGAAAATGACCTGGCCGGTCTTCATCGAACTGCTGCTGCAGATGCTGGTGGGCAACATCGACCAGATCATGCTCAGCCACTACAACGAAACGGCAGTGGCAGCCGTGGGCAACGCCAACCAGATCATGAACACGCTGATCCTGACCTTCACGGTCATCAGCCTGGCGGCCACCATTCTGCTGAGCCAGTATCTGGGGGCGCGTCAGTTCGGCAAGGTGCGCCAGATCTACACCCTGGCCGCCGGGCTGAACCTGGTGCTGAGTTTTATCATCACCCTGGGACTGCTGCTGGGGGCGGACGGCCTGTTCGCTCTGATGCAGGTGCCGCCCGAGGCGGTGCCGGAGGCCCGCAGCTACCTGCTCATCGCGGCGCTGAGCCTGCCCTGCCAGGCGCTGATGCTCACCTTCAGCGCTTTCCTGCGGGCCCACGCCCACATGCTGGTCATCATGTGCTCCGCCGGCGTCATCAACCTCATCAACATCGTGGGCAACACCGCCTTCATCTACGGCCTCGGGCCGCTGCCCCGCATGGGCGCGGCGGGCGCGGCGCTGAGCACCAGCCTGTGCCGCACGGCGGGCATGCTGATGATGCTGTTCGCCCTCTTCAAGAGCGTGGAGGGCGCCACCTTGAGCCCCAAGGTGCTTCGCCCCTTCCCCACCGACCTGCTGCGCCGGCTGTTGAGCATCGGCCTGCCCGCCGGGGGCGAGGGCCTTTCCTACAATCTGTCCCAGAGCACCAGCCTGGTGTTCGTGAACACCATCGGCACCTACGCGGTGACCGCCCGGATGTACATGAACATGTTCGCCCAGGTGTGCTACATGCTGGTGAACGCGGTGAGCCAGGCGGCGGGCATCATCATCGGCTACTGCATCGGCGCCAGAGACTTTGACCGGGCCGACCGGGAGAACTGGCGGGTGCTGCGCCTCTTCGCCCCGGTGACGGTGGGCATCGCCCTGCTGCTTGCCATCTTTGCAAGGCCGCTGTTCAGCCTGTTCACCACCGACGAGCGGGTCATCGCGCTGGGCTGCCGCACCATGTGGGTGGAGGTGGTGCTGGAGATCGGCCGCGCCTTCAACATCGTGCTGGTGCGCAACCTGCAGGCGGTGGGCGACGTGAAGTTCCCGGTGGCGCTGGGCATTCTCAGCCAGTGGATCGTGGGCGTGGGCATCGCCTGGCTGTTCGGCATTTATCTGGGCTGGGGCCTGGTGGGCATCTGGATGGCCTTTGCCCTGGACGAGAACCTGCGCGCCGTGCTGTTCATCATCCGCTGGAAGGCGGGCAAGTGGCGCAGCATCAAAACCGTATAAAAAATGCCTGCGGCAGTTTTTGCCGCAGGCGTTTTTGTTTTTCAGAAGGGCGGGGCGTCCTCGTCCTTTTCCTCCTCCGGGGCCGGAGGCGTCCAGGGCTCCGAGTCCAGAAAGGCGCTTTTCGCCTCGATGGTGTCCCGGGGAATGGCGTTGAAGGCCTCCTCCAGCCAGCCTCTGGCCGCGTCGATGCCCTCCTGCCCGAAGGGGAAGGTCTGTGTTTCCACGTGCTCGGTCTTTTCCATGCACCAGGGGCCCAGCCACCACCAGGCGCGCAGCTCGTCGCCCTGGCGCAGGGTCTTGTAGTTGAACTGGCCCGCGTTGCCCGAAACGGGGTTGCCGTTTTTATACCACTGGAGGGGATAATAGGGATAGTTGAACCGGATCATGCACCGCGCCGCCTTTCCGCTTTTGAGTGGGGCCGCCTCTTGCATCCCGGCCCGGATTATTTTATTATAGTGAAGAAATGCAGACTTTGCAAATCCTCTTCAGAGGGAGGGCGGGCCATGGAGGCCGAGCAGAACCAACTGGTGTTTGAAACGGTGGCGCTGGCGGGAGAAATTCTCGTGTCCAGCGGGGCGGAGATCTTCCGCGTCACCGAGACGATGGAGCGCATCGCCGCGGCCTACGGCTGCGAGGGATTCGAGCCTTTTGTGCTGAGCAACGGCATCATGATGACCGCCAGCGACGGCCGGCAGCACTGCCTTGCCAAGGTGCGGCACATCCCCCTCACCGGCAGCCGGCTGGACAAGGTGGACGCGGTGAATCAGCTCAGCCGGGAGATCGCCCGGGGGCTGCACACCCCCGAGGAAGCTCACGCCCGCCTTCTGGAGATCCAGGACATGCCCCGCAAGCCCCGCTGGCAGCAGGTGCTGGCCAGCGGCGTGGGCGCGGGGTCCTTCTGCTACATCTTCGGCGGCACTCTGGCGGACGGCGCCGCCGCCTTTGTGGCGGGCCTTTTGCTCTACCTCTACCTGCTGGTGGCGGTGCGGGGCCGGCTTTCCAAAATCGCCGCCAACATCAGCGGCGGAGCGCTGGTGTGCGCGGTGGCCATTCTGCTCACCAACCTGGGCCTTGGCAGCCAGCTGAGCATGGTGACGGTTGGCTCGCTGGTGCCCCTGCTGCCGGGCGTGGCCTTCACCAACGCCATCCGGGACATCGCCGACCAGGACTACATCTCCGGCGCGGTGCGCATGCTGGACGTATTCCTTGTGGTGGTGTGCATGGCCTTCGGCGTGGGCCTTGTGATGACCCTCTGGGCCCGGCTGGGAGGTGTGCTGGCATGACCGTGTGGCGTTTTTGTTCCGAAGTGTTTTTCGCGGGCCTTGGCACCATGGCCTTCTCCCTCATCTTCCATGTGCCCGCCCGCTACTATCCCCGCTGCGGCCTCACCGGCGCCGCCGGGTGGCTGGTGTTCATCGCCCTGAAGGGGCCGGTGGGCACCCTGACGGCCACCTTTTTCGCCACCCTGGCGGTGGTGCTCATCAGCCGGTTTTCCTCGGTGCAGCAGCGCTGCCCGGTGACCATCTTCCTCATCTCCGGCATCTTTCCGCTGGTACCGGGCCTCGGCATCTACCAGACGGCCTACGCTCTGGTGGAGGGGGACCTGGCCGGGGCAAGCCTCACCGGTTTTGAGACAGTAAAGCTTGCAGCCGCCATGGTGCTGGCCATTCTGGTGGGCTTTGAAGCGCCCGCCGGGTGGTTTGCCCGGCTGGCCGCGCCCTTCCGCAAAGGCTGAAAAAGGAGGCGTTTGGCATGTGGGTCCTGTGGGCCTTCGGCTCGGCGCTGTGCGCCGGGCTGTCCTCGGTGCTGGCCAAGTGCGGCGTGAAGCACACCGACTCCACCCTGGCCACCGCTCTGCGCACCGTGGTGGTGCTGGCCATGGCCTGGGCGGTGGTGTTTCTTGCCAGCGCGCAGGCGGGCGTGGCGGGTATCTCCCCCGCCGGGTGGACCTTTCTGGTGCTCTCGGGCCTTGCCACCGGCGCGTCCTGGCTATGCTACTTCAAGGCGCTGCAGCTGGGGGACGTAAACCGGGTGGTGCCGGTGGACAAGCTGAGCACCGTACTTACCATCCTTTTGGCCTTCGCTTTCCTGGGCGAGGAGCCCAGCGCCCTTCGCCTTGTGTGCACGGCGGCCATCGGCGCGGGCAGCTGGCTGATGGCATGGAACCCCGGCGAGCGGGCCCCGCGGCCCGCGTCGGGCCACGGCCGGCTGTTCTACGCCCTGCTCTCGGCCTTTTTTGCCGCTCTCACCTCCATCCTGGCAAAGCTGGGCATGGCGGGCATCGACTCGAATCTGGGCACCGCCATCCGCACGGCGGTGGTGCTGGTGATGGCCTGGGCGGTGGCGCTGGCCACCGGCAAAACAAAGGGCCTGCGGGCCATGAGCGGCCGGGAGGGCTGGTTCATCGCCCTGTCCGGCCTTGCCATCGGCGGCTCCTGGCTGTGCTACTTCCGGGCGCTGCAGCTGGGCCCTGCCAGCGCGGTGGCTCCCATTGACAAATTGAGCATTCTGGTGACGGTGGCCTTCTCCCGGCTGGTGCTGGGCGAGCGGCTGAGCCGCCGGGCGGCGCTGGGCCTCGGGCTTTTGTGCGCCGGCACGCTGGGCATGCTGGCGGCGTGAGATCTTTTTTGTGTGAGGTGTTGTGCATGGAGACGAACTGGCGGCAGACCGCCCGGTTTGCCTTCCGCCAGTCGCTGGGGGTGCTGTTCGGCTATGTGTTTCTGGGCACGGCCTTCGGCATCCTGCTGCGGCAGGCGGGGTTCGGGGCGCTGTGGTCCCTGGCTTTCAGCGGCCTTGTCTACGCGGGCAGCCTGCAGTTTGTGCTGGCGGGCTTTCTGGCCGCACCCACGGCCCTGCCCACCGTGGCGCTGATGAGCCTGTTCATCAACGCCCGGCACCTGTTCTATGGCCTTTCCTTCATCGAGCGCTTCCGCTCCATGGGCAAAAAGCGCCCTTACATGATCTTCTCCCTCACCGACGAGACCTATTCCGTGCTCTGCGGCATGGACGAAGTGCCCGCCGGGGTGGACAAAAACGGGGCCATGTTCCTGGTGGCCCTGCTGGACCAGCTCTACTGGGTGGCGGGCAGCCTGCTGGGCACCTTTGCCGGCGGCCTGCCCCTGGACTTCACCGGCATCGACTTTTCCATGACGGCTTTGTTCCTTGTGATTTTTCTGGAGCAGTGGCGGGGGGCGAAAAGCCACCTGCCCGCCCTGCTGGGCCTTTGCTGCGCCGGCGTTTTCCTGCTGGTGCTGGGAGCGGACAACTTCCTGCTGCCCGCGCTCTGCACCACGGTGGCGGTGCTGCTGCTGGCGCGGCCGGTGCTGAACCGTGAAAAGGAGGCGGCGTAACATGGAACTGTATCCTTTGTGGGTGCTGCTCATCGCCGCCGGGGTGACCCTGTTCACCCGGGCGCTGCCCTTCGCGGTGTTCGGCGGCAAGCGGGCCATGCCCGGTGCGGTGCGGCATCTGGGCGGGGTGCTGCCCGGAGCCATCATCGCCATTCTGGTCATCTACTGCCTGAAGGGCCTGCCCGCCGCCGGCGGCATGGAGGCCGCCTTTCAGCTGGGGGCGCTGGCGGTGACGGCGGTGC
Organism: Candidatus Allofournierella merdipullorum; assembly: GCA_019116345.1. Taxonomy (GTDB): domain Bacteria; phylum Bacillota; class Clostridia; order Oscillospirales; family Ruminococcaceae; genus Allofournierella_A; species Allofournierella_A merdipullorum. Next base: position 131 of record DXBV01000039.1, on the reverse strand, counting down.
TGCACCTGTGGCGACGCAACACCCTTTTGAGCATTTTCGGGGGCACGGCGGTGTATATGCTGCTCATCCGGCTGCCTCTGTGAGAGAAAGTCATGACCCCCGGCTAAGCCGGGGGCTTGGGTAAGCCCTGG
>DXBV01000038.1 GCA_019116345.1 Candidatus Allofournierella merdipullorum | reverse complement strand
ATACATACAGTACAAAAGGCCCGGCACGGTGGATTTTCCACCGTGCCGGGCCTTTTGGTTTAAAACTTTATCCCTGCCACATCAGGGCGCCCTGGCCGCGCCAGGCCTCCCAGGGGCTGATGGGGATGTCGTAGAGACGCATCTCGCAGATGATGTGGCCCTGGGTGGTGCCCAGCACGTCGTTCTGGGCCACATACTCGCCCTCGCTCACATCGATGCGGCCCAAAAGATACAGGATGCTCTTGAGGCCGCAGCCGTGCTCGATGACCACCGTGCGCCCGCCGCCGGTGGTGCCCGCAAACACCACGCGGCCTGCCGCGGGGGCCAGCACCTTTTTGCCGGGGGTAACGGCCATGGTCACGTTGACGCTGCGCCGGGGGGCGATGGCGTCGTTCAGCGCCGCCAGCTCCGGATAGATGGAGAGGGTCAGATCATCGATGCGGTCGGTGTATTCCAGCACGGCGTAGTCCCGCACCACCTTGCCGTCCACCGGCTGGGTGAAGGCGCCGTTCCAGTAGACGTCCGGGTCGCAGATGGGCATCACGTCCTCCAGCTGGCTGGGCACGGAACCCATGTAGGGAATGGCCGCGGAGCCGTCGATGGTGTAGGTGTCCAGCTCCCGGTTCTCCCGGCCGTAGATGTACACCGAGGCGCTCACCGTCTGGCCGTCCACCGTGGCGGTGATCTCGTAGTCGCCGCCGAACTGGTTGTAGTCCACGGGGATATAGCTGATCCAGGCATTGTTGTGGAAGGTGAACACTGCCGGGGCCAGCTCGCAGCTGAGGGTGGGCACCGCGTCGCCCACCACGCCGGTGAGCCGCACCCCGATCACGCCGCCCTGCACCATGCTGGTGTGAGAGAGGGTGAGGGTGGGCTGGGCCATCAGCCGGAAGGAGAATTCATAAAGGCAGAAGCCCTCCAGCCGGGAGCGGTCGAACTCGTTTGTTTGGGGGCTCACCGTCAGCCGGGCGGTGTAGTCGCCGTTCTTGCCGAAGGCGAAGGTGGCATAGTCGCCGGTGGTGCCGTCGAACACCACTTCGCCCGCGGCGTCGGTGATGGTCAGCTGCCCTTCGGTGCCGGCAGGCAGCGTCAGTTCGGGGTGGCTGTCGGTCACTTCGCCCAGGTCGGCGGCCTCGCCCTCCTGGTGGAGGGTGCGGTGCAGCCAGTCACCGGCGATGGGCACCTTCCACTGATAGCCGGTCTGAGGCAGCTCGCCGCCGCCGAAGGTCACGGCGTAGGCGGGCAGGGCCTCCGGCGAGATCTGGGTGTACATGACCCCCAGCGCCGCGCCCAGCAGCACTGCCACCAGCACCGCCACCAGCGCCAGCCATTTGCCGGCAGACTTGAGTATTTCCTGCAAAATGGTTCACCTCACATCAATGGCGGCCCCGGCCGGGGCCGCTGCCGCAAAAGAGAGCGGCGTTTCGGGGCGCGTCAGCGCAGTTCGTCGCCCACCGGGCGGTAGAACAGGCCGTCGCTGCCGCCCCGGGTCAGCTTCTGGGGGTTCACGCTCTTGTTGCCGATGCGCACTTCCCAAATCAGCTTGCGCCCGGCGATGCCCAGGCCCTGGCCGGCGGTCACTTCGTCGCCGGTGGCTATGCCGGAGATGCTCTCCAGCCCGAAGAGATAACTCTTGACGCCGCAGCCGTGGTCGATGACCACGGTGTTGCCGGTGAGTTTCAGCTCGCCCACATAGGCCACACGGCCCGCCGCCGGGCTTATGGCCAGCGCGTTCTCGGGGCACAGCAGGGTCAGGTTGGCGGCCCGGCCCGCAGAGGTCTCACCGTCGTAGAGATATGCGCCGTAAGGCTGGAAGATGCTCGTCCCCTGGGCGGGGTACTGGAAAGCCCCGGTCCAGCGGGCCTCATTGGAGCCCTGGTCGTAAAGGGCCCAGATGGCCCGGCGGAACTCCTCATTGGCCTCGGCGGTGGCCGAACTGCCGGAGGACACCTGCACGGAGGAATACTCGGTGCTGCGCACCGAGAGGGTGGCGGAGAGGTTGGTGTCCGCCAGGGTCACGGTCACCTCATAGTCGCCCCCCTCGGCGTTGTAGGTCACGGGCAGATAGCCCAGCCATCCGTTTTGGGTGGGCCGGAACCACACCGGCCCCAGGTCACACTGGGCGGTGGGAGGGGTGCCGCCCGCGCCCAGCGCCCCGGACACGTACACCGCCACCACGTCGCCCTGAGCCGCCTGCCGGGTGGAAAGGGTCAGGGTGGGCTGCACGTTGACCCAGAAGCGGCACTGGTACTGGTAGTAGCCCGCCGGCTTTGCGGGCCGCCGGTCGGAAGCCTGCCGCCCCGCCTTGATGGTGAGGCTGTATTCGCCGTTTCTGGGAAAGGTGAAGTTTTTCCACTCGGCGGCGGTGCCCTCGAAAGCGGTCACACCGCCGGCGGTCTTGAGGGTGAGGAGGGTGCCGTCGGCGGTCATGCCCTCCGCCAGCTCCAGCGCCGCCGAAGGGGTGGTGACGGGCTCCAGCTCAACGCTGGCGAGGCTGGGGCTCAGGGAAAACTCACGCCACAAAACGCCGCCCAGCACCGGCAGCTCCCACTGGTAGCCGGCGGCCTCGGTGAGGGGCTGGCCCGCCAGCGTCACATTTGCGGCGGGCAGGTCGTCTTCGTTGGTGGAATAGTAGAAAAAGCCCAGCGCCCCGCCCAGCACGAGGGCGGTGAACAAAAGGACCATCAAAAGCCAGAGCAGCGCGCGCTTCATGCCGGGCGCCTCCTTCCGTCAGCGGGCTGTGGCCCGCAGGCTGCATATCCGCATTATATCACAAAGGGGCGAAAAGGGCAAAACAGGGAGAGAAAATGCGCGAAAAAAGGCCGCGGACGGGGAGCTGCCCGTCCGCGGCCTGCGGAGCGCGGTTTATTCCGGATCGAGGTCGGAGAGAGGCACAGCGGGCTCGTCCCCGGCGGGCGCTTCCTCCTGAGCAGGCGCTTCGGCCTCGTCCATGTCCTCGCTGAACAGCAGCTGCTCGTACTCGTCCAGCTCCTTCTCCCGGCGGCGCACATACAGCCAGGCGGCGGTGAGCGCGCCCACGGCGGCGGCCAGCATCAGAACCAGCGCGACAAAGGTGGATTGTTTCATGGAAGATACCTCCTTTATTTTGGCTGCCCCGGCCCGGGGCACAGAATGCATTGCGATCACTCTTATTATAGCCCGGCCCGGCGCGGATTACAACCAAAACTTGCGCTCAACGGCCGCCGGTGAGCAGGGGCCGGTAGGCCTTGAAGGCTCCCGGCAGGGCATAGCGCCCCGCGGCCTCTTCCGCCGTGGCCCAGACGCACCCGGCGGGGGCGTCGCCCGCCGCCGTGACCTCCCAGCCGGCCATCCGCCACTCCACATGGCTGAAGATGTGTTTCGCGGCCTTGAGGGGCCGGGGCGCTTCAGCCCCGTTCACCGCGAGGCCCAGAGCCTTCAGCCGGGCAAGGGCCTCGCTCTCGTCCAGCGCCTCCTCAAAGAGGAAAGGCTGCCACAGACCCGCCAGAAGGCCGGTGTCCGGCCGCTGCTGCAAAAGGCAGCGGTTTTCCCGGCGCACCACCAGCACCGTCACCGGCTGCACCCGGCGGGGCTTGGGGGGCGTTTTCACCGGCAGTTCCAGCTGGGTGCCCGCCGCCTTCGCGAGGCACTGGCCCGCCAGCGGGCAGTCGCCGCACAGCGGCGCGCCCCCCGGCAGGCAGACCAGCGCCCCCAGCTCCATCAGCGCCTCGTTGAAGGGGCCCGGCGCATCTTTGGGCTGCTGCTCCGTCACCCGGCGGGTGAACAGCCGCTTTGTGGCCGGGTCGGCGATGTTGCCGCTGTCGTTGTAAAGCCGGGCGAACACCCGCAGCACGTTGCCGTCCACCGCCGGAGCCGGCAGCCCGAAGGCGATGGAGGCGATGGCGCCGGCGGTGTATTCCCCGATGCCCGGCAGCTTCTGCAATTCTTCATAGCTTGCGGGCAGCCGGCCGCCGTACTCGCTGCAGATCAGTGTTGCCGCCTTTTTCAGGTTCCGCGCCCGGGAGTAATAGCCCAGCCCCTCCCACAACTTGAACAGCTCCTCGTCGGGGCAGGCGGCCAGCGCCGGGATGTCCGGCAGCGCCGCCATGAAGCGGCGGTAGTGCTCCAGCGCCGCCGCCACCCTTGTCTGCTGCAGCATGATCTCGCTGACCCAGATGTGGTAGGGGGTGGGGTCCTGGCGGAAGGGCAGCGCCCGGGCGTTTTGCCGAAACCACGCCAGCAGCGCCGGCGCGATGGGCCCGGGGGAGCTCACAGCGCCTCCTGGGCCGCGGCGAGGGCGCGAAGCGTCTCGCCGAACTCCGCTTTCACCTCGGCGGGAGCCACCACCCGCACCTTGCCGGAAAACCCGCACACCCAGCCGAAGAAGGTGGGGCTCACCGCCACGTCGGCGTAGAGGTGGAAGGTGGCGCCGTCCGGCTGGGGCACCACCGTCACGTCGGTGCCGAAGCGGTCCAGCATGGGGCCGATCATGGAATTGTCGCAGGCAAGCTGCACCCGCTTCACCGGCCCGCCGTACATCTGGAACATGGGCTTTGCGTAGTCCTGCATCTTTTTGGGGTCGTAATCCGCCGCGCCCTGGCGGGGGGCGTCCAGCAGGGTGATGGAGGCCATCTTGTCCACCCGGTAGTGGCGCAGGCCCTGCCCCTCGGCCCAGGCCACCAGATAGTAGTTCTCGTCTTCCCACAAAAGGGCCCAGGGACTCACCTCGTAGGCGCTGCCGCCCCGGCGGGCCACCTTGCGTTTGTTCAGGTCCCACTCCTGATAGACAAAGCGTACCTGCCTGTCCTCGGCAATGGCCCGGTGCAGCGCGTCCACGTTGTAGTAGATGCTCTCGTTCATGGTCTTGACACGGCTGGAGGCGAACACCTGCCGCTTTAAGTCCGCCGCCTGCCAGTCGCTGGCGAACTGGGCCAGGGTGCGGATGAGCTGGTCGCTCTTTTTGCGGGTGATGAACCGGCTGGCCTGCACCGCGTCCGCCAGAAGCTTCAGCTCCGGCAGCTGGAACTGGCGGCTGGCCAGATAGTAACCGCCCGACCGGCCCCGCTGCTGCACGATGTCATAGCCCAGCTGCTGCAGGGTCTCGATGTCGGAATAAACGCTTTTGCGTTCGGCGGGCACGCCCTGGGCCTCCAGAAGCTCCAGGATGCGTGGCACGCTGATGAGATGTTCCTCGTCGGAGTAGCGCTCGAGGATGCGCAGCAAAAGGAGGATCTTTCCCTTCTGACCTTCCACTCGGGGCATGGTTCACCCCTCCTTCTCTTTTTTGTCAAAGGCGGCGCGGGCCGCCGAAGAGGCGCGGAACATCGCCTCCAGCTCCTGCCGCTGCCCGCTTTGCAGATATTCTTTCAGCTGCTGCAGCCGGGCGGTGAAGGCGGCGATCTCCTCCGTCAGATACTCCCGGTTCCACAAAAACAGCTCCGCCCACATGGGCGCGTTCAGATAGGCGATGCGGGTCAGATCCCGGAAGGAGTCGCCGGTGTAGTCGGCAAAGCGCTCCGCGTCCGGCGCGCACATCAAACTCACCGCGATGGCGTGGGTCAGCTGGCTCACATAGCCGATCATCCGGTCGTGTTCCTCCGGGCTGATGACATGAATGCGGGCAAAGCCCAGCGCCTTTGCCAGGCTGCGGGCAAAGTCCACCGCCTCCTCGGTGTTCTTTTCGGTGGGGGTGATGAGGAAGTTCGCCGGGGCAAAATCCACCAGATGGGCGTGTTCCACCCCGCTGCGCTCCTTGCCCGCCATGGGGTGGCTGGCGATGAACTCCACGCCTTCGGGCAGCAGCGCCTGCACCTTGTCCACCAGCCCCGCCTTCACGCCGGACACATCGGTGCAAAGGCAGCCGGCGGGCAAAAGTGCGCCATATTTTTCTACCCATTGTATAAACGCTGTGGGATATAACGAAAAGATCACATAGTCCGCCCGGGCCAGCATCTCCTCAAAGCCCTGGGTGCGGCCCTCTTCGATGTAGCCTTTCTCTTTGGCGAAGGCAAGGGCCTCCTCCTTGAGGTCGATGGCGGCCACGTGCTCAAAGCCCGCCTTGCGCAGGCCCAGGGCGTAGGCGCCGCCCAAAAGACCCAGGCCCACGATGACGAAACGGCTGTTCTGGTTCATTCCTTTTCCACCTCGATGCCCGCGCCCAGCTGCTGGAGCACGGCGAAGAATCCCGGCCAGCTCTTGGCCACCGCCTGAGCGCCGGAGATGCGCGCGGTGTAGCCGGCGGCCAGCGCCGCCACCGACAGGGCCATCACCACCCGGTGGTCGTTGTGGCCGTAGAGCAGGCCCGGCAGCGCCAGAGCGGAGCCCTGAATGGTGACGGTGTTCTCGTCGCTTTTGAGTTTGCCGCCGAATTTTTTCAGTTCTTCCTCCATGGCGGCGATGCGGTCGCTCTCCTTGATGCGCAGCCGCCCGGCGTTGCGGATGACCGTCTCCCCCTCGCAGAACAGGCCCAGCACCATCAGAATGGGGCCAAGGTCCGGGCAGTCGGCCAGGTCGATGTCGACGGCGTGAAGTTCGCTCTTTTCAAAGGTGACGGCGTCGCCCGCGCGGGTGAATTTCGCGCCGCAGGCCTTCAGAATGTCCAGAATGGCCGCGTCGCCCTGGGCGGAATCCGCCTTCAGACCCTTCACGGTCACGCCGCCGGTCACGGCGCCCAGCACCGCCAGGAAGGCGGCCTGGCTGTAGTCGCCCTCCACGGTGTAGCTGCGGTTGTGGTACCGCTGGCCGCCGGGGACGGTGAGGGTGTTTTCCCGCTCGGCGTCCCAGTCCGCCTGCACGCCGAAGTCGTGGAGCACGTCCAGCGTCAGCTGCACATAGCTGCGGCTCTCGAAGGGAGGCACGATCTCCAGCCGGCTTTCCCGGTGGAGCAGGGGCAGGGTGAAAAGCAGGCCGGTGATGAACTGGCTGGACACATCCCCCCGCACCCGGTAGTCGCCGGGGGCAAGCCGCCCGCGGATGACCAGGCCCTTCTCGCTCTGGGAGAAGAGCAGCCCCTGGGCGGCAAAGATGTCCCGGTAGACCTCCATGGGCCGCTGGAACAGGCGGCCGCGGCCGGTGAACTCCACCTGCTGGCCGGTGAGGCTGAGCACCGGGATGAGAAAGCGCAAGGTGCTGCCGCTCTCGCCGCAGTCCACCGGGCGCAGGATGGTGGCAAAGCCGCCGGGGCCCTCGATGTCGGTGTAGCGGTCGTTGAGCTTCACCTTCGCGCCGAAGCCCCGCACTGCCGCCAGAGTGGCGGCGATGTCCTGGCTGGGATCCAGATTGTAGATGCGGGACAGGCCCTTTGCCAGCCCCGCCGCCAGCACCGCCCGGTGGGCGATGCTCTTGGAGGGGGGCACGGTCACGGCGCCCCCGATGGGGCCGGGATGAATGGTTGCCAGCATGGTATCAGCTTCCTTTTGATGAGATCATTTTTTGAAGGACAAAGGCTCCCGCCAGCCTCGCAGCAGCAGCCGGAACAGCAGCTTGAAGCGGTAGTACCAGATGGAGTAGCTCCGGTCCCAGGCGTAGAAGCGGCGGATGAAGGCCGCGCTGCCCAGCCGGAAGGGAATGTAGTAGGGCACAAAAATGCGCTGTTCCTTGCAAAAACGCAGCATCCGGCCCAGCATTTCGTCGTCCCAGTCCCGGCGGGCCAGGGGCTCGCCCAGCTCGCGGGCGCTCCAGATGCCGAAGGCAAGGCACCGCAGGTAGTGCTGGGCGGAGGTGCCCGCCAGACCCAGGTCGCCCTCCAGCAGGTCCGGCTGGGCCTCAAACAGGGCGGCGTACTCCTTTTGCAGCCGGGCGCAGTAGCCCGCCTCCGGCGGGTCGGGGGCGTCCGCCTGCTTTACCGCCACATTGGAAAGGGAGTTGGGATTGTCGTAGTAATAATACAAGGGAGTTTTGATGTGGACTACAGGAAAGTCCGTCTCGGCCCAGCGGGCGGCGATGTAGCGGTTCATGAAGTCCAGGTCTTCGCCGGGGAAGCCGGGACGGCCCAGTTCCTCGTTGAACCGCAGGCCCTGCCGGGCGATGAAGTCGCCCTCCAGCAGCTTGCCGGTGACAAAGATGAACACCATGGTGTAGTTGGCGGTGCTCTGCTGCAGCGAGCGACGGGTCAGTTCCCACTGAGGCTGGTCGGCGCAGGCCCGGGCATAGAGCTCCGGGTCACGGGTGAACTCCCACCAGATCAGCGCTTCCGGGTTTTCGGCCTTGGTGGCCGCGGCGCACTCCAGCGTGCGGGGGGCCAGCTCGTCGTCGGCGTCCAGAAAGGCGACGTAGCGGCCCCGTGCCACCTCCAGGCCCGCGTTGCGGGCGCTGGAAAGGCCGCCGTTGGGCTTGTGCACCACCCGCGCGGCGGGGAAGGAGGCGGCGAACTCGTCGCAGATGGCCCCGCTCTCGTCGGTGGAGCCGTCGTCCACCAGGATGCACTCAAAGTCGGTGAGGGTCTGGGCCCGCAGGCTCTCAAGACAGGCGGGCAGCCGCCCGGCAATGTTGTAGATGGGCACGATCACCGAGACAAGGGGCGCGCGTTCCATGCAAAAAAGCTCCTTTCAGGCCTGCTGCCAGCGCTTGCCGCCGCAGGCAAAGAGAATGTAATAGGTGAGGGTGTACAGCCGGCGGTAGAGGGTCAGCCGGCCGCTTTCCTCCGACTCGTAGCAGCGGGCGATGAGCCCTTTCAGCCGCAGCCGGAACAGCAGATAGTAGGGGGTGAAAAAGCGGTGGCGGCGCAAAAGGCCCAGCAGTTCGGGCACAGCGCCGGCGGTGAAAAAGTCCGCCGGAAGAGTTTCGCCCAGCTGCCCAGACGCCCACACGGCGAAAGCGAACCGCCGCAGATAGGTGCGCAGCTGAGGGGCAAGGTCCGCCTCGGTCATGCTCTGCCAGCCGTTCATGGCGGCGCTGGCCTCGGCGTATTCCTGCGCCAGGCGGCGGGCGTAGTCCCGGTATTCCTCCGGCTCCCACTCCACCTTGCCCCGGCGGTCGCCCCGGGCCTTTTGATTGCTCACGCTCTCCAGATTCATCCGCCAGAAGTACAGCGGCGCTTCCAGCTGGCGCACCAGCGCCCCGGGCCGGGCGGCAAAGAGGGCTTGCAGATACTCGCCGCCGAACACATAGTCCTCCGCTTTGGCCAGGGTCGTGTCAAAGCGCACCCCGGCGGCGCGGATGAGGGCGGCGTCAAAGAGCTTGTTGGTCACGGCGTGGCCGTCCACGGTGGTCATGTACACCCGGCTCTGGGCCTCGGTGTAAAGGGTCTGGGGCAAACCGGAGCAGTCGGGGGCAAAGCCCGCCTGCGCCAGCTGCGCCTCCTCCCGGATGCGCCGCCAGCAGACAAAATCCCCCGGCCAGCGGCCGGCGGCGTCCAGCGCCAGAGCCATGGCGTCGGGAGCCAGGGCGTCGTCGGCGTCCGCAAAGAGGAAGTATTCGCCCCGGGCGGCGTCCATGCCGCTGTTGCGGGCGGCGGACACCCCGGCGTTTTGCTTGTGGATGACGGAGAACCGGCCGTCCGACGCGGCGGCCGCGTCGCAGATAGCGCCGCTGCCGTCGGGGCTGCCGTCGTCCACCAGGATGCACTCCCAGCCGGCAAAGGTCTGGGCGCAGATGCTCTCGATGCAGGCGGGCAGGAACTGCTCCACCTTGTAGACGGGAACGATGACGCTGATGACGGGATGTTCCATGGCGTTACAACCTGTTCCAGCGGCGGCCCAGCAGAATGTCCCCCACAAGGAAGACCTTCCAGTACAGCCGCATGGATTCACTTTCATCGGAATGATACACCGCCGCGATGAGGCGCTTCCAGCGCAGGCGCAGCGGCCAGTAATAGGCGCAGTAGAGCCGGTAGCGGGTCATGGCCTCGGTGAGGCCGCCCACGCCGCCGTCGCCCCAGAAGCCCTCAGGCAGCTCTTCGCCCAGCTGGCGCGCGGCCCAGACGGCGAAGGCGAAGCGGCGGGCGTACTGGTGCGCCATGTACAGCTGTTCCTCGGGGGTGAAGCCCTCCCAGCCGCCCATGGAGGACACCAGCGCTCCGTATTCCTTCATCAGCCGCGCGGCGTAGCCGCGGCTGGCCTCGGGGTCCCAGTCGATGGAGTGGGTGGGCAGGTTCTGGCCGCTGGCCCGATGGCCGATGTTGTCCTTATGGACCACATACAGCTTGGCGGAGAACTGCCGCACCATCGCCTGGGGCCGCTGCTCGAAAAAGGCGGCGGTGTAGCGGAAGCAGAAGTCCTGGTCCTCGCCCCGGGGCAGAGCCGGGTCGAACCAGACGTCCTTTTCCCGGATGACCCGGGCGCTGAACACCTTGGTGGTCACGTTGCCCGCCGCGCCGGTGGCCATGTAGGCCGGGCACTGGGCCGCGGTGAACAGGCGGCACTCGGAAAAGCCCGCCGGGTCGGGCTCGGGATCTTCCTCACCCCGCAGCCGGTAGCCGATCAGGTCGCCGGGGTGCTCCTCCAGCCGGGCCGCCAGCCATTCCAGCGTGCCGGGGGCCAGCGTGTCGTCGCCGTCCAGAAAGAGCAGGTGCTCCGCCCGGGCGGCTTTGATGCCGGCGTTCCGAGCGCTGGACACGCCGCCGTTCTCCTGATGCAGGGCGGTGAAGCGGGGGTCTTTGGCGGCGTACTCGTCGCACACCGCGCCGGTGCCGTCGGCGCTGCCGTCGTCCACCGCGACGCACTCCCAGCCGGCAAAGGTCTGGGCCAGCAGGCTGTCCAGACAGCGGGGGATAAGCTTTTCCAGATTATACGCGGGCACGATCACCGAAAAAAGCGGCGATGCCATGGCGGAGCCTCCTTTGGATCATTTTTCCCAGCCGCGGAAAAACAGCCGGTACTGCAGTTCATAAACGCGCCAGTAGTTGATGTTATGGCTTTCATCCCAGGCGTAGAGCCGGGCCACAGCCCCGGCCAGCCCCAGCCGGAAGGGCAGGTAATAGACCGAGAAGGCACGCTGTGCCTTTGCCAGGTCCAGCAGCCGGCGGACCTCCGGCCGGCGGAAAAAGCCTTTGGGCAGCGTTTCGCCCAGCTGCCGCGCGCTCCACACGCCAAAGGCAAAGCAGCGCAGATAGTGCAGACAAAGACTGTGGGCATGGCGCGCTTGGTCTTCGGCAGGCACAGCACTGAGAATGTGGGCGCATTCCTGCAGTAAAGACGCAGGATAGCCCGCCTTGGGCAGGGGTAAAGCCTGGGGCGTTTGCTTTTCCAGATTTTCTGTCACCGCTGCCGTATTGTCCGGGAAATAGAAATACCGGGGCTGCTCGGCGTACAGCAGGGGAAAGTCTCCCTCGGGAAACCGGGCGCGGATGTATTTCTGGTTGAAATCCACGTCTTCTCCCAAACGGCCTTTCCAGCCCAGCGTAACGTCAAAGCGAAGGCCCGCATGACGCACGGTCTCCATGGAGTAGAGCCGGTTCCAGATGGTGTGGAACAGATCGTTGTGCCAGAACACGTCCAGATAGCGCAGCCGACGATAGGACAGCGAGGCCCGACAGGCTTCAAGAAATTCTTCTTCGTTTCGGGTGAAGCCCCACATCACCATCGCGTCAGGGGCCTGCCGCTGCATCTCCAGGGCGTATTCCATGCTGTGAGGGTCGATGGCGTCGTCCTGGTCGCAGAACATCAAAAACTCGCCCCGGGCTGATTCCAAACCGGCGTTTCTTGCACTGGATACACCGCCGTTCTCCTTGTGGATGACCACAAAGCGGGGATCCTTGGCGGCGTACTCGTCGCAGACGGCGGCGCTGCCGTCGGAGGAACCGTCGTCCACCACAAGGCACTCCCAGTCGGCGAGCGTCTGGGCGGCGATGCTGTCCAGACAGCGGCACAGGTAGGCCTTGTAGTTGTATACCGGAACGATGATGCTTACCAGCGGGGCATGGTTTTCCATGGAACGATTCTCCTTGTCAGATGTCCCGGCCCACCACATGGGCCACGGCGCGGCACTTGTCGATGACCTGGCGGAACTTCTCCGGCTTCAGGGTCTGGGCGCCGTCGCTCCAGGCGTGCTCGGGGTCGGTGTGCACCTCAATGATGAGGCCGTCGGCGCCGGCGGCCACGGCAGCCAGGCTCATGGCCTCCACATAGCGCCAGTTGCCGGTGGCGTGGCTGGGGTCGATGACGATGGGCAGGTGGGTCTTTTCCTTGATGATGGGAATGACCGACAGGTCCAGGGTGTTGCGGGTGTAGGGCTCGAAGGTGCGGATGCCCCGCTCGCAGAAGATGACGTTCTCATTGCCGCCGGCCATGATGTACTCGGCGCTCATGATCCACTCTTCGATGGTGTTGGCAAGGCCCCGCTTGAGCAGCACCGGCTTTTTCATCTTGCCCACGGCCTTCAGCAGCTGGAAGTTCTGCATGTTCCGCGCGCCGATCTGCACCAGGTCCACATATTCCTCGAACTCGTCGATGCGGTCCTCGCTCATCAATTCGCTCACGATGGGCAGGCCGGTCTCCTCCCGGGCCTTCACCAGGTCCAGAATGCCCTCGGTGCCAAGGCCCTGGAAGGCGTAGGGCGAGGTGCGGGGCTTGTAGGCGCCGCCCCGGAGCATCCGGCCGCCGGCGGCCTTCACCGCCTTGGCGATGTCCACCGCCTGCTGCTCGCACTCCACGCTGCAGGGCCCGCCGATGACAACCACGTTTTCCTTGCCGCCGATCTTCACGCCCGCTACATCCACAATGGTGTCGGCGGCGTGGAACAGGCGGTTGGCCTTTTTGTAGGGGGCGGACACGCGGGTGACGCTCTCCACCCAGGGGTTCGCGGCCACCACCTTGTCGTTGATCTTGGTGGTGTCGCCCACCAGGCCGAACACGTTGTAGTCGGTGCCTCGGATGAGGGTGACCTCAAGGCCCTGGGCCTCGAAGCCGGAAATAATTTTTTGCAGTTCCTCCTGCGGAGTGCCTTTTTTGGTGGAAATGATCATTGCTTTCTCTCTCCCTTATTTAGCGATTTCCCTTTATTGGTTCTCCCGGCCGGCCAGCCAGCGCACGGCGTTCAGATAGCCGGCGATGCCCTGGCCGATGAAGTGAGCCTGGCAGGCCATGCCCGCGTAGCTGATTTTGCGGAATTCCTCCCGCTGGTTGATGTCGGTGATGTGCACCTCGGCGGCGGGCAGGGCCACCGCTTTCAGCGCGTCCAGAATGGCGATGCTGGTGTGGGTGTAGGCCCCCGGGTTCAGCACGATGCCGTCGCAGTCAAGGCGCGCGGCCTGGATGGCGTCCACCAGGTCCCCTTCGTGGTTGGACTGGTAAAAGCGCACCTCCACGCCCAAGGCGTCGCACTCTTTTTGAATGAGGGCCAGAAGCCCGTCGTAGTCCACGGTGCCGTAAAGGCCCGGCTCCCGCACCCCAAGCAGGTTGAGGTTGGGGCCGTTAAGTACCAAAATACGCATGCAATGCCTCCTCTGCGGCCTTTGCCGCCCGGCGGAACACGTCGGTGTTGTTGGGGATGCGGATGTCCGCCGCCGCCTCGTAAAGGGGGCGGCGTTTTTTCTCCATGGCGGCCAGGGCCGCCCGGTCGGTGGAAAGGGGCCTGCCGCCGCCGGTGCGCAAAAGCTCCAGCGGCCGGTCGATGAACACCACCGGCCCGTTCTGCCGCAAAGCGGCCACGTTCTCGCTGCGCAGCACCGCGCCGCCGCCGGTGGAGAGCACCTGACCCCCTTCTTTGGCAAAGCGGGCGGTGACCTGCTGCTCCAAATCCCGGAAGCCCGCTTCGCCGCTCTCGGCGAAGATGTCCGGAATGGGCTTGCCCGCCGCTTTCACGATCTCGGCGTCCAGGTCCACAAAGGTTTTGCCGAAAGCCTTGGCCAGCTGCTTGCCGATGGTGGTCTTGCCGCAGCTGGGCATACCCACCAGGCTGATGTTGGCCTTTTCGGCAAAGATGGCCTTGGCCAGCGGGGCGATGCGGCCGGTTTGGGGCTGGGTGCCGGTGAAAAGGGCGGCGGCGTACACCGCCTGGGCCACCAGCATTTCCAGGCCCTCGGCGGCCTTGGCCCCCGCCGCCCGCCCGGCCTGCACCAGCCGGGTGGAGAAGGGGTTATAGACCGCGTCCAGCACCGCCTCAAGACCGGGCATCTTCGCCACGTCCAGGGCCAGAGCTTCATTGTTCGGATACATCCCGGCGGGGGAGGTGTTCACCACCACCTGCGCGCCGCAGGAAAGGGCGTCTTCGTAGGAGATGCGCCCCTCGCCGGGGGTGCGGCTGGCGTAGAGCACTTCGGCCGCGCCCGCCGCTTTCGCCACCGCGGTGACGGTTTTGGAAGTGCCGCCGGTGCCCAAAATCAGCACCTTCCGGCCGCTGAACTCCACCCCGTGGGCCGCAGCCAGAAAGGCGAAGCCGTCGAAGTCGGTGTTGTAGCCGTGGAGCACCCCGTTCACGTTCACCACCGTGTTCACCGCGCCGATGGCCTTGGCCTTTTCGTCCAGCACGGCGCAGTAGGGGATGACCAGCTGCTTGTAGGGGATGGTCACGTTGATGGCCTTGAAAGGCCGCTTTTCCATGAATTCCCTCGCCTCGGCCTCGGTGGGCAGCTCGGTGAGCTGATAATCGCAGGGGTACAGCTGCTCATGGATGAGCTTGGAATAGCTGTGCTTGAGGGTGGCGCCGATAAGTCCGTATTCCATTGTTTCCGCCCCCTTATCGCCCGGCCTGCCGCTGGCCGCCGCCGTTCTGGGTGAGCAGGTCCAGCAGGCCGAAGGCCGTGGCCGCCGTCTGCACGATGGCCGCCCGGTGCAAAATGCAGGGGTCGTGGCGGCCCTGAATTTGCAGGGTGGCCGCCTCGTTTTTGGCAAGGTCCACCGTCTGCTGCTGTTTGTAGATGCTGGGGGTGGGCCGCACGCAGCTGCGGAAAACAAGGGGCATGCCGTTGGTGATGCCGCCGTTCACCCCGCCCGCGTTGTTGGAAAGGGCCGTCACCCGGCCGTTCTCTACTGTCAACGGGTCGTTGGCCTGGCTGCCCTTTAAGTCCGCAAAGCCGAAGCCCGCCCCGAACTCCACCCCTTTCACCGCCGGGATGGAAAAGAGCAGGTGGGAAAGCTGGCTCTCCACGCTGTCAAAGAAGGGCTCGCCCAGGCCGGCGGGCAGGCCCAGCACCGCCGTTTCCAAAACGCCCCCCACGCTGTCGCCCTCGGCGGCGGCGGCGCGGATGGCCGCCTGCATGGTTTCGCCCGCGGCCTCGTCCAGAACAGGGAAGCCGGTGTTCGCCTCCAGGGCCTCCAGCTGGGCCCGCAGGACGCTCTCCTCAAAGGCCAGGGGCGCGTCGGAAGCGCCCGCCACCCGGGCGATGTGGGTGGCGATAAGGATGCCCTTTGCCGCCAGAATGCTCTGGCACAGCGCCCCCGCCGCGGTGAGGGCGGCGGTGATGCGGCCGGAAAAATGCCCGCCGCCCCGCCAGTCCTCAAAGCCGGCGTATTTCACATGGGCGGTGTAGTCCGCGTGGCCGGGCCGGGCAAGGCCCACAGTTTTCGCGTAGTCGCCCGAGCGGGTGTTCTGATTCCCGATGACCAGCGTCACCGGGGTGCCGGTGGTGAAGCCGTTATACACGCCGCTGAGAATATTCACCTTGTCCGCCTCGGTGCGGGCGGTGGAAAGGCCGTCCTTTTTGGCCCGGCGCTTGTCCATCTGAAAGGTGATGTAATCTTCGTCCACCGGGTGCCCGGCGGCAAGGCCGTCCAGCACCGCGCCGATGGCCGCGCCGTGGCTCTCGCCGAAGATGGTCAGGCGCACCGCGCCGCCAAAAGAGTTGCTCATCTCGTCACTTCCCCATCACAATGGTCTCAAGCTCGCTCAAGGGGGCTTTGTCCAGCCGCCAGCACCCGAGGCCCGGTACCTTCACCAGCGTGATGGAGTCGCCCCGGGCCTTTTTGTCGTGGAGCATGTAGGCCAGCACCTTTTCCTTGTTGTAGCTTGCGCGGCAGGGCAGGCCCAGCTTGCGCAGCACCGCCCGGGTGCGCTTTTGCAGCTGCTTGTCCTCGATCATGGGCAGCATGCCCAGGGCCACGCATTCGCCGTGGTAAAGACCGGTCTTGCGCCGGCCGCCGATGCCCTTCACCGCCTCGATGCCGTGGCCCAGGGTGTGGCCGAAGTTCAAAATGGCCCGCAGGCCCTGTTCCGTCTCGTCCCGCTCCACCACGCTCTTTTTGATGAGCAGGCTGCGGCGGATGATGGTCTCCAGTTCAGCGTCCACGTCGCCGGTCTCGAACAGCTGGAACAGCTCCGCGTCGCAGGTGAGGCTCATTTTCACGCTCTCGGCCAGGCCGTTCACAAAGTGGCGGCGGGGCAGGGTGGAGAGGGTGTCCGGGTCCACCACCACCAGTTTCGGCTGCCAGAAGGCGCCCACGATGTTCTTGGTGCGGCCCAGGTCCACCGCCACCTTGCCGCCGATGGAGGAGTCGATCTGGGAGAGGGTGGTGGTGGGGCAGTTGATGAAGTCCACCCCGCGCATGTAGGTGGCGGCCACAAAGCCCGCCAGATCGCCCACCACGCCGCCGCCCACGGCCACCACCGCGTCGGAGCGGCCGAAGCCCGCCTCCAGCATGGCCTCCAGCAGCTTCTGATACATCGCAAGGCTTTTGCTGCCCTCGCCCTGGGGCACGGTGTACACAAGGCCCTCCTTGCACTGGGCCCGCACCGTTTCGGCGTATTCGGCGGGCACGCCGCTGTCGGTGACGATGAACACCTTGCGGTTCAGATTGATGAGGGCGCCGAGGTTTTTCAGCGCTCCGCGCTTTAAAATGATGTCGTAGCTTCGCGCGCCCAGACGCATGGTCAGTTTCATGTCCTTACTCCCTTTCCTCTTTTGCGCTGCGGGAATAGACCCCCAGCACCCGCACCGTGTCGCACACGCCGTCCAGCTCTTTCAGCAGGGCGCGGGCGCCGTCGCTGTCGGTGCGGCCCACCAGCTCCACGTAAAAATAATACTCAAAGGGCACGCCGGGTTTCGGGCGGCTCTTGATGCTCTCCATGTTGAAGCCCGCCGCGCCGATGGCTTGAATGACCCGGGCCAGCATGCCCGCCTTGTGCTCCACGGTGAACAAAAGGCTGAACCGGTCGCCCGCGGTGGCCCGGGTGCGGCTGATGACGATGAAGCGGGTGGTGTTGTCGCCGTCGGAGTTGATGTCCGCGGCCAGGACTTCCAGACCGTAGAGCGCGGCGGTCTCGGCGCTGGCGATGGCCGCCAGGGATTTGTCGCCCCCCTCGGCCACCTGCTTTGCCGCCATGGCGGTGTTGGCGCAGCTCTCGGCGGGCAGGGAAAGGCTCTTCAAAAAGCGCTCGCTCTGGGCGATGGCCTGGGGGTGGCTGAACACCTTTTTCACGTCCGACAGCTTTGCCCCCGGCAGGCCCAGCAGGTTCTGACGCACCGGCAGGTCATACACCGCCGTGACAAAGATGTCCTTGTGGGCGTAGCACAGGTCCAGCACCGCCGCCACGTCGCCGGCGTGGCTGTTCTCAAAGGGCAGCACGCCGCAGGCGGCGCGGCCGCTGGCCACTTCCTCGAACACCCCGCCGAAGGTGGGGCAGGCCACGGCTTTGGCCCGGGGGAAGAGGCTTTTCAGCGCGATGTGGGAAAAGGCGCCCTCCACTCCCTGGTAGGCCACCCGGTCCCGCCCCAGCACCTTGGTCTGGTACTGGCGGGAGAGGGCCATCTGATGTTTGATGTAATCGGTGTAATAGGGGGCGAGGTCCTTGTTTTTCAAAAGGGCCAGGTTTTTTTCCACCACCTGGGCCTCCCGCCCGGCGTCCAGCACCGGCAGGCCGTGGGCCTCCTTGTAGGCCGCCACCTGCGCCACCGCGGCCATGCGCTCCTCAAACAGCGCGGCCATCTGGCGGTCCACCTGGTCGATGGTGCGGCGCGCCTGTTCCAGTTCGTTCATCCCGGATGCCCCCTTTTTTGCTCTGTCGCAGTAAAGTATACCATAAACGGGCCTATTGCACAATAAAAAGGACACAAAAAAATCCCGGCGGGCATTGCCCGCCGGGACGCTTGTTTTATGGCTTTTTTTCGGAGGGGTCCGGCTTTTTCGCCTGCACCAGATCCTCAAAACGGCGCTCACGGCCGTAGATGGGGCGGTAGGGGTTGTCCAGCTGAGCGCTCAGAGGGCGTTTTTCCTTCTTTTCGCCCCGGCGCAGGAAGGCAGGCAGCTTCATTCCCCGCTCTCCCCGGTCAGCTCGGCCTCCCGCTTTTTGCGGAACTGCTCTTCCAGGCCAAAGACCTTGTCCATCAGCCGGTAGGCGATCTGCTGGCAGAACACCGTCACCGGCACAAAGCCCAGCACCACCAGCAGCGGCACGGAAAGGGGGAACATCAGCAGCATCGCGCCCCAGTAAACGATCTGCACCAGCGCCATCACCAGGGCCCACACCGCGTGGCCCAGGGCCAGGAACAGGCTGTTTTTCAAAAGGGTGACAAAGCTCATGTTCATCAGCACCAGCTGACCGAACACAAAGGGCACGCACATGCCGGTGAGCAGCAGGTTCAGCGCCAGCATCACCATGCCGCCCAGGCCCAGCGACAGGCCGCCGGCCACAATGAACCACAGCATGAACAGCTGGCCGGCGGTGAGGAAGCCCAGCAGCGCGCCGGGGGCCATGGAGGCCCGCCAGTTGTTTTTGAAGGCACGTTTGTAGATGTGCCACCAGAAGCCCGGCTCGTCCCGCATCGAGCGCAGCACCGTGTCGTGCATGCCCGCCAGGGTGGGCCCGGCGATCACGCCGCCCACAAGGCCGCCCGCCAGGGTGAAGATCAGGTTCTGGCCCAGCACGCCGATGCCCACCAGCAGTGTCCAGGGAATGTAGCCCAGCAGACACAGAAGGCTGGCCTTGAAAAAGCTGCCCCAGTCGCGCCCCAGCACCTCAAAGAAGCGGGCCGCGCCCTTTTTGCGGGGGGCGTCCTTGGCGACGCCCGGCCCCGGCCGGTCAAAGTTGCGGTTGAAAATTCCCATCGGTCAATACCCCTTTGTGCGGCCTGAAGGCCGCTTTATTTCGTTGCAAAGCCGTTACTGCGCAGCGGCTCCGGCGGTGAGCGTTTTATAGAGCGCTTCGTTCTCCTGCGGATAGTCCGCCAGCGTTTTGCCGTCGGCAAAGCCCCGGCGGGCGATGTAAAAGGTTTCGAGATAGGCCCGGGTCTCGTCGCTCAAGGCAAGCTCTGCCAGCGCAGGGCAGTCTCCGAAGGCGAACAACTGGGCCTCTTCGGCGCTCGCGCCCTCCGGCAGCAGGCTGCCGTCCGCCGCGGCTAAAAGCTCAAAGGAAAGCTGAAAGCCCTCCGGGTCGTCGGTGAGGAAGATGAGGCTGGTGCGGGCGCTCACGTCGCCGGTGAGGGTGGTGAGGCCCGTCATCTGGGTGAGGGCGTCCATGGCCACGGAGGAGTCCTCCTCCTCGGTGGCGGTGAAGCTCAGCTGGTATCCGTTCACCTGCACCAGCGTCTGGCCGTCGCCGTTCAGGTCGGCGCCGTAAACGGCCAGGGCGTCGCCC
The DNA here is from genome assembly GCA_019116345.1 of Candidatus Allofournierella merdipullorum. GTDB lineage: Bacteria > Bacillota > Clostridia > Oscillospirales > Ruminococcaceae > Allofournierella_A > Allofournierella_A merdipullorum. Next base: position 12,459 of record DXBV01000038.1, on the reverse strand, counting down.
AGCTCGGAGAGCACGGTGTCGGGGATGTACTGCTCGGTGACCAGAGCGATCTGGTAGTCCGGCAGAACGCGGCCGAAGAAATCCACCGCCAGCCAGATCACCACCGCCAGCACCGCCGCGCCGATGCCCACGTGCAGCCGGTGGTACCACCACCAGTTGGCCAGCTTCTCCTTTCGGGTCAGCTCCCGGGGCTTGTCCGGCTCCAGATCCTCCGGCTTGATGTTCAGGGTGTAGCGTGCGCTTGCCATAAAAGACCTTCCTTTCAGCGGTTGCCGCTGTCAGCGGGCAGATGCGCCGCAATGATGTCCGCCGTGCGCTGGGGCAGGGCGCGGATCTCCTCTTTGGTGAGGCCCTCGGTCTCGATGGGTTCCAGCACCCGGATGGTCACGTGGGCCGGGTGCATGAACATGTGGTGATTTTCCATGATGTCCCGGCTGCCGGTGATGGCCAGCGGCACGATGGGGGCCTTCGCCTTGGTGGCCACCCGGAACGCGCCGCTCTTGAACTCCAGAAGGCTGCCCTCCGCGCCCTTGTTGCGGGTGCCCTCGGGGAAGATGGTGAGGGAGTAGCCCTTTTTCACCAGGTCAATGGCCTCGTTCAGCGCCGCCATGGCCTTGCGGGGGTCCTCCCGGTCCAGAAAGACGCAGTGCAAAAGGCGCATCCAGCCCCGCACCAGCGGCAGCTTTGCCACCTCTTTTTTGGACACAAGGCCGTGGGGCGCGTCCAGCTGGGTGAGCACCAGCGGAATGTCGTAGTAGCTGCGGTGGTTGCCGGCAAAAACGCAGGGCCGGCCTTTGGGGATGTTTTCCAGCCCCTCCACCGTCACCGTCACCCCCGCCAGCTTTAAAAGCCGGTTCGCCCAGTGGGGCACGTGCTCGGCGGCCAGGGCGTCCGCCGTGGCCCAGTCGCCCGCCTCCAGCGCCCGGGTGCCCCGGCGGAGATCGGACAGGTGGAGCAGCATATAGCCCCAGAAATAGATGAACCAGACCAGCGTGCGCATACAAAAGCCTCCGAGGGAAGGGAATTCCGGCCGCAAAATGCCGTTAAAAATTATTGTAGCACGGAATTGTGAAAATAAAAAGACAAAAATCCGCCCCGGGCGGCATGCCCGGGGCGGGGAGGGATGAAAAAGGATTCAGCGGCCGGTGCGCTCGTAGAGCACGGTCAGCCGGCGGATGCGCTGGGCCAGACCAGAGCTGGCCACACCCGGCGCCATGCGCCACTGCCAGTTGCCCCCGGCTTTGCTGGGGGTGTTCATGCGGGCAAAGGCGGGCAGAGCCAGCCAGTCCTGCATGGGGATGATGGCGGTGTCGCTCACGCTGGCAAAGGCGGTGCGGATGAAGGCGTCCACCAGCTCTTCCTGTTCGCTGCAGGCCATGTAGGCCCGGGCCAGCGCCACGTCCTTCTCCGCCGCGTCGCTCTGCCAGGCGGCGGTGGTGTTGTTGTCGTGGGTGCCGGTGTAGACCACCGAATTGGGCACATAGTTGTGGGGCATGTAGTCCCCGGCCTCCCGGCTGTCGAAGGCGAACTGCAGCACCTTCATGCCCGGATAGCCGCTGGCTTCCAGCAGGGCTTTCACCTCGGGGGTGAGATAGCCCAGGTCTTCGGCAATGATGCGGGCGTGGGGCAGGTTTTTGTGCAGCGCGCGCATCAGCGCCATGCCCGGCCCCTTGCGCCACACGCCGTTTTTGGCGGTGTCGTCGCCGGCGGGAATGGCAAAATAGCTCTCAAAGCCCCGGAAGTGGTCGATGCGCACCACGTCGTACACCGTGCAGGCGTGGGCCAGACGGCGCACCCACCAGGCGTAGCCGGTGGTGTAGTGGTAGTCCCAGTCGTAGAGGGGGTTGCCCCACAGCTGGCCGTCGGCGGCAAAGGCGTCCGGCGGGCAGCCCGCCACGGCGGCCATCCGCCGGTCGGCGGTGAGCTGGAACAGCTCCGGCCCGGCCCAGATGTCCGAAGAGTCGGGGGAGACGTAGATGGGGATGTCGCCGATGATGGCAACGCCCTTTTCATTGGCGTAGGCCTTGAGGGCGGTCCACTGGCGGTGGAAGAGGTACTGCACGCCCTTCCAGTAGCGCACCGGCCCCGCCAGCCGCTGGGCGGCCCGGCGCAGGGCCTGAGGCTCCCGCAGCCGCACCTCGTCGGGCCAGTCCAGCCAGCTCTTCTGGCCGTTCTCGCCCTTCAGAGCCATGAACAGCGCGTAGTCTTCCAGCCAGAAGGCGTTTTCGGCGCAGAAGGCCGCAAGGCCCTCGTTCTCCGGCTCCAGCCGGTCCACCGCCTTTTTCAAAAGGGCGTGGCGGCCCTGGTAGAGCGCGCCGTAGTCCACCTTGGTCTCGTCGTAGCCCCAATGGAAGGCCTCGGCCTCTCCCTTTTCCAGCAGGCCCTCGGCAAGCAGCAGGCCGGGGTCGATGAAATAGGGGTTTGCCGCAAAGGCGGAAAAGCTCTGATAGGGGCTGTCGCCGTAGCCGGTGGGGCCGATGGGCAAAATCTGCCAGTAGCTCTGGCCCGCGTCGGCGAGGAAGTCGATGAAATGCCGCGCCTCTTTGCCCAGCGTGCCGATGCCGTAAGGCCCCGGCAGGCTGGAAAGAGGCAGAAGAATGCCCGCGGCTCTCATCCCTTCACCGCGCCGGCAACGACGCCCTCGATGATGTACTTCTGGCAGAACAGGTAGAACACGATGATGGGCAGGATGGTCAGCAGGATGCAGGCCATCATGGGGCCCATCTCCACGCGGCCGTAGCTGCCGCGGAAGTACTGGATGAGCATGGAAATGGTGCGGTACTTGCGGATGTCCAGCACCAGGGTGGGCAGCAGGTAGTCGTTCCACACCCACATGGCCTGCAGAATGGCCACCGAGATGAGGGTGGGCTTGAGGATGGGCAGCACGATCAGGCCGTAGGTCTGAAGCGGGTTGCAGCCGTCGATGGTGGCGGCTTCCTCAATTTCCAGCGGGATGCTCTTCACAAAACCGCAGAACATGAACACCGCAAGCCCGGCGCCGAAGCCCAGGTAGATGATGCAGATGTTGTAGGGGGTGTTCAGATTGAGGCTGTCGGCGGTCTGGGCCAGGGTGAACATCACCATCTGGAAGGGCACCACCATGCTGAACACGCACAGGTAGTAGATGGCCTTGGAGACGGGCCCGTTGATGCGGGTGATGTACCAGGCGCACATGGAGCAGCACAGCAGGATCAGCGCCACGGAGGACAGGGTGATGAACAGAGTGTAGAAGAAGCTCTGCAAAAAGCCCTGGCTGACCACGGCGGCCACGAAGTTGGCCGCGCCGGCAAAGGTCTCGGCGGTGGGCAGCTGGAACACGGTGCTGGTGCTGATGGCGGTCTCCACCTTGAAGGAGTTGATCAGGATCATGAACACCGGGTAGATATACAGTACCGCCAGCACGCTGAACAGCACGGTGAACACCATGTTGAGGGCGCTTTTGGCTTTCGAGTTGTTCATTGCTGCACCTCCTTGGAGCTGGTGGCCTTCAGCTGGACCAGCGCGATGATGACCACAACAACAAAGAAGATCACAGCCTTGGCCTGGCCGATGCCCTTCCATTGGGGCCCGGAGCGGGCGTAGAAGGTGTTGTAGATGTTCAGCGCCAGCATTTCGGTGGCGTGGTTGGGCTCGCCGCCGGTGAGGGAGAGGTTCTGGTCAAACAGTTTGAAGCTGTTGGTCAGGGTGAGGAACAGGCAGATGGTCACGCTGCTCATCACCATGGGCAGCTTGATCTTGACGAGGGTCTGCCAGCTGTTGGCGCCGTCGATGGCGGCGGCCTCCAGCAGGTCCGGCGAGACGCTCTGCAGCCCGGCGATGTAGATGATCATCATGTAGCCCACCTGCTGCCAGGCCATCAGGATGATGAGGCCCCAGTAGCCGGCGGGGGTGTTCAGACCCAGCAGAGGCTGCTCCACCAGGCTGAGCACGCAGTTGATGAGGATGTTCCAGATGTAGCCCAGCACGATGCCGCCGATGAGGTTGGGCATGAAGAACACCGTGCGGAAGAAGTTGGTGCCCTTGATGCTCCGGGTGAGCACCAGCGCCACGGCAAAAGCCAGCAGGTTGATGGTGATGGTGCTGACCACGGTGAAGGCCACCGTGAACCAGAACGAGTACATGAAGCTCTCGTCTTTCAGGGCGGTGACATAGTTGGAAATGCCCACCCATTTCGCGTTGTTCACCGTGGTGAACTTGCAGAAGGAAAGGTAGATGCCCTCAATGAAGGGAACGATGAACCCGATGGTGAAGGCGGCCAGCGTGGGCAGCACAAAGATCGGGAAGTATTTTTTCAATGTTTTTTGCATGCCGCTTTTTATCCCTCCTTACAATGGGGCCCCGACCGAAAAATGGGGGAGCGAGAGGCTCCCCCATTTGTTATCGGTGCAGGGTTCAGCCGTTGGCCAGCTGATACTCGGCGGCCCAGTTGTCCACGAACGCGGTGACAACGTCGTCCCAGCTGCCGGTGCCGGCGGCGTAGGCGGTCAGAGCGGTGCCCAGAACGTTCTTCCACTCCTCAGAGGGCATGGTGGTGAAGTTCCAGGACACAGGGGTCTTGCCCGCGGCGGTCATCTCGGCGTCCTGCTTCACGAACAGGTTGGGAGACTCGGCAGCGCCCTTGAAGGGGATGACAAAGCCCATCTCGTTGGCCATGGCGGTGGTGCCTTCCTCGCTGGTGACGCACCAGTTGATGAAGTCCAGGGTGGCCTGGATGTCTTCCTCAGAAGCCATGTTGTTCACGCACCAGTAGTTCTCGGTGCCGGTGCACAGGCCCTGGTTGGCCTCGTCGCCCACGCCGATGTAGATGGGGATCATGGCCAGGTCGTCATCGGTGAACTTGCCTTCGCCGGTCAGGTTGACGTACTCCCAGGAACCGTTCTGGAAGAACACGGCCTCGCCGGCCAGGAACTCGTTGCGGCTGTCGTCGCCGGTCTTGGCGGCCAGCTCAGAGGGCTCGCAGGTGGAGTTGTTGATGTACAGATCCCAGATGTTCTTGTAGTTGTCCAGGTAGGTGCCCTTGATGGCGTCGGTGCTGGTGATGCCCTCATCCTGGTACTCGAAGTAGATGGGCAGGTTCGCCAGGTGGGTCTTGTAGCGCCAGTCAGAGGAACCGTCCATGCCGGCGGAGGTGAAGGCGGCGAAGCCCAGCTCGTCCTTGCGGGCGGTGATGTCCTCGGCCACAGCCTTCAGATCCTCAAAGCTCTGGATGTCCTCAACGGTGTAGCCCGCCTCGGCCAGCAGGGTCTTGTTGACGATCAGGCCGTAGCTCTCGATGACGTAGCCGATGCCGTAGACGGTGTCGCCCTCTTTCAGAGCGTAAGCGTCGCTGGTCAGCTGGCCGTAGATGTCGCTGCCGGACAGGTCATAGCAGTAGTCCTTCCAGCTGGCCAGACCCACGGGGCCGTTCACCTGGAACAGGGTGGGGGCGTCGGATTTGCCCATCTCGGCCATCAGAGTGGTCTCGTAGTTGCCGGAAGCGGCGGTCACGACCTCCACGGGCACACCGGTCTGCTCGGTGTAGACCTTGGCCAGGTCCTGCCACTGCTGATCCTGCTCGGGCTTGAAGTTCAGGTAGTAAACTTTGCCGGAAGCGGTGGAAGCGCCGGAGGCGGGAGTGCTGCCGGAGGTGGCGGTGCTGCTGGGGGTGCTGCCGCAAGCGGCCAGGCTCAGAGCCATGGCGCCGGCCAGCACGAGTGCAAGTGCCTTTTTCATATGTGTTCTCCTTTTTCTTTTGCTCCCTTGCGGGAGCGGTTTAAAACAAAAGCGGACCTTCCGCTCTGCTTACCAAAAATCAGATGGCTCTCACCGAGCCGCCGGGCGTGGGGGTGGCTTCCAAAAGCACCGTTTGCGCCGGCTGCCGCTTTTCGATGCAGCGCAAAAGCAGTTTGACGCTGGTCTTTGCGATCTGGGCGGCGGGCTGGACCATGGTGGCCAGCTGAGGGTTGTAGAACCGGGCCATGGGGATGCCGTCGAAGCCCAGCACCGAGATGTCTCCCGGAACGGTGAGCCCCGCGTCCAGAATGGCACGGGCCGCGCCGATGGCGGTCACGTCACTCATGGCGAACACCGCGCTCACCCGGCTGCCGCTGTCCAGAAAGGCCTTCATGGCGGTGTAGCCGCCGTCCATGCTGAACTCCGCCTGCAAAAACCGGTCGGGGCCGAAGGGGATGCCGTGGGCCTCAAAGCTCTGGCGCGCGCCCTCCAGGCGCATCTTGCCGGGGCTGGAGCGCTCGGGGTCGGTGCCCAGCACCAGGATGTCCCGGTGGCCCCGCTCCACCAGATAGTCGATGGCGGCGCTGCCGGCGGCTTTGTCGTCCACGCCCACCATGGAGAGGTTCTCGAACCGAAGCTCGTCGCTCACGGTGGTGGCCAGCACACAGGGCAGGTCGATCTTGTCGAACCCTTTGCGGAAGTTGCGGCTGTCGCCTCCCAGAAAGATGATGCCCCGGGGTTTCAGCTCCCGGCACACCCGCTGGGCGGCGGCCACCTCGTCGGCGGTCTCGCCCACATACTCCACAACGCCCTCGTAGCCCGCTTCGCCCACCAGCCGCTGCAGTTCCACCAGCATGTCCGCAAAGAACAGGTTGGAGGTGCCGCGCACGATGAAGGCCACGCTCTTGGCCTGCTGGCGCTTGAGCTGACGGGCGTTGGCGTTGGGCACAAAACCCTTTGCCGCCACGATGGCGGCGATGCGGCGCTTGGCTTCCTCGCTCACGTCCGGATGGTCGTTCAGCGCGCGGGAGACGGTGCTGATGGCGTAGCCGCTTTCCCGGGCAATGTCCTTGATGGTCAAAACGGCGTCGCCCTCGCTTTCCCGGCGGAATACTGTTCCAAAAACGTTGCCGGAAACGTTTTCAAGCAAGTTTATTATAGCGCCCGGACCCGCTGTTTGCAAGGGAAAAAGGTCATTTTCATCAGTATGCAAGCGGCGGAGAAAAAATTCTTGTGCAAATTGACGCATAAATGCCCTGCGGCTTGTCATACCCTTGTAACCATTCCGGGGAAATGACAAAAAAAGCCCCGCCCGGGGCCGAAAGGCCCGGGCGGGGCGGGGAAGAAAGGGTGCAAAGAAGCGCCTTATTTCACCTTCTTGGCCACCACAACGAAGCGGCCGTTCTCCACGTGCTTGGAGCAGGTGGAGAGGGTGAGCAGGGTGTCGCCGTACTCGGCGGTCACGCCGGTGTCGTACTCGGCCAGCTCCTTCACGTTGGAGACATAGTCGTTGAACTCTTCCTCGTTGGCCGCGTCAAAGAACTTGTAGTACTTGAAGCAGGTGTCGGTGGTGTAGTACACCTGGGAGTAGAAGGCGGCCATCAGCTCGTACTCACCGGTCTCGTAGATGGTGTCGAAACGGATGGTGGAGTGCTCCTTGCCGTACTCCTCGTCGGCGTAGAGGTACAGCTTGCCGAACATGGTGCCGTCGTTCATGTCGTGGCCGTAGATCATCTGGTTGGCCGTGACCTTGTCGATGCCGGGGTCGCAGTTCTCGTCCAGGAACAGGGTGCCGCCGGTGGCGTAAGCGCCGTCAAAGCCCAGCCGCAGGTACTTCTCGTTGTTGCCGGGGGTGCGGACCACGGGGTAGTCGATGTCGGTGCCCTCGATGCGCAGCCAGCCGATCATGTCCTGGTTCTGCTCGTAGTAGGGCGCGTAGATATTCAGGATGCCGTCCTCGTTTTTGCCCCAGGGGTCCTCCACCGGTTCGGAGGAGGAGAGGGAAGAACCGCCGGAGGAGGCGGGAACGGAAGGGGGCGTGGGCTGGCCGCCGCCCAGGGCCTGGCGCACCATCAGCCCGCCGAACACCAGAAAAAGCAGCAGCGCCGCGCCAAAACACACCAGCGGCAGGTGGCGGAGAAGGAAGTCTTTGATTTTCATAAACGGTCTCCTTTGAAGGAATTTCGCCGGCGGGCAAACGGGGAAAAAGCCGCCGGCCCGGCGGCCGGCCCCGGACCTTGGGCGAAAGGGAAACAGAGGGCTGTTCCGCCCGGCTACTTATATAACAATACATATTATAAAACTTCTCACCGCGTTATCAAGGCAAAAATTGCTGAAAATCACAAAAACGGCCTAAATTTCCGAAGAAGCACAAAAAAACGCAGGCCGCCGAAAGGCGGCCTGCGCACAGTGCCGAGAAACAGAGGAAAAAATCAGTCCTCGCGCTTGCGGAGCACAAGGCCCATGCCCGCGAAGGCCAGAGCGGCCAGAGGCAGGGCGGCCAGGCTCACAGCCCCGGTCTTGGGGGTGGAGTCCAGCACGGGAGCGGAGGTGCTGCCGGCGGTGCTGGAGCTGCCGCCGTTGTTGCCGTTGCCGGAGGAAGCGTCGGTGAAAATCAGACCGTAGGTGGAGAAGGAGTCGCTGGAGAAGGAGGCCACGGTCACGCCGTTCTCGGTGGTGACGGTGGTGGGATACTCGATCAGCTTGCCCTCATGCACCGACACGATCTTGAAGGTGCGGCCGTCCTTGACCAGGGAAGCGGGGATCTCCACGTTGAAGTACAGAGGCTGGCCGGTCTTGGTGATCTTCGCGTCCTGCACGGGCGTGCCGTCGCTGCTCAGGACAAGGGAGATGTCGATGTACTGCGCGATGGCGCCCTTGGCGGTGATCAGCGCCTTTTCAGAGGCGGGAACAGCGGAGTCGGCCAGGTTGTTAGCCAGCACCTGCACCTTCAGCTCGGAGTCGCCCGCGTGCTTTTCAAGGTAGTCCTTGGCGGCGCTGGTCAGTTCGCAGCCGGTCTTCTGATCGCCGTCCAGCAGCGCGTTGAAGATGTACTCCACGGTGGAGGGGATGTCCACGCTGGTGGTCACCACGGTGACGGGCGCAATGACCTCGCTGGTCATCATGCTCAGCACGTCGCTGCTGCCCGCGGTGAGCTCATAGCGATGGTTGGGGGTAAGGGTCACAGCGGTGCTGCCCAGGATGTAGCTGGGAACCGACTGGGCGTTGGAGAGCAACGCGATGGAAACCGGGGTCTTGGCGGTATCAGCATTGTCGGCGCCGGTGGGGATGGAACCTTTCACAAGAGCGGGGTCCTTGATGGCCTCGCGCTCAGCCGGGAGGTACTGATAGCCGGGGTAGAGGCCGTTCAGCTTGGTGCCGCCGATGTTCACGGTGAACTTGCCGGCAACCTGGCCGTAGTTGATGTTGCCAACGGACGTGGGGCTGCCCCAGGTCTCCCAGGCAGCGGAGCCCTCGGTGGCAACGGGATAGTAGGAGCCCAGGTACACATCGCCCACGGAGCCGCCTTCCAGGTTGTAGGTCACGCCGGAGGTGACGTAGCACCGCTGGCCGACAGCCAGCCCGTTCACGGTGCCGTTCTTCATATGCAGGGTGGCGGTGCCCACCTTGCCGTTGGTGCCGGCCAGCAGGATGCCCGCCTGCACGGGAGAGGTGAGGTCGCCGGGGTTGATCTCGCCGCCGTTGACGGTGACGAACACATGCTCCACCTGGGTGTAGCCGTAGGCGCCGCCCACAACGGCGCCGATCTTGCCGCCGTTGATCTCGATGTCGCTGGTGTCGACATAGTAATCGCCGCACTTGTCAAAGCTGCCCATGCCGCCGCCCTGCTCGGCGGTCTGCACCATGTTCACGGTACCGCCGTTCACGGTGATCCGCACGGCGTTGATAGAAATGGGATAATTTTTGGTGGTGTGGCTGGCGCCGAACAGGTAGTTCACCTTGCCGCCGTCCATCACAATGTTGGTCTCGGGCAGCACGGCTTCGCCGCCTTCCGGAACGTTGGAGCCGCCGAAGACCACGCGCCGGTCGGTTTCGAAGGTGTGGGTCGCAGTATTGCCGTCGCGGTCGGTCACTTCCACACAGGTTTTGCCGTCCTTTTCATAGACGCGGGCGGAGTTGCCGTTGGCGAACACCGCCTCATACTCCGCGCCGCTGTATGTGACAGTGCCGACGGTCATGACCGGAGGAGTGGTGGTGAAGCCGCCGTCCTCGTTCTCATAAATGCCGGCGTTCTCGGGGTCCGTGACGGTGACCTCCGCATTGGACTTCACCGCGATGGGAACAAACCCGGTGATGTCGGACGTGACCGTAACATTGGGCTGGAAAGCCACCTCGACGCTGGTGGAAGCGGTGTTTTCCATATAGATGCCGGCGGGGTTCGAGCCGCTGAAGGTGAGGGCGGAGTTTTCAGCCGCGGTGAGCTTGGAACTCACATTGCTGCCGCTGACCACCCGGCTGTCCACGTTGATGGCATACCAGGAGTTGGGGCCGGTGACGGTCTCCAGAGGGCCGGTCACGGTGACGTCGGAAGCGCCCACGATCAGGGGAGCGCCGCCAACGCCGGCGGCGGAATTATCCAGTTTAAGATTGGCCAGCTGCACATTCTGAGCGTTCCAGACGTTCAGGGTGTGGTTGTTGTTGGCGCCGGCCGACAGGGTGCCGTTGCGCAGAACGACGCCGTTGGCAGTGATGTCCGCCAGGTGGCGGCTGTTGTTGTCGGTGAAGGCAAAATCGTCTGCCGCGCTGATGATGTTATTGCCCAGGTCCAGGGTGACGTCGGGGACGTTGATGGTCAGCATGCTGCTCAGAACGGCATTGCTGGAAAGGGAGATCGTCTGGCCGGACTTCACATCCTTAACAGCGGAAGCCAGATCGGCATAATTCACGCTGTCAATCACGGCGACAGTGGGAACCGAGGCAAGGTAGAATGTTCTGCCGTCCTCGGCGTAAGTTTTGGGGAAAGAAGTGCTGACCTGATCCGGAGTGCCCGTGGTCTTCTCACAATAGATGGCGGATGCATCGCCGGTGTAGTTAATGGTCGGGATGTTGAGCGTGCTGCGGGCATCGCCGTCACGATCAGCGCTGTACATCAAACCGAAGCCGCCCCAGGCGGGGTTGTCGATCGTGACGTTGTCGCCGGTGACAACCGCGCCGTGGGAAAGGGCGATGCCGGCCTTGATGGAGTCGTTCACGGTGACACCATTCAGTTCCGCATCACTGTTATAGACGTCCAGACCGCCGCCGCCATTGATGGTAACGCCGGTCAGCTTGACGCCGGTAAGCCGGTCTTGGTTGGGATTGGTCTTCTCGGCAGACACCTTCACGGTGTTGTTGGTGCCGGCTTCAGAACCGCGGATGATGGTAACGTTGGAAAGCTGAACGTTGTTGCTGTTGATCAGCAGGCCCCAGCTTTCTTTCGCCACGCCGGTGAAATCCAGCGTGGCGCCGTTGCCGTTGATGACCACGCCGTCTTTGTTTGTTTGCAGGGTGGACGTCAGCTTGATGGTGGCGCCTTCTGCAAGATTGATGGTGGTAACTTCGCTTGTGTCAGCCAATGCGGCCGTGAGGGCGTCTGCTGTGGACACATCGTTGGCAACAGTGTCCTCCGCGAACGCCGCCATAGGAAGCGCACACAGCGCCAAGGCGACAGTCACAAACAGAGCTGCGAGTTTCTGTTTCGTTTTTTCTCCTCCTTAATTTTTAACAGCGTCGCGCCCGCTCCCCGCAGGCAACGATACCATTTCAACATATATTTATGGCATATTTTTCCATGAACTTCAATATGTTTTCTTGCCTTTTTAACGCAAATCAGGACAAAATCTCACAAAAGCCGCACAAAACGAGGATGGAAACGCACAAAATCATCACAAAAACACAATAAAACTGTGTATCAATCTGATTATAAACAATTAAATTGGTTATTTCAAGAAAAAAGTAAATAAAATGATATGGTTTTATACAGAAAAAACACAAAAACTATATGGCGCGCGCGGAAGGGGAGAGGAAAAATGCGGGGCGATCGTCTTGCGGAACTGCGAAAAGACGCCGGTCTGACCCAGCGTCAGTTTGCGCAGCAGATGCATGTTTCGCTGAACACGGTGTCCGGCTGGGAGAGGGGCCTGGCCGATCCGGACGACGAGACCAAGCTGCTGCTGGCGCAGCGGTTCGGGGTGACGGCGGACTATCTGCTGGGCCTGTCTGACCGGCGGGAACCCTCCCGGGAAAAAGGGGCTTCCTTCCTCTTCGTCCGGGAGCTGCCGTCGGAAGCCGAGCGGGAACTGGCGGCCTTCCTCCAGTATCTGAAGAAGAAATACCGGCTGTGACAAAAAGCGGCGGACCCGCAAAGACGGGGCAGCCGCTTTTCTGCTTTTTGGGGCCGCGGCTCAGAAGCCGCCGGCGGTGCGGGGGTAGGGGATGACGTCCCGGATGTTGGGGATGCCGGTGAGGTACATGATGAGCCGCTCGAAGCCCAGACCGTAGCCCGCGTGCTGCACGCTGCCGAAGCGCCGCAGGTCCAGATACTCCTTGTAGTCGGCCATGTTCATGCCCAGGTCCTTCATTTTGGCCTCCAGCAGGTCCAGCCGCTCCTCACGCTGGCTGCCGCCCACCAGCTCGCCCACGCCGGGCACCAGCATGTCGGCGGCGGCCACGGTGCGGCCGTCGTCGTTGGCGCGCATGTAGAAGCTCTTGATGGCGGCGGGGTAGTCGGTCACGAACACCGGCTTG